>CALDZJ010000108.1 GCA_937944055.1 uncultured Verrucomicrobiales bacterium | reverse complement strand
CGCTACGCTCCATCCGGGGCGCCAGCTTTCCAATTTCGTCCCATTCACCGACTCCCTGCTTGCTCAATCATCCATGAACTCCTACCAATCTCTATCGCCCCAACACCATAGCTTAACTTAGCTCTTCAGTGGCCGGATTTTCGGGTCCGCCTCATTCCAAGACTTTCTGAGCCACATTTACAAAGGTGGGGAGTTTCTCGATTTCGAAGAGGGACAGCCTGAAGTTCACTCCAAGGGGCTGGTTAACGGCTAGCCTAGCAGTAGAAGCTTGCGATGCTGCCATCCATTCCGCGTCGCTGAGGCCGGAATTTGCTAGAGAATTCATATAATGACGTTGCCATAGAACCGCCATTTCGGACAGGGTAATTTGTCAAATTAGTTGAAATATAAGCAGATATTTGTCCCCAGCAATTGTTGGTGGATACCTGCGGTCATAATCCGGGCAACTCAATCTCGATTCTCTCCTTCCGACCGACATAATGCTCCCGCGCAACTTGAATATCGTTCCTTAAAAATTCAGAGACTTTGAGGAGGCTGCCACTGGATTGGAAGAGCATCGACCCCGCTTCTTTTCTGAGAGTGTGTAGAGGTTTGATTTCATCAACTCCATGAGAACGTAGCCAAGCATAGAGAGATTTGAGAACACTCTGGCAGCGGAGCCTGTCGCCACTAAGTGGTGGTCCGGGAAGAAGGAAGGGGGCGTTTACAGGAGCGTGCTGTGCCGAGTATGCTTCGATCTCTTCCATGATGCCGGGGCCCACATCTACATAGGCCTCTGAGCTGCGAGATTTGGGTCGAAAGTAGGGTGTTGTTTTGATCCAAATGCGGCGGTTGTCGGAGTCGATTTGTTCCAAGGCCAGTTTGTCGATTTCATTGCGTCTGAGTCCGACGCCGATTGAAAGCAGAAACACGATCCACTCTTCTGGGTGCTCGGGTTTGAGTTCGTTTTTCGCGAGTTTCATCAGCTTGATGATATCGATCTTGGAGCGGTAGCGGTGCGAGGGCTCTTGAAGTTGATCGATTCCTTGAAAGGGAATCGGGTCTGGAAGATTTAAATCTTCATAGTGGTGCAGAAGCTTCTTGAAGAAGATGCTTCTTGCTCCGCGAAGGTAGCTGTTTAGAGAGGCCGTCATTGCTCCGAGCTTTTCGAAATCTTCTTTGACTGAAGTCAGTTCCCTTTGCCTAAATTTTTCAACTGCTTGATTCGTGAAACCCGAGAGAGGAAAGCTGCCAGTTTTTTCGCGCCACTCCGCGAGTTCGTCTTTGGTTCGACCTTTCCCGAGTTTTGGTAGGCCCAAAATTCCAGCGGCGAAGCGGCGCAGAGAAGTTAGGTTGCCTCGGATTGTGAATGGACTGAGATGGCTGGTGACTTCTTCGTAGCGACTAGAGATCATTTGAACCGTTGCAGGTCGATGAGCAGCGCCTTGAAGGGGGACTCCAAGTTCCTCTCTCCGGTTGTTTCGGACAGCTTTTTCACGGTGACTTTTGGAAAACATCAGGTGAGCTTCCTCAGCAGTGTTTCCTTCGACTTTGAGATAGTCAGAAATTTTGTCTGCAAGTGGTCCGGCTTGCCGTTTGTCTGGTCCTAAATTGAAGAAGTGAGACTTGCCGTCTTGCTTCACTCGGAAGGTGTAATCATTGGCAAAATGAGTTGCCCCATTCCGTTTTGAAGATCTTCTGAAAACCCGGTTTCGTTTTCGGGTTGTGAAGCTGATCGAGCGTTCTCTCATCGCTCTTAAAGATGGTGTTCAATTGCTCTTGTGTCCACAAAATTTGCACCCCGTTTGCACCCCTTCATGCGTTTAGTAAGAATTTGCGCATTTTTGCGTTATTTTTCAATAAGCTTAAAAACAATGAGTTAAGAGGGATTTTGGCAAATTCATGCAAAGCCATACAAAGGGGTTCGCGTGATTCAGGTTCATGTGGGGGCAACCCCGTGGAGGTTCGATTCCTCTCGCGCGCACCATCTCTTTTTTTTTCTAAATGAGAGGAGAGCTTAAGTGAGGGGAGTCTCTGGGAGGCGGCAGTTGACTCGATGATGAGGAAAGGGCTTCAATAGCGGGGTGATCAAGATTCGGGGAGCTCGGCAACATAATCTCAAGGGGGTGGATGTGGATCTGCCTCAAGGGAAGCTGATTGTGGTGACGGGGGTGAGCGGGAGTGGGAAATCGAGCCTCGCTTTCCACACGCTTTATGCGGAGGGGCAGCGGCGTTATGTGGAATCACTTTCCGTTTACGCACGGCAATTTTTAGATCAGTTGGAGAAGCCTGAGGTGGACTCGATCGAGGGCTTAAGCCCCGCGATCGCGATTGATCAGAAATCGGGGTCCGGTAATCCGCGCTCTACGATTGCGACGGTGACCGAGATCCATGATTACCTCCGTATCCTTTATGCGGCGGCGGGGGTGCCACATGATCCAGTCACAGGTGCGCGACTGGAGCGAATGACGACGGGGGATATTGTGAGGAGTTTGTGCGGGCGCGCGGAGGGAACGCGGGTGATTTTACTCGCCCCGATTTTGGTGGGAGAAGATGTGGGAGGAGATGCGGCAGGAATGATTGCGGATTTGCAGCGGCAGGGCTTTGTGAGGGTGCGAATTCACGGAGAGATTTATGAGCTAGAGGAGGCGGCGGAGAATTGGCCAGAGGGAGGCGAGCTGGAAATTGTGGTCGACCGGGTGGTGGTAAAAGAGGGTCTGGCGTCGCGACTAGCGGACAGTGTGGAGATTGCTTTGCGGATTTGCGGAATGGAGGTGAGGGCTTTGACCCAGCAGAAGGGGGATGAGGATTGGGAGGAGATTTCTTTTGCCACGAGCTTCCGAAATCCCGAAACGGGCTTCGAATTGGCCGCTCTGACTCCGAAGCATTTTTCGTTCAATTCCCACCTGGGAGCCTGTGAGGCCTGTCATGGATTAGGAACGGAGGTTTTTTGCGATCCGAGGCTAGTGGTGCCGGATCAGAGTCGCTCGCTTGCGGAAGGGGCCGTGACGGTGTGGGCGAAGGGATCGAAGAAAAAGAAGGGCTGGAATCAACTTCATATTGAAGCTCTGGCAAAGCATCTGGGGGTGAGTGTGGATGAGCGCTTTGATCAACTGGGGGAGGATTTCCAAGAGGCTCTTTTCTATGGGATGGGCGAGACCAAAATTGAGGTGCCTTGGGAGAAAGAGGGGCAGATTGTTCCTTGGAAGAAGGAATTTGAGGGCGTGTGTCGGCAGGTGGAGCGCCACTACCGAGAGAGCGAGAGTGATGCGGTGAAACGGAGTATGGGCCGCTTTATCACCTCACGAGAATGTCGGGCCTGTACTGGGCAGAGGTTAAGGCCGGAGTATTTGGCGGTGCGTTTATCGGCCGATTCCGGTGAGATGGGGATTCAAGATTTTTGCGGAAGTTCTATCAAGGAGGTTGGTGATTATTTAGCGGGGCTGAGTCTCCCGGAGGAGCGTGCAGTGGCGATGCGGGGAGTGGTGGCGGAATTGAAAAAGCGTTTGTCATTCTTAAATGAAGTGGGGCTGGGGTATCTGACTTTGGATCGAGCCAGTGGCACGCTTTCGGGAGGGGAATTCCAGCGAGTTCGCCTTGCGACGCAGTTGGGAGCGGGCTTGGCGGGGGTGCTTTATGTTTTGGATGAACCGAGCATTGGTCTGCACCCGCTCGATAATGAGCGTTTGATAGCGGCCTTACTGCGTTTGCGCGATGCGGGGAATACCGTGGTGGTGGTGGAACATGATGAGGCGATGGTGCGCGCCGCCGATCAGGTGATCGAGATCGGCCCAGCGGCGGGTCTGCACGGCGGCGAATTAGTCTGTCAAGGGACGCCAGAAGAGGTGGCGAAGTTGGAAAGTGCGACGGGGCGCTGGCTGCGGAGAACAGTGAAAAAACCTCACTCTAAGCGGCGGAAATCCACGGGGGAGCTCAAGATCATAGACCCACGGGAGAATAATCTGAAAGGCGATGAGGTGATCATTCCTCTGGGCCTCCTAGTGGGAGTGAGCGGGCCGAGTGGAAGCGGGAAATCTACCTTGATCGATCAGATTCTGAGGCGTTCTCTAGCGCGTTTTTTCCATCGAGCAAAGGTCGAGCCCGGAGAGCATGAACGGATTGAGGGGATGGAATTAATCGAGAAGGTGGTGGTGGTGGATCAGAGCCCACTCGGGAAGAGCCCGCGCTCTAATCCGGCGACTTACACTGGGGCTTTTGATCTGATCCGTGATCTTTTTTCCAAGCTCCCTCTCTCTCGTCAGCGTGGATACCAAGCGGGGAGATTTAGTTTTAATGTAAAAGGTGGGCGTTGTGAAAAGTGCCAAGGAGGAGGCGCGCTAAAGATCGACATGCACTTTCTTCCTGATGTCTGGATCGCGTGTGAGGCCTGCCGGGGGGATCGCTATAACCGTGAGACTTTAGAGGTTCGCTATCGTGGCAAAAATGTGGCCGACGTTTTAGAAATGACAGTCGAGGAGGCTCGTGATTTCTTCGGGGCCGTGCCCAAGCTCAGCGCGATCATGAATGCCCTCTTTGATGTGGGCTTGGCTTACGTGAAGTTAGGACAAGCCGCTAATACGCTTTCTGGAGGAGAGGCCCAGCGGGTCAAGCTGGCGTGTGAACTCTCAAAGTCCAGCTTAGGACACACGCTCTATCTTTTAGATGAGCCGACCACCGGGCTGCACTATCAAGATGTGCAAGTCCTGCTAGAAGTGCTTTTTCGACTGAGAGACGCGGGGCATTCCTTAGTGGTGGTGGAACATAATCTTGATGTCATTGCAGCGTGTGATCAGCTCATCGACCTCGGGCCGACGGGCGGTGAAGCAGGCGGTTATGTGGTCGCTCAGGGAACTCCAGGAGCGCTCATGAAAGTTCAAGAGTCGGCAACTGGGCGCGCCTTAAAGATGATCGGCTCTCAGGAGGGATCGTGAGGGCTTACGCTTTTTTCCAGCGCGCGATTTGCGCTTTCACGTTCTCGATCGAAGGGGCTCCGGGATTACGGCGAGCGGCGAGCGCCCTTTGCAGATCAAAGACTGAGGAGGCATCGCTCGTAAAGACAGGATCGACTTCGCTGAGGTCGAGCTGATCTAGCGCCGTCCCAGAGTTTACCGATGCCGCGACAGCCTTGCCGACCAGTTCATGGGCAGAGCGAAAGGGGATGCCTTGCTGCACTAACCAATCGGCGAGGTCAGTGGCGAGAAGCAATGGATCTGAGGCAGCGGCGTGACAGGTCTCTTCGTTAATCTCCATCACGGTGATCATCTCGGCATTTACCTTGAGTGCGAGCGTGAGGGTATCGATCGAGTCGAAGAGGGGCTCCTTGTCCTCCTGTAAATCGCGATTGTAAGTGAGCGGGAGACCTTTGATCGCAGTGAGAATTGCAGTGAGATTTCCATAAAGACGTCCCGTTTTCCCGCGAGTGATCTCACAAACGTCTGGGTTCTTTTTTTGCGGCATGAGAGAGGATCCGGTGGTGTGTGCGTCCGAGAGAGTGGCAAAGCCGAACTCGCTCGAGCACCAGAGGATGAGGTCCTCAGATAAGCGGGAGAGATGAGCCCCGATCAAGGCGAAGTCGAAGAGCAGCTCCGCAATGTAATCACGGTCTGAGATGGCATCCATCGAGTTGCTTGTGACCGAATCGAAGCCGAGTTCCTTAGCGATCGCCTCGCGGTCGAGATTGATTGTCGATCCGGCGAGTGCTCCTGAACCAAGTGGGGAAACGTTGACACGCTTGCGGGCGTCATGAAGGCGTTCTTTATCACGCGCCAGCATCTCGACATAGGCGAGGAGGTGATGACCTACCGTCACGGGCTGCCCACGTTGGAGATGGGTATAGCCGGGAAGGATGGTGGCAGCATAGCGCTCGGCCCGATTAAGAAGGGCTTCTTGAAGTTCATGGAGGAGGCTAAGGAGCTCATCGATTGCGGCCCGGCAATAAAGGCGGGTATCGGTCGCCACTTGGTCATTCCGTGAGCGGGCTGTGTGAAGCTTGCCGCCCACCGCGCCGATCTTCTTGGTAAGGGCGGACTCGATATTCATGTGGATGTCCTCTTCCTCGATTGAGAACTCGAAGTCCCCTGAGGCAATCTCTTGTTCCACTTCTCGCAGGCCAGCTTCAATCTGCCGAAATTCATCTTCGCTGAGAATCCCCGCCGTGACTTGCGCCCGAGCATGCGCGATGGAGCCGGCGACATCGTGAGGGTAGAGGCGCCAATCATACGAGATCGATTCTCCATATTGTTGAACGAGATCGGCAGTTGCTTTTGAAAATCGGCCCTTCCACATAAGGGCAAGACTCTTAGGGGCGGAAGACCGAGCATTCAAGTCTGGATCAAAGCGCGCTTAGAAAAGGAAAAAATCATCAAGGCAAGAAATGGCGCGAATCGTTCTTGACTTCAAAAGTTGTATGATAAATGTTATCACTCATCCAAGCGGTTTAAATGAACATTTCCGACGACTTACTCAACAGACGATTGCTTTCTGCAAAGAAGGCAAGTGCGATGTCGTTGAGACTCGGAGCGGGCGCTATGAGCGCTATGGGAGCGTGTATGAGCAAGGGTTAAGGGTCTCGAAAGCTGAGCTTTCCCCTTAACCAACCCCATCGGGGATAAGGAATTTTGCTGCATGCTGCCCAAAATGAAATCGTGATGAGTGGAATCGAGCCACTCTCACTCACAAAAAAACAAAAACAAAATGTCTGACACCAAACTGTCTAAAAACGAGTCCATTAAAATCGAGAGTGATTACCTTCGTGGAACCATCATGGAAGGCCTAGCGGATGAGTCCAGCGGGGCTGTTTCTAAAACTGATGAACAGCTCCTGAAGTTTCATGGAACTTACCAGCAAGATGACCGTGACGTGCGTATTGAACGGAAGCGCGCGAAACTAGAAAAGGCCTTCAGCTTTATGATCCGAGTGCGAGTTCCCGGTGGGGTTTCCACGACCGCGCAGTGGCTCGAAATGGATCGGATGGCGAGCGCTTATGGGAATGAGAATTTCAAGCTCACCACTCGTCAAGCCTACCAGCTCCACGGGATCATAAAAAAAGATCTCAAACAAACGATTCAGGAAATTAACGCGTGCGCGATGGATACGATTGCGGCGTGCGGAGACGTGAACCGAAATGTGATGTGCCATCCCAATCCTGCCCTCTCGGCGATCCATGCCCAGACCCTTCAAATCGCGCAGGAGCTCAGCAGTCACCTCACTCCCTCCACTGCAGCCTACCACGAGATATGGCTGGATGGTGAGAAGGTGGAAAGCAGTGAAGAGGAAAGCGAGCCTATCTACGGGAAAACTTATCTCCCTCGGAAATTCAAAATTTGCATGGCGATCCCTCCAAGTAACGATGTGGACATCTACTCCCAGTGCCTCGGTTTCATAGCGATTGAAGAGGGCGGGAAGCTCGTCGGCTTCAATGTCACCGTAGGCGGCGGCATGGGCATGCATCATGGTCAGGAAAAGACGTTTCCCCGCATCGCTGATCTGCTCGGCTTTATTCCGGCTGGGAAAGTGGTCGAGGTGGCCGAGGAAGTCGTCAAGATTCAGCGAGATTTTGGGGATCGTAGTGACCGGAAGCATGCGCGCTTGAAATACACGATCGATGACCGGGGCCTCGAGTGGTTCAAGGGCGAGATTGAAAGACGGCTCGGCTATGAAATCGCAGCAGCACGTGATTTCCATTTTGAGAGTAACGGGGACACCTACGGTTGGACTGAAACTGAAGATGGAAAAAGTCAGCTTACGATTTTCATTGAGAATGGACGGATCATCGACTCGGAAGGCTATCAACTCCGCACGGGGCTCCGAGAGATCGCTAAGATTCACAAAGGCGACATGCGTCTGAGTAGTAATCAAAACATCATCATCGCGGGAGTCGAGGCTGCTCATAAAGCAGGGATCGATGCGCTCATGGAGGAATACGGGATCGCCGCGAAGCAAAATCGCTCCGCAATGAGGCTGAATTCGATGGCCTGTGTGGCTCTTCCCACCTGTGGGCTATCGCTTGCTGAAAGTGAGCGTTACTTGCCAAGCTTGATCAGCGAGATTGAGGAAATTTTAGACGAAGTTGGCTTAGCTCAAGATGCCATTACCGTGAGGATGACGGGTTGCCCGAATGGTTGCAGCCGCCCTTACATTGCGGAGATCGCCTTTGTTGGTAGAGCCCCCGGGAAGTATAATATCCACTTGGGAGGTGGCTTTGTTGGGAATCGGATTGCCGGAATTTGGAAGCGGAGCGTCAAGGGTGAAGAGATCGCAGAATTACTGCGTCCCGTGCTTAGCCAATACGCTACGGAGCGCAATGAGCACGAGCGATTCGGAGATTTTGTGATTCGGAAAGGAATCATTCATGAGGTGGCTCATGGAAGTGAGATTCACAAAGAGAGCCCATCCTCATGAAGCAATCAGTTAGAAAAACGCAGGGGAAAAGCACCGCTGAGCCGAGTGCCGAGGAGCTATCCCTTCTTCTTGAGCCACTCAAAGCTCATGAGCGCCTTCTCCAGCTAGAGGAGATCTATCAGGGGCGGCTGGTCGCAAGTACGAGTTTTGGACTACAAGCCTCCGCGATGTTGCATCTCATTCGGGAACACACCCCACAGATCCCCGTGATCTTTATTGATACGGGATACTGCTTTCCCGAAACCTACAAATTTGCCCAGCGCATTATCGATCATTGGGGTCTCGATATTCGGATTTTTAATCCATCGATTTCCGCAGCTCGGCAGGAGGCTCTGTTTGGGAAATTGTGGGAAGAAGGAGCCGAGGGGCGGAAGCAATATGCTCTCCTCAATAAGGTGGAACCGATGAACCGAGCGCTCCGGGAAATGGGTGGGACTGTGTGGGCGAGTGGACTGCGCCGGAGCCAGTCTGATAGTAGAGCGGTCCGCTCATTTGCCGAGAAACAAAGCTCTACGATGAAGGCCTATCCGATCTTGGACTGGGACGATGCACAACTAGACCTCTACTTTCACGAGAATGAATTACCACTACATCCGCTTCAAAAAGAAGGATACGTGACGATGGGGGATTGGCATTCCACCCGGAAGCCTCGCGAGGGCGAAAGCCCGGAAAGCACCCGCTTTAAAGGGCAGAAATATGAGTGTGGACTCCATGAGGAGTATGGTCAAAATGACTTCCAGATTTAAGCCAAATAGAATTCACATTATGAGCATTGCTTCAAATATCGTCGATACCGTCGGCCAAACCCCTCTTATTAAGTTGAATAAAGTCACAGAGGGGCTCGACTGCGAGATTCTCGTAAAAGCCGAATTTTTTAATCCTCTCTTCAGCGTGAAAGATCGCATTGGCAAGGCCATGATCGAGGCTGCGGAAAGAGATGGAAAAATAAAGCCCGGTGGCACCATCGTGGAGGCCACCTCCGGAAATACCGGGATTGCACTCGCCTTCGTGGCCCGTGCGAAAGGATACCAATGTGTTCTGACAATGCCGGAAACGATGTCGGTGGAGCGGCGTATTCTTCTCCGGAGCCTCGGAGCGCAGATCGTCCTCACACCAGGGCCGCGTGGAATGGGAGGAGCGATTGCGAAGGCCAAGCAGATCCTTGCCGAGACTGAAAACTCTTTCGGTCCCAGCCAGTTCGATAATCCTGCAAATCCACAAATTCATCGGGAAACGACAGCCGAGGAAATCTGGCGTGATACGGAGGGGAAGATCGACGCTATCGTAGCCGGAGTCGGAACCGGAGGGACCATCACTGGGGTGGGCGAGATTTTAAAAGAACGGAATCCAGAGTTTAAAGTCTTCGCGGTGGAGCCTGAGAATAGTCCCGTGATTAGCGGTGGTTCACCTGGGCCGCATAAAATTCAGGGGATCGGTGCGGGCTTCATTCCCGGAAATTTAAACACTGCAATCATTGATGAAGCAATGACGGTGAGTAACGAGGAAGCTTTTGAGATGGCTCAGAAACTGGCTCAGCTCGAGGGTCTCCCAGCCGGAATTTCGACCGGAGCAAATGTCGCCTCAGCGCTCAAGGTCGCCGCGCGCCCAGAGTTCAAAGGAAAACGAATCGTAACGATTGGATGTTCTTCAACTGAACGTTACCTCAGCACTCCGCTTGCTGAGACTTACCGTGAGGAAGTCATTAATCTTCCGGTAGCCGAAATTGCGGAGTGATCCCGAGGCTGTGATGATGAAAAGTAGCCCAAAACTCCGCTTTGTGGACAGAGCGGGAAATTGGGGGATTTTGAAAAAGAACCTTAGGCTCCGATGAGCCAGTAAATCGGCTGTGGCCAGAGGCCGAGGATGCCAACGAGAGAGGTGAGAACCACGATCACCCAGAAGGAAAGTGGGCGAATCTTGAGCGGAGCATCCTCCAGTGAGTTGCGCCAATACATCGCGCGGATGATCTGGAAGTAGTAGTAGAAGCCAGCAGCGACTCCAATAAAGCCGAGGATCACGGGGATCCAGAGGCCTCCGCTTACCGCCATTTTGAAGGCGAGGAACTTGCCCCAAAATCCGGCAGTGAGTGGAAGCCCAGCGAGGGCGCCAATAATAACGGCGGTCATGAAGGCGAGGGCAGGATGGCGGTCGCCGAGGCCCTCGAAGGCGGAGATTTCATCAGAGCCGGTATTGCGATGAATGACGGTGAGGATGAAGAAGGCCGCAAAGGTCATGATGAGGTAAATCGCGAGGTAGAAAGCGATGACTTCTTTCGAGGTGAGATCATTTCCCGCATCCCACGCGGCAAGCGGAAGCAGGATGAAGCCGGCATTGGCAATTGAGGAATAAGCGAGGAGACGCTTGAAGTTAGTCTGCGGAATGGCGGCGAGGTTTCCGAGCAGGAGGGTGGCTCCGGCGAGGACGGCAAGGATGGTGACGACCTTGGAGCCGATGAGTTCATCCGTGATGAAGGGCTCGATGACGCGGATCGCGATCACGAAGCCGGAGGCCTTTGAGGCAATCGAAAGGAAAGCCGTCGTGGGAGTGGGCGCGCCTTGGTAAACGTCGGGAATCCAAAGGTGCATCGGAACTGCGCCCACCTTGAAAGCGAGCGAGATGAGAATGAGAGCGAGGCCGAAGAGGAGGTAGGTGGAATTCTCTTTTGTGATTTGCTCTCCGATGAGGGCGAGATCGGTTGTTCCGGTGGCGCCATAGATCCAAGAAATGCCGTAGACGAGGAAGCCGGTCGAGAGAGCCCCGAGGATGAGGAATTTGACCCCAGCTTCGAGCGAACCCACATTGCGGCGCATGAAGCCGACGAGGATGTAGGAGGTGATCGTTGTGAGTTCGAGGGACACGAAAAGGGAGACGAGGTCTTTGGCAGAAGCCATCCACATCATGCCCGCGCAGGCAAAGAGGAAGAGGCAGTAGTATTCTCCGGTGCCGTCTTCTGAGTCAGGGTTGGCGGTGAATTTGGAAAGAATGCGGCGGTAGTCGAGGGCCAGAAGCATCGTAAGAATGGTCGCTACGATCGTGAAGCCTTTGAAGAACTTTGCACTGGGATCCCAAGCGTAGAAGCGAGTCATTTCCTTGTTGTCGACATTGAAGGGCTGCACGAGAAAGAGGCAGATCAAGGTTAGGACGAGGACAAAGATCGCAGAACTTGCGATCATGTGCTTTTGCTTTGGAGCGAGGAAGGCCTCGACGAGAAGGAGGACTAATCCTCCGAGGAGGACGATGATTTCTAACCAGTATGCGGACATGGGTTCGGAAAAATAAAAGAAACTTACTCGGCAGCCTGCTCGGTCGGAGCGGGGGCTTCGGGTGATTTAAGAAGATTGAGAAGGCTATTGGGAAAGAGGCCGACGATGAGAAGCGCGACAGCGAGAACCGCGGCTGGGATTTGGCAGAAGGGGCCGAAGTCCTTTAGGTGATTGCTATCGGTGTGCGAGACCGCAGGGCCGTGGAAGGTTTGGCGGAAGGCGCGGAGCATGTAGACGGCACTGATGACGACACCCCAGAGGGCGAGAACGGTCGCAATCTGGACGGGGCCAAGGCCACCACCTTCGTAAGCGTGGAAGCCGGAGAGGAAGACGAGGACTTCGCCCGAGAAGTTGGCCAGTCCGGGAAGGCCGATCGAAGCCATCGCGCCGAGTCCGAAGAGGAAGGCGAGACGGGGAGCGGCTTTGGCAAGTCCACCGAGTTCAGCGAGTTCCACCGTGCCAGTCTTGCGGCGGATGGTGTCGGTGAGCATGAAGAGGAGAGCGATGCTGACTCCGTGCGCAAACATGAGGAGGACGGCAGCCGGTTTCGCGAGGGGGTTGGCCGCAAAGCTCCCTGCTTCGATCAAGGCGGCGAAGGCGAGGAAGATGTAACCCATGTGCATCACCGAGGAGTTACCGAGCATCATATCGAGACGCTTCTGGTTGATGGTGACGTAGCCGATCCAGAGGATATTACAAAGAAGGAGAACGATGAGGACTCCGAGCCAAGCTTGCATTCCATCGCTGACCATGGGGTAAAGTCGGATGAGACCGTAGAGGCCGAATTTCTTGAGAACCCCCGCGTGGAGCATTGCAACGGGAGCGGGGGCTGAAGCGTAAGCGGGAGCAGCCCAGGAGTGGAATGGGAAGAGAGAGATGAGGACGCCAAAGCCCACGATGAGGAGAGCGGCGATTCCTTTTTGAGCTGAAGGATCGATGGTTGAGGCGAGAAGGTCTTCGAAGAGCCAAGTCTCAGCTCCGCTGGCGGCGACGAGCCAGATGAGTCCGGCGAGGAGGATGATGGAGCCGAGGGCGAGATAGATTGTGATTTTCCAAGCGGCTTCCTTTCGTTCGCCTGAACCCAGCATGCCAATCATGAGAAAAGTCGGGATGAGGGCGAGCTCGTGGAAGGCGTAGAAGAAGAAAAGATCTCTCGAAAGAAAGGCTCCGATGCCTCCTGCCGCGATGAGGAGGATGGAGGGATACCAGAGTTTTTCACGTCCTTCGGGACATTTCCCGGACATCACGGCGGCGAAGAGGACGAGGACGCTGAGGGCGACCATGATCATGCTCATGCCATCGTAAAAGCCCAGCGAGAGATGGATGTTCGGCTCGCTTAGAACTTGAAGGGTAAGCCCCCAGACCGAGTGGTCGAAGGAGAAGGCGGAGCCTAAGCCAAGGATGAGATTCAGAGTCGCAGCTCCGAGCGCAATGGGCTTGGCCTTGCCTCCGATGAGGATGGCGATGGCAGCGAGAATAGGAATGAGAATGAGGATGATGCTCATGAAACGAAAACCGTGATGTAAATGACGAGAAGGACCCCGATCCCGAAGAGGGTGGCGTAGCCTTGAAGGTTACCAGATTGGAGACGGCCAAAGATGCGACCAATGCCACCTGCGGCGCGGGAGAATCCACCGACGATCAGGCCACCAATCACGAGTTCATCAAAGAAGTGAACGAAGGCGGCCACGGTGTCTTGTCCGTAGTTGACGACCTTGGCGTAGGCTTCATCGATGTAGAACTTGTTACGGAAGACCTTGGCGATCTTGTTGTCAGCGAGTGGGTCTTCGTCTGCCTTAAAGTAGAGTTTGAAGGCGAGGGCGAAGCCAATGACGACCGCGAGGAGTGAGGCAATGAGGGCTGGTCCCATGTGAAGGCCCATCGCTTTAAAAGATGGGGCGATGCTTCCTGCAACCGGAGAGAATCCTGATATGATCGCAAGGACGGCAAGAATGATAAGCGGAACAAACATCAAGGGCCCGACTTCCTTTGCGTGGTCGGCATTGTCACTTCTGCTCTTGCCAAGGAAAGCGATGAAGAAGAGGCGGAACATGTAGAAGGTGGTCAGACATGCCACGATGGCGGCGATAGCGAACAATCCCCAAGCTTCCTCAACGACAGCAGATTCAAGGATTTGCTCTTTGGACCAGAATCCCGAAGTGATGAAAGGGAAGCCGCAGAGGGCAAGAGTTCCGATTCCGAAGGTGATGAAAGTGATGGGCATCGTCTTTTTGAGACCGCCCATTTTCCAAATGTTCTGCTCGTGGTGGCAGGCGTAGATAACCGCTCCAGATCCGAGGAAAAGGAGGGCCTTGAACCAGGCGTGGGTGTAGAGGTGGAACATCCCGGCTTCCGGCTTGAGAAGTCCGACTGCCATGACCATGTAGCCAAGTTGTGAGAGAGTGGAGTAAGCGAGAATTTTTTTGATGTCGTCCTGCTGAGTCGCCATGAGAGCGGCGAGGAGAGAAGTGATCGCTCCGATCCAAGCGATAGTATGGACTCCCCAAAGGGCGTCGATCACTTCCGTGCCGATGCTCGTGTAAAAACGAGCCATCATGAAGACTCCTGCCGCCACCATGGTAGCGGCGTGAATGAGAGCGGAAACAGGAGTGGGGCCTTCCATAGCATCTGGAAGCCAGACGTGAAGGGGAGCTTGTGCTGATTTACCCATCGCTCCCGCGAAGATGCAGAGAACCGCAATTCCGAGAATAGTGACGGAGTAGCCAGAGCTGGCGGCGAGTCCGGCGGCGAGTCCATCGAAAGTGAAAGTCCCAGCAATTCCCCAGAGCATGAGGATGCCGATCATGAAGCCGAAGTCGCCGATGCGGTTGGTGAGGAAGGCCTTCTTGGCGGCATCGGCTGCGGAGTCTTTGTCATACCAGTGTCCGATGAGGAGGTAGGAGCTGAGTCCGACAAGCTCCCAGAAGATGAACATCATGATGAAGTTCGAAGCGAGCACGATGCCAGTCATGGAAAACATGAAGAG
>CALDZJ010000107.1 GCA_937944055.1 uncultured Verrucomicrobiales bacterium | reverse complement strand
GGAGAAAGAAGGGGTGGAGACAGGAGAGGCTGCTTCTGATGAAGGGGCTGCGTCGAAGGGGGCTGCGTCGAAGGGGGGCTTTGACCGGAAGGAGGCTTTGCGGAAGTTGGCGACTGGGGAGGATTTGTCGCGAGCGGAATTACTGCGTTGTCGGGTGAGGTATTTTAGTGAGGGCTTGATCTTGGGGTCACGAAATTTTGTGGAGGGGGCTTTGGCGAGGAAGTGGGAGTGGTTTGGAGAGAACGGAGAGGGCGGAGAGGGCGGAGAGAAGAAAGGTGCTAGGCTGCGCGGCTTGCCACTTTCTGGGGAGGGGCTGTTTTCTCTGCGGAGGTTTAAGAAGTTGGAGTGACGGGGAGTTGAAGTTCGAGCCGGCGGGGTTTACTTCTCGCGTGGTTTTGCTTGGGGTGGTCTTTCTTTTCGCTGGCCCACGGCCCACGGCCCACGGCCCTAGGCCCTAAGGTTTAGTTCCTCGGACTCCAGTGATGCGCCAATCATGTTCTTTTTCGAGATCAATAATAAGTTCCCAAGTTTCTTCCGCTTTGTATTGATTTTTACCAATGCCGACGGCAGCACGAACGTCGATCGTTCGATAAACTTGGGCTTTATTTGCGATGATTTGAATGCGCTGCTCAATTTCATTGATCTCAAAAAAGTTGGAGAGCAGATGGAGCTGGTCGATTTTCAGGATGATGTCGTCGATCGTGAGTTCATCATTCGGGATGGGAGATTCACCTTGGAAGCGGACTTTTGGAGCGAGGACTTTCGTTAGGGCTTCGTGAACGTCGGCTTTTCGGCGGGTCGATATTTTACGATGTTCGATGTTTTCCAGAAAACGATCGACCGTCGACTTCACTTGTTGCTCTGGACTTTGCCGATACCAAAGATAGCCGCCGATCGGAACAAGGAGGATGAGAATGAGTAGAAAAAGGCGTTTCATCATCGGTTCGGGGCTAGTTGAAAGGTGAACCCTTTCAGATACTCCGTTTCGGGCATGGTGGCAATGATTGGGTGATCTAGCCGTTGGCTATGGCTATCGATCATGCGCAAGGTCCGTTTTCCATCGACTGCCGCTTCTTTCACGCTTTCGAGAAACAGCTCCCGGTTGGCGTGATGTGAGCAGCAGAAGGTGGCAAGAATTCCGCTAGGATTCAGCATGGAAAGGGCGCGGAGGTGAATTTCCTTATATCCGCGCATCGCGTCTTTCACCGTTTTCTTGTTTCGAGTGAATGAGGGTGGATCGAGAATGATAAGGTCGTACTTTTCATCATGCTGACGGAGGAAGCTGAAGGCGTTTGCGGTGATGGTATTGAGCTTCACTCCGCTGAGCTCGGCGTTTCGTAAGCTTGCAGCGGTGGCGTCTTCTGAGATGTCAACGGCAGTGATCGATTCCGCTCCGGCCAGACCGCAGGCGAGACTGAAACCGCCTTGGTTACAAAAAACATCGAGGATTTTTTTCCCTGAGGCTAATTTTGCAATGCGGTCGTAACTCTCCATGATGTCGAGGTATAGGCCAGTTTTTTGGCCATTCGCGGGATCGATTTCAAAAATGGACCCATGATGACTGACCGTAAATGGTTGCGGCTGCTCCCCGTAGATCATGCGGATTTCCTCTTCGAGTCCTTCCGGTTTTCGCATGGAGGAATCATTTCTTAGGGTGATCGATTCTGGCGAAAGTAGAGCGACTAAGCAGGAGGCAATCAGGTCTTTGCGCAGGTCCATGGCGAGGGTCGTCGTCTGGAGGACAAGGTGCTCGCCGTATTGGTCGACAATGATGCCCGGCAGTCCATCCGATTCACTCCAGACGAGCCGCCGTAGGCCCTGCTCGATTGGCAAGGAGTCGCGATAGGCGATAGCTTGAGTGAGTCGGCGCGTGAAAAATTCCTCATCAAGTTTTTGCTTTCGGCGTGAGATCCGACGAGCGACAATTTGAGAGTTGGGATTATAAATGGCTACCCCTAGCGGGCGGTCCTTGAAGTCTTTCAAGCTGACCAAATCCCCCGGCTCTGGGCTGCCGAAAGTCTTTTGAATCTCGGATGAGTATACCCATTCGTGACCGTGGAAAATTCTTGAGCGGGGTTTGATGATCAGGCCAGGCATGGCCAGAGGAAAGGGTAGGGAAGGGAGGAGATCAAGACATGGCGTGCCTTTTCGCTTGATCATCCCGCTGAAGCCGCCTAACTCCTTTCTCGAACTTAATCCTATGGGTCAAAATCTTAAAACACGTCAAAAGCGCCGCCGCAGAAAACTCTACCTTAAGCGCAAGAGTGACCGCCTCAAGGCAGGCGCTGCGAATAAGGCCACCAAGCCAGCAAAGGCTGAGAAACCAGCCAAAAAGGCTGCAAAAAAAGCGGCGAAAAAAGCTGCTAAGAAAGTTGCCAAAAAGGCTGCTAAGAAAGCTGCCAAGAAGGAAACCGCTCCGAAATCTGAAGAGCCAAAAGCTGATGCTTCCACTGACGAGGCCGCTGATCAGTCGTAATTTCAGCTCCTGTCCCACTTTACCAAACCCGCTTGGCTTCTGCCCAGCGGGTTTTTTTTGCGCGGTGAATCGATCCGAATCCCATAAATCTCAGAAAAAAGGCATTCCCATTCCGATTTCTTAGGTTAGCGTCCCGTGCCGGCGAAAAGAGCCCCGAGCTACCGGCTTTCATTATGTCTGAGCAACAGCCACCCGAGTCTCCCCGATCGCAAAAACCATCGCAAAATCCGCCTGAAAACGGGTTTAACTGGAAGGTGATCATTCTTTTCACGATTGCCTTTGCGGTCATCTTCGTCGCTTACAAGACGGCAGGTCCTGGCGATCGAAAAAACCTCACCCTTCCTGAATTTCGTGAGGCTCTTATGGAGGGGCGTGTGCTCCAAACTGCTTCTGATGACTTCAAAGGTGGCAAGCTAGAGCTGGTCACATTCAGCGGCGAGGCCCGTGCCGAGGTCCTAGGCCTCTACGCGGCAGAGGGAACGTTGGTGAAGTCTTGGGAGCAACAGAGCCCGGTGAAGTCCTCGATTCAGGTCGATATTGATAGCATTAGCCAAGAGTTGAACCAGACCTTTGGGGAGCGCCTTTCTTGGGTGGATAAAGCCCCCGCTAGCGCGGCGAATGCTCAGGAGATTCCCTTCGCTCAGCTCAAATCACTCTTGGCAGAAAATCGCCTCGTCTTAGGGAAAGATGTGCAATTTGAGATCTACCGCCAGCCTGGTTCTGGGGAGGCCGTCATCTTCGCGACGAAGGGTGACCCGCAGCCATTCTCCGCGACTGAGCTTAATGAGATGGAGAAATCAAAAAAGCTCACCCCCTTTGTCGTGAAGCTTAATGGCATGATCATGCGCAATGATCTGGAGGCCCTCATCAAATCGAATATCTCCACACGTAATGAGGATAACACCTTCGGCAAGGTCATGATGAGTCTCTTGCCCATCCTGCTGCTGATCGTTCTCATCTTCTTTCTTTTTCGCCATCAAATGAAGTCCGCCGGTCGGGGAGCAATGAGTTTTGGTAAATCAAAGGCTAAGCTCCTTACGATGGATCAGCACAAGGTGACCTTCAAGGACGTCGCGGGGATCCAAGAGGCCAAGGAAGAGCTCTTTGAGATTGTCGACTTTCTCCGAGACCCGCGTAAGTTCCAGGCGCTAGGGGCCTCCATCCCAAAGGGCGTCCTGATGGTCGGCCCTCCGGGAACTGGCAAGACCCTTCTCGCCCGCGCAATTGCTGGGGAAGCGGAGGTTCCCTTCTTTTCAATTAGTGGCTCTGACTTTGTCGAAATGTTCGTGGGAGTCGGTGCGAGCCGCGTTCGTGATATGTTCGAGCAGGGTAAGAAGAACGCGCCCTGTCTTGTTTTTATTGATGAGATTGATGCGGTGGGTCGTCACCGAGGGCAAGGCATGGGTGGAGGTCATGACGAACGTGAACAGACTCTCAATGCCCTCCTCGTAGAGATGGATGGATTTGATACGCAAGAAGGGGTCATTATTATCGCGGCGACGAACCGACCAGACGTTCTGGATCCCGCTCTTTTGCGTCCAGGGCGCTTTGATCGACAAGTCACAGTGGCACTTCCTGATGTCAATGGCCGCGAACAAATCTTGGGAGTCCATGTCAAAAAAATCAAGCTCGCCGCAGGGACTGATTTGGGCGTGATTGCACGGGGAACTCCCGGCTTCTCCGGCGCGGAATTGGCGAATTTAATTAATGAATCTGCTCTTCTAGCAGCTCGTAAGGGCTTGAAATCAGTCACCATCGCAGAGATGGAGGAGGCCCGTGATAAAGTCCGCTGGGGGCGTGAACGCCGTAGTCTCGCTCTCTCGGATAAAGAGAAGAAGAACACCGCCTATCATGAGGCCGGTCATGCCATCTTGAATGAACTCCTCGATCACACTGACCCCTTGCACAAGGTTACGATCATCCCGCGTGGGCCATCTCTCGGATCGACGATGTTCCTCCCCAGTGAGGATAAATTTAACTACCGGAAGAATGAGCTCCTCTCCCAGCTCATCGTCCTTATGGGCGGCCGCGTTGCAGAGGATATTAAATTCGGCGATGTGACGAACGGGGCGATGGGTGACATCCGCATGGCGACCAATATGGCCCGCAAGATGGTCTGTGAATGGGGCATGAGTGAGGACCTCGGAATGGTGGAGTATGGCGATGGAGATTCCATGGGGCAGGGTATGATGGGACCGGGAGCCAAAGCTTACTCAGAGGATACTGCTGAGAAGATTGACCAAGAGATAAAGGCCCTCATCGATCACGCTTATCAAGAAGCGGAGCGACTTCTCCTTGAAAATAGAACTCTGTTAGATACGATTTCTGAAGCCCTCCTGGAATATGAGACTCTTGATGCCCAGCATATCAAGGACCTCATTGAACACGGGGAAATGAAGGATCCACCCAAGCCGCCGGAACCGCCCGAAATTCCTGATGATCTTAAAAAAGAAAGAGAACCTGACCAAGGTGAAGGGAAAACTAAGGATGATGACGGCACTTTGCCGCCTGAAGTGGTTGGCGCTCCGGCATAAGGGCGAATCTTTCTGGGAATGAAACCCCTTCTATGAACTCTCAATCATTAACTATGGAAAACGTTGTTATTATCGGAACCGGCTGTGCCGGATGGACTGCCGCAATTTATACCGGACGCGCAAATCTCAATCCTCTAGTTCTCTCTGGAACGCAACTCGGAGGGCAACTCACGACCACTACGGAGGTGGAAAATTTCCCAGGCTTCCCTGAAGGAGTCATGGGACCAGAGCTGATGGGGCAGATGCAGAAGCAGGCCGAAAAATTCGGAGCCCGCGTCGAGTATAAGAAAGTGCTCGAAATTACGAAGAATGACGATGGAACCTTCACGCTTAAGACAGATGATGAGACGATCCAGTCGAAGACCGTGATCATTGCCACCGGAGCAGCTCCGCGCTACCTCGGCTTGGAGAATGAGAAGAAGCTGATCGGTCATGGCGTCACTTCCTGTGCGACTTGTGATGGCGCATTTTACCGTGATGTCCCCGTTGCCGTGGTTGGTGGAGGGGACTCCGCTTGTGAAGAGGCTAATTTCCTGACCCGCTTCGCTTCTAAAGTTTACCTCATTCACCGTCGCGATGAGCTCCGCGCTTCTAAGATCATGGCGGACCGCGTGCTGGCGAATGATAAGGTGGAGGTGATTTGGGACTCCGGAATCACAGAATATCTTACTGATGATGAGGGTGAGGTTCGCGCTGTCACTCTGGAGAACTACAAGACGAATGACAAATCTGAGCTGGAGCTCAAGTGTGTCTTCGTTGCGATCGGTCATGTTCCAAACTCGCAATTTGTCGGTGATCTCGTCGATCTCGATGAAAATGGTTACATCGAGCAAAATCCACGCGGAACGGGGACGAAGACCGCCGGTCTTTACGCAGCGGGAGATGTTGCTGATCATGTTTATCGCCAAGCGATCACTGCGGCTGGCCAAGGTTGTGCCGCGGCCATCGAGGCTGAGCGCTACCTCTCGGATCTCGACTAAATTAGGACGAGGACCAAAGCGAAAGGTTTTTTTAATCTCAAAAGGCTGCTTTGATTTTTTTTCAAAGCAGCCTTTTTTTAGCTTCACGAATCTTATGAAGAAGCGGATTCGGCGCTGTTTGCGGATTTTTCTGAGAAATCTCAGGCTTAAGAAATGGTCCAAGATGAGAGAGTGAAAAGAGCTGGAAGGATGGCCGCTCTGAACGATTGGGCCGTGATTTCTAATGTGAATAAACCGTTCTCGCTCATTCTGTTCATAGAGTGGAGCCTCGATTCTTACTTAGAAAATAAGAGTTATACACAGCTTGCTCACAGCGTGAATAACTTGTGAATATCTCTCTTAGTTTTCTTAACAAAATGCGCCCAAAACAAAATGGGGGCTTTCCTCAGCTCGATTCCGATGTTATAAAATGATCCTTATGCGAAGAGGATCACTGTGGTTTGCCTTGGCCGGTTTAGGGGTCGGGATATTTGTGGCGTGTTCGGCAGATCCGCCCGTGGTGGCGGTCACGCGGAAGTATATTCCTTACGGTAGTGATAATCCTTATGCGGGGGTTCAGGATCGCGCGGGATCTTGGAATCAGGAATACGGCAGTCCTCAGACCTCGGCGGGTTACTCGACGGCCTCGCTTAATCGTTCTTCAGGAATCCGCCAAGCCGCGCCTTATACCCCGCAGGGACAGGTGGGGCAGAGCCCTTCCTCCGTGTATCGTGAAGTGAATGTGCGCCGTGACTATCTTTCGTATGGGGCTCGGGGGCGCTCTCGTAAGAGTATGAATCCGCGCTATATCACGATTCATTCGACGCAGAACTGGAGCCGCGGAGCGGATGCGAATCGGCATGCTCTTGCCTTGAAGAGAGGGGCGCTCGGTCGGCTTTCTTGGCACTACACCACTGATGAGTTTCGCGCCGTCCAGCACTTACCTACGAACGAGCAGGGCAATCATGCTGATTATGATGGGCCTGGCAATCGCTACAGTATTGGTATCGAGATGTGTGAGCATCCCGGAAATAGCCGCAGTGCGACCTTAGAGCGGACAGCTAAGCTCGCGGCATGGCTCTGTGTGAAATATGATCTCCCAGCCTCGCGTGTGGTGCCTCATTACAAATGGCCGCGCCATGGTAAGAAACCACCGAATAAGAACTGCCCGCACTTCCTTTTAAACAATGGTCGGCCCGGCGCGAAGTGGGCCAATTTTGTGAGAGTGGTGGACGTTTATCGCCGCCGAATGGGTGGGCGCTAAGATTTGTGAGGATGGCTGCGGAGCAAGAAGATGTCTGGTATCAATGCCAGCGTTGTACGAAGTGTTGTCAGTGGGAGGGCGATGTCGTTCTCGCTGAAGGTGAAGTTGAGAAGATTGCGGAGTTTCTAAAAATCCCCCTCTACGAGTTTGTCCGGAATTACACGCGGCTGCGTGATAATCGGCAGGGGCTTTCGCTAATTGATAAGGAGGGAAGCACCGAGTGTATCATGCTAGATGGGATCGATTGTCGTCTCCAAGAGGTGAAGCCCTACCAATGCAGCGGTTTTCCGAATCGTTGGAATTTTGAAAATTGGAGAGAGGCCTGCGAGGCGATTCCGGGGCCTCGTCCAAAGGACGCGTAAATTGAGGAGCCGAGGAGTCGGTGTCCTCTTTTTTTGAAAGCAGGAGGAGCTTTCTCGCCGCCCAGTCAAATGAGGCGTTGAAAGAGAAAGAGAAAGAGAAAGAGAAAGAGAAAGAGAAGGGGGAATCGGAAGGCTTGCCCCCAGCCTTGGGCTTGGTAATGCTCTCCGTGTGAGGTTGTTTGACACACTGACGCGTGGGCTTGTTTCGCTCGAGCCGATTGATGGGAAATCGTTTCGATTTTATTGCTGCGGTCCCACGGTTTACGGGCCAGCGCATATTGGGAATTTTCGGACCTTCGTGATGCAGGATGTCTTGCGTCGGGTTCTGGAGCAGGGGGGGGTGAAGACGAAACACGTTCGCAACATCACGGATGTCGATGATAAGACGATTCGTGATTCGGTGGCAGCTGGGCGGACTCTGGCAGACTTCACGGCGGAGTGGCGGGATAAATTTCATGCTGATTGTGAGAGTCTAAATTGCCTAAAGCCGCACATTGAGCCGAGTGCGGTGGAGCATGTTCCGGAGCAGATTTCCATGATCACGGAGCTTCTCGCCAAAGGTCATGCCTATGCCTCGGATGATGGCTCGGTGTATTTTAAAATCTCCTCCTTCGCTGAGTATGGGAAATTGTCTCGGCTGGAAACGCGGGAGTTGGATCTAGGTCACAGTCAGAGTGAGCGCTCGACTTCCGATGAGTATGACAAGGATCATGCGGCGGATTTTGTACTCTGGAAAAGCCGGCGTGAGGAAGATGGCGAGAATTATTGGGAGAGTCCTTGGGGGCAGGGCCGTCCGGGCTGGCACCTTGAATGTTCAGCGATGATTTTAAAATACCTCGGAGAGAGCTTTGATCTTCATAGTGGGGGAGAGGATTTGATCTTTCCGCATCATGAAAATGAGCTCGCTCAGTCGAAGTGTGCTTGTGGTGGAGAATTCGCTCGGCACTGGTTTCACTCCGCTCACCTTTTGGTGAATGGGAGGAAAATGGCAAAGTCTAGCGGGACGCTCTACACCCTTTCGGATCTCGCAAACGAGGGATGGAGTGCGATGGAGGTGCGCTACGTTTTGATTGGCTCGAACTACCGGAAGCAGCTTAACTTTACCATGGAATCACTGCACGCCGCGCGGGAGGCTTTGGGGAAATTAGCTCGGGCAGCGGCGGGTCAAAAAGCACCGAGCTACCGCGAACTCGCCAAGGGAGGTGATCTAGGTTGCTTCGCTAATGCGATCGGAAAATTGAAGGTAGACCTCAATACAGCCGGAGCGCTCGGCGAGCTTTTTGGGAACTTAAAAAGCGCCACGAGCGAGGCAGATTGGCGCGGTTTTTTCACGGTCTTGGCTTCTTTGGGGCTCGTTTTACCGGAGCCAGAGAGCTGTGACGTTCCGGCGGAGATTGCAGAGCTTGCGAGGCTGCGCTGGGAGGCGCGGCAGTCGCAGGATTGGGCGGCTTCTGATCGTTATCGTGATGAGTTGGCTGAGAAAGGCTGGGTCGTGAAGGATGGCCGCGAGGGCTATGAGGTTTTGCCATCATGAAACTCTGTGTGGCATCTCCCTATCCGCTCAGTGAGCTGAAGGGGAACACTGTGACTACCGAGCGGATCGTTGCTCTCCTCCGTGCGGCGGGTCATGCGGCGCGGGCGAGTCATCTCTTCGA
The DNA here is from genome assembly GCA_937944055.1 of uncultured Verrucomicrobiales bacterium. Taxonomy (GTDB): domain Bacteria; phylum Verrucomicrobiota; class Verrucomicrobiia; order Verrucomicrobiales; family Akkermansiaceae; genus SW10. The sequence continues at coordinate 4,529 of CALDZJ010000107.1, read as the reverse complement.
TGGGGAGGACGCGGATGTTTTGATTGCTCTGCATGCCGTGAAGGGGGCTCCGGCGGTTTTTGAATTTCGTAAAAAATTCCCGCGAGGGAAGGTCGTGATCTTAATCACGGGAACGGACTTATACGAGAGCCTGCCGGCTGGCTCTGAGGTGGGCGAGCGGGCGCTAGAAATGGCGGATCGCATCGTGGTGGTGCAAGAGGCTGCGGTCCGACGTTTTGCCGAGAGCTTGCGCGAGAAAGTCCGCGTCATTCCGGCGAGTTTGGACCCGATTATGAGCGCTCTCCCTGAGAAGAGGGAGCTTTCTGCAAGCTCTGAATCCTCCTCATCTTCCTCCTGTTTTGCGATCTCCGTGCTGGGGCATCCCCGCGCGGTGAAACGCCCCTTCCTCACCATCGAGGCCATCGCGAAGCACCCCGAGTGGAGCGATTTGGAAGTCTGGCAAATCGGCGAGGCGCTTGATCCTGAATCGCGGGAGCGTGGGCGTGAGTGGGTCGCTCGGGACTCTCGCTACCGTTGGTTTGGTGGCTTAGCAAGGGAGGAGGCCTTGGCTCTTTGTGCCAAAAGTGCCCTCACTGTGAATAGCTCGATTCTCGAAGGTGGGGCGAACGCTATTGTGGAGGCCATGACGATGGGCGTGCCGATCTTAGCGAGCCGGATCGAGGGGAATGTCGGCCTGCTCGGAGAAGACTATGCGGGATATTTTGAGGAGGGAAAATTGGATGAAGCGATTCAAGTGGCTCGGGATCGTAGATTCCAACTTCAAGACTGGGTTGCTCAGGCCAGCGCGCGCTTGCCTCTTTTTTCGCCCGAGTCTGAGACTGCATCATGGCTTGAATTGCTAGATGAACTCAACTACCAAGAGACCTCGTCATGACTGACCTTGCTCGTAGGATCGCTAAAATCGGAACGTGCTTCGCGATCGAGGGCCGTTTCGTGGATGGGCGAGAGATCGAGAGCGGCTATATTAATACAACTTACCTCGCCTCTTACCAAGATGAGAAGGGGGAGGTCTCCCGTTATATTCTGCAGCGGATTAATGAACATGTTTTCACGGATCCACAGGCCGTGATGCAAAACATTGAACGGGTGACAGAGCACATCCGTGAGAAAATCTATCGCGAGGATCCTCAATTTTCCGGACAAGTTCTCAAGCTTTACCCTGGCCACGATGGTGCGAGCTGCGTGACGGGACCCGCTGGCGGCATTTGGCGCTGCTATAACTTTATTGAAGGCTGCCGCACCTATGATGTGGTTGAAAATACACGCCAAGCTTATGAGGCGGCGAAGGCATTTGGGGCTTTTCAAGAGCTCGTGAGTGATCTTCCCGCGGAGCATCTGGCGGTGACCATTCCGGATTTCCATGACACTCCCGCTCGCTATCGGAGGCTTCGCGAAGTGCTTGAAAAGGACTCCCACGCGCGGGCCGCTGCGGCGAAGGAGGAGCTGGAATTTATTGAGGAGCGCGCAGACCTGATGGGGCTGCTTTTGGCTCACCTGAAAGCGGGCCGCTTGAAAGAACGCGTGACCCATAATGACACCAAGCTGAATAATGTCATGATTGATCAGGAGACGGATCAAGCGGTTTGCGTGATTGATCTAGATACCGTGATGCCGGGCCTCGGCTTATATGACTTCGGGGATCTGGTCCGTTGTGCCACCAGTCCGGTGGGGGAGGATGAGAGGGAGCTCTCTCTGGTGGAGATGCGGATGAGCATGTTTGAGGCCATCGTGCAGGGGTACCTCGAAGCGACCCATGATTTTTTAAGCCCGCTAGAGATCGAGCTTTTGCCATTCTCGGCAAAGCTCATCACTTTAGAAACCGCAATGCGTTTTCTGACTGATTATTTAGAGGGGGATGTTTATTTTAAAACCCAGCGAGAGGGGCATAATCTTGACCGTTGCCGGGCGCAGCTCGCGCTTGTGAAGTCGATCGAGGAGCAAGAGGAAGAAATGCTGGCCTTCGTTAAGAACTGGCATCCGGCATAAATGGAGCTTTTGTTTTGGCCTCTCTGCCATTAGTTCTCGCTCATGTTGAGCGTGAGCGATTTGAGTGCCGAGCAGATTGAGGAAATTAAATCTTGGGTGGCTGAAGGGGGCCAGATGGCTGATGTGCAGAGGCGCCTTAATGAGGATTTCGGCTTCAAGGTCACTTACATGGACACTCGCTTCCTTTCGCTTGACCTCGCCTTAGAATTCCATGTGGAAGAGGCTGCCGAGCCAGAAAAATCTCCCGAGTCTGATCTGAATGCTGATCTGAATGCGGACCTCAGCTCTCCTCCTCCGGCCGCTGCTCCCTCGCCCTTATCGCCGGATGCCACTCTAGCCAGTCCGCCCGCCGCGCAGGTCAGCGCGACTCTCGATCAAGTGGCCCGCCCCGGAGCGATGGTGAGCGGGACCGTGGCCTTCAGCGATGGCATGAAGGGACGATGGATGATCGATGAGCAAGGGCGTCCATCGGTCGATCCCGATCAAGCAGGCTACCAGCCGACTGAAGCGGATTTAATGAGCTTCCAAAATGAGCTCCGAGCCTTGCTAGATGGGCAGCTCTAAGTTCGGTGAATTTTCACATCGTCATGCCACCATCGACGGCCAGCACCTGCCCCGTGATGTAGCGGGCTTCTGGTCCGGCAAGGAAGAGGGTGGCATTGGCAATATCCTCCACTTGTCCGAAGTCGGAGAGGGGGACTTTAGCGATGATGCCCTCTTTGAGCTCCTCCGAGAGTTCATCCGTCATATCGGTGCTAATGAAGCCGGGAGCGATGGCATTGCAGGTGACTTTGCGTCCTGCCAGCTCGCGAGCGATCGACTTAGTGAGGCCAATGAGGCCCGCTTTTGAAGCGGCATAGTTGGCTTGGCCCGCATTTCCGATGAGGCCGATGACTGAAGAGATGTTAATGATGCGCGGGTCCGTGCCTTTCATCAAAGGGCGTTGCAGGGCTTTTACGAGGTTGAAAGCGCCCTTAAGATTCGTATCGAGCACGCTGTCCCAGTCCTCTGACTTCATCCGCATGATGAGCCCATCACGGGTCACTCCTGCGTTGTTCACGAGGATGTCCACCCCGCCGAGGTCGCCGACAATGGTCTTGCCAACTTCCTGCACGGAATCGAAATCCGCGACATCGAGGGCGTAAAAGCGAGCGGCCTCAGGGTAAGCGGCATTGATCTCCTTAGCGGCGGCCCCGCAGGAGGTGGGATTACGCGAGATGATGGCAAGCTTTGCTCCTTCACGGGCAAAGGCGTGAGCGATGGCGAGTCCGATCCCTCGGCCCGCTCCAGTGACGACGACACGTTTTCCTGAAAACTTGGACATGACGGGAGGGTGGCGAAGAATTTGAAATTTGAAATCACGAATTGGGAATTTTGAATGAAGCGCCGTGCGGGATCCCAGGCTGAGCTACTTGTCAGGGTGAGCCGGAGATTGACGAGATTGTAGCCGCAGAATAGTCATTCTATGGGTTGCCATTGACCCGATCGGGACTGTTCCGGTGTTCCAGTGTTCTTCTTCGTCTCCGTCTCCGTCACGAGGCGATGATTTTTGGAGGGAGCAAGCTCGAGACCGATCGCAAGGTCTGTGCGAAGGCTATCAGCCCAAGCGATTGAGCAAGCAGGTTAGCGGGTTAGCGGGATAGCAGGTTAGCGGGATAGCAAGCTAACTTGGGCTGATGGCGGAGGGTGTGGGATTCGAACCCACGGATACTTGCGCATCACTCGATTTCGAATCGTTGTGTGTGCCCTTTTTTTATTTATAATTCAATGATTTTTCTGAGTGGGTAGCAAAATCGGGTAGCAATTTTAATTATTCGGGCTGATTCACGGTAGCCTCCAGCTTGTAGAAGCCTTTGGTTGGAGCATTTGAGTGAGTAGCTTCTCCTCGACTGATTCCCGGCTCTATCGTTTCTGCGGCAGAGAAGAACGAAATGTCGCCGGATGGTGCGAAGACATTGTTTTCGCCAAGATCATTGCTGAAGAGTAATTGGTAATTTCTTGATCCGTCGGTGTAGAGAGGGGTGACTTCGATCTTTTTGTCCTCAGGTGTTTCGCTTGCTTGAGCGACTTGGATGACAAGGCTGTGGAGTTCCCGATTACTATTTTCATTGGTCGGATCAGTGCCAAATGCCCATTCTGCTTCGTTGGTCATTTTATCCCCGTCTGGATCGGCTGTGCGGAGGGCTTGGTCTCCAGTCAGTGTTGGAAAGCCTGTCATATAGGCTTCAAAGCTACGTCCAGGAGCTACGATATTGGTTTGGATATCCATCCTGAAAAACTTCCCGCGTTCTGGCTGGCCGTTTGTGGTTTCAGGATATGTGAAATTTCGGTTGCCTTGGCCTGTCTGAGGCGTTGATGTTGTCTCGCCACTTGTCACTTGGCTTCCTGAATCAGTGAGATTGTAGGTGTTATTGTTGTCAGTTGGAAATGGGAACGCGCTATCTGATATTGTTCCGGCCAGAGTATTTTGAAACTCAACTTGTGCGGTGTAGTAGGTATGCCCATCCGCAACGGGACCAACGGTCGCGTCGAATGCCCGAAAG
>CALDZJ010000106.1 GCA_937944055.1 uncultured Verrucomicrobiales bacterium | reverse complement strand
CGAGCGGAGTGGCAATGGGGAGTGAGGACTTTGTGAAAGGAGTGGCTTCGCGATACCAGGAGGCGATGGGGCGAAAAAAGAGGCGGATTCCTCGGTCGCTTTCCGGAGAAGGTGGGGGATTCTATGTGATGAAGGGGTGATGAGTCGCTTTCACTGAGGCGGGGCATTTGCTCATTCCTCTGGGAAGGGCGCTCTTCAGGGTTCTTGTTCGTAAGCTTCCTTTCGCGTTATTTGGCTGAGTGCAACAGGCTCCTGAGAATCAGAGACGCTTTATGTTGCATGAATTCAAATCTTGCCCTTATTATGGACTCCTCACCGTCGCTATTCTTGTTCCATGAATTGTTTATGGGATCTCCGACGGCTATTCACGCATTGATATTCTGACACGATGGCAAGTAACATGACAGCTCTGAACCCTGACCGGGCGACCTTAAATTTTCTGAATAGTTTCCCTGAAGGGGCCAGAAAGCGTGGTGAGCATTTACAAGAAGAGGGCGCGGTTACGCAAATTTTTGGAAACCATCTCTTTATTCAGGGGCGGGTGGAAGATAAGGGAAGTGTGCACCGGACTACGCTACGCTTGCAGGGGAATCGTTGGTTTGGGAGTTGCTCTACTGAGGATGAGGAGACGGCTGGGGCCGTGATGTTCGCGGCGATGTTGGAGAGACTGCACCGCGGGGAAGATCTCCCGGAATCGCCAAATGAGTTTGATGACACGCCGATTGTTGATTTGATCGAGGAGAAGATCGATCGCGAGCTTGATGATAAGGAGGCGGATTTTGTTTTCCGAGTGGAGAAGCGTTATCGACGATATGTCATCGAGGGAGAGATTCATGATCATGATATGGTGCGCTTGAATCCTCGTTGGGAGATCGCGAGTTACGAGCCGCTGGAACTCTGGCCTGTGCCGCCGGGGGATATTATCGAGTTCTGGAACTATCTTGGATATGCCTTCGATAAGAAGAATCTCCGTTACCCGGAGTTCATGGATGCCATTACGGATCTGGAGAGCGTGCAGCGACGGATGCGTGATTGGGAGCAGGAGAGAGAGGTCTCTGCTTGGTATGATCGCATCGAGAGTGTGAATGAGCGCCCCCCTCAAGAGATTCCTCATAAGATCGAGTTCCGCTTGATTTCGACCATTAATGAGGCTCGGGTGGAGGCGAAGGAAGAGGGCGATGAGGAATGGGTGTCCCTACGTGAAAAGGGAGAAGTGGAGCGTATTTTAAAGCTTTATGAGGCATCTGCCCTCCGTATGGATGCTGCGAGCCAAATCCTCTGGGAGCATTTCCTTAGATATAGCGAGAAGACTGGGGAGCTTTACCTCGATTTAGAAGATGAGACGGCTTGCCGTTTTATGAACCTCCTCTTCCACCAAAAGGAGCTGATTGGCTACATGGTGAACTTGGATGAAAATCCCTTTAAAGTCGTCAAGGAACCACTTAGCTGGATTTGTGATGATGATCCGACTGATCCGGGCTCATTCGGTTTACAGCTTGTGACCTCAAGTGGGGAAAATGTCTCGCACTCGGTCCGTCTTTTGCCGGGCCGCACGGAGCTCTATCAATCAGATGAGACGGTTTTCCCCGGGCCTCCGCGCTGGTTGGAAGACACCGAGATTATGCCTCGCTACTCTATTCCTAAGGTCGTGATTGATTCTTTAGAAGGAGTGGAATTCCTCCGTAAAGTAGGATCCAGCCTGCCGCCGTCGATGAAGCGCCGCGTGACGGATCTGGATCTCTTCCCGCACCTGAAGATGTGGGTGGAGCAAGGCCTCACCGCTGCTGAAACCGAGCATTTAGTGGTCGATGTGAAGGCTTTAGAGGCGAAGGGCCGCCGCGAAGAGAAGCTCATCAAAGCGGGCTGGGATCTAATTAAGCAAGAGCCGGTGAAAGGGAAGGCTCTCCTGCGATTTGCGCGTGAGAAGCTCTATCCCATTCCAGAAATCCTCCTTGAAATGGGACTGACTTATGATGAGAAATTAGAGGCTTTTAAAGGCCGCATCACCAAGCAGTTTCCGGAGAAATTTGCTGAGTGGATTGAAAAAATGCCTGAACCTTGCGAGTTGGACATCGAAGCGAAGCTCAAGACGATTTTGAGCGATCCTGTGACGGCTGCGATCCGTTTCGAGGTCGTAAACCAAGAGATCGATTGGTTCGATCTACGCGTGGTGATCGATGTCGAGGGCGTGAATCTTTCGAAGGCGCAAATCCGCCAGCTCGTGGCGGCGCGTGGTGGCTATGTCCGCATGGAAGACGGCTCGTGGATGCGTCTAGAAATTAAGCTGGATCCAGAGCAGCGCGATGCTGTGACTCGTCTCGGGTTGGACCCCTTTGATCTTTCTGGAGAAACCCACCGAATGCACGCCATGCAGCTGGCTGATCCTAAGGCGGCGGAAGTCTTTGACTCCAAGGCTTGGAAGAAGATCAAAGATCGGGCGCGTGACATTAAGATCGATGTCAGCCCTGAGGTTCCCAAGGAGCTGAATGCAACCCTTCGTCCCTACCAGGTAGAGGGTTATCAATTCCTTGCCTACCTCGCTACCAATGGCTTCGGCGGTATCCTCGCTGATGACATGGGTCTGGGTAAAACCATTCAGAGCATCACTTATCTTTTGTGGCTGCGTGAGTCTGTGAAAGAATCTCAGAAGACTGCTAAGAAAAAACTCGGGCCGGCACTCGTGGTTTGCCCGAAATCGGTCCTCGATGTTTGGGCAACGGAGGCTGGAAAATTCGCTCCTGAGCTTAAGGTGAAAGTGCTGCGCACGAGAGATGATCTTGACCTTGATGAAGTGAACAATGTCCTCGATATTTTGGTGCTCAACTACGCTCAGCTCCGAGTCTGTGGAGATCAGCTCAATAAGGTTCGCTGGCTCACTGTCATTCTCGATGAGGGACAGCAGATCAAGAACCCAGACTCGAAGGCCGCGAAGTGCGCTCGCGAGCTGGATGCTGAGAATCGCCTCGTCCTGACTGGAACGCCGATTGAGAACCGCCTCATGGATATGTGGTCACTCATGGCCTTCGCCATGCCTGGAGTGCTTGGAACGCGGGCTTACTTTAAGCGCCGCTTTGACAAGCGAAAGGACCCCAGCAGCCAGAACCGCCTTGCGGCCCGCTTACGCCCCTTCCTCCTCCGCCGGACTAAGGGACAGGTTGCGAAAGATCTCCCGCCTCGGACCGAGGAAGAAGTCTTCGCAGGGATGGAGGGGATCCAAGAAGAACTCTACAAGGTGGAGCTCAAGCGGATTCAGGAGGCGCTGCTCGGCCTAGACTCCGACGAGGCGGTGAAGAAGAACAGCTTCGCCATCCTCCAAGGCCTCATGCGTCTGCGCCAGATCTGTTGTCACCCTGGTCTGATTGATCCGAAGTGGCTGAAGGAAGAAAGCGCGAAGATGAATGCCCTCTTCTACTTGCTGGATCAACTCCGTGAGGAAGGCCACAAGGTCCTCGTCTTCTCCCAGTTCGTTTCCATGCTCGATATCATCAAGACTCGTCTGGAGATGGAGAGCCGCCCCTTTAACTATCTCACCGGTCAGACCAAAGACCGGAAAGGGGAAATTGAAAAATTCCAAACCACCAAAGACGCCTCAGTCTTCCTCCTCTCCCTCAAGGCAGGTGGTGCAGGTCTGAACCTGACCTCCGCCTCTTATGTGATCCTTTACGATCCATGGTGGAACCCCGCCGTTGAGAACCAAGCGATCGACCGGACGCACCGAATTGGTCAGAAGAATAAGGTCATTGCTTACCGTCTCCTCACGCGTGATTCGGTGGAAGAAAAAATCCGTATCTTGCAGCACCAGAAGACGGCCCTTGTCACCAATATTTTAGGGGATGAAGGCTTCGCGAGTAACCTTGGCATGGATGATCTCCAGTTCATCTTAAGTCACGGAGGAGCTGATGATGACGAGGTCCCACCACCACCACCAGCCATGAAGCAGGCTGCCGTGAAGGAGGTTGCGACTAAGAAGGTGGCCCCAGCTCAGAAGGTGGCCAAGAAAGCGAGTAAGAAAGTGGCTAAGAAAGCCGTTAAAAAAGCTGCGAAGGCCGCCAAAAAAGACCCTAAAAAATAGCAAGGCCGCACGGCATAAATAGAAGAAGCTGCCGCGCAAACTTCCTCTGAAGCGCCCATGATGGGGCGCCCATCGCTTGATGGGGCGTTCTTAACTGGGCACTTCGCGCTGAAACGGGATCCTTACGGCGTTTTTTTAGCTCAATTAGGAATCACGCTTGCTTTCGGTCCGCGAATTCCCTTGATTCGTCTATGGCGGAACCTTCTTTGGCCCTTTCTTTTGATGACGTCCTTCTGACGCCCGGTTTGAGCGAATTGCTCCCTTCGGAATCTGACGTGAGCACGGAACTCTGTGAGGGGATTCCTCTCAATCTCCCCGTGGTTTCAGCCGCGATGGATACTGTTTCAGAAACTGAACTGGCGATCGCGCTGGCGCGGGAAGGTGGCTTAGCGGTGATTCACCGAGCCTGCCCGATCGATGAGCAGGCCTCGATGGTGGCCAAGGTGAAGCGTTCCGAAAATGCCGTCATTCAGGAGCCGCTCACCGTTCGGCGGAAGTTCACGGTGGCTCAGGTCCGTGAGATCATGGCGCGCGAGGGCTTCTCTGGCTTTCCGGTGGTTGATGAGAGTGGCCGCCTTGAGGGAATGGTCACTGGGCGAGATTTACGTCATATTCCCAGCGAGGATGCCTTAGTTGAAGATGTTATGACTCCCATCGAGCGTCTGCACACTGCGCCTGCGGATATGGATCAGCGCACCGCACGGGAGATTCTCTATAAAAACCGCATTGAGAAATTACCCCTCATCGATCGTGACGGGAAACTCACCGGCCTCATCACGGGGGCTGATATTGAAAAAAGAATCACCTTCACCAGCGCTGCGAAGGACCCGAATGGACAGCTCCGTTGTGGAGCAGCCGTGGGCCCGGGGCCAGAATTCCTGGAGCGTGCTAAGGCGCTGATTGATGCGGGAGCAGATGCCTTATTTATTGACGCCGCGACTGGCCACACCACTCGTGTCATGGAAGTTATTGAGACTCTTCGTAATCTTGGTGATGTTCCCGTAGTCGCCGGGAATGTGGTGACGGCTCAAGGTGCGCGGGATCTCATTAAAGCGGGGGCCAGCTGCCTGAAGGTGGGTGTGGGGCCTGGGTCGATTTGCACCACTCGCGTCATTTCTGGAGTCGGGATGCCACAATTCACGGCCGTGCAAAATGTTTCAGATGCGGCCCACGAGATGGGTGTGCGTGTCATTGCGGATGGCGGAATCCGTTACTCGGGTGACATTACGAAGGCGCTCGCCGCCGGAGCTGACCTTGTCATGCTGGGCTCTCTTTTAGCTGGCACTCGAGAGAGTCCTGGCCAAACCGTGCATTCGCAAGGCCGCCGCTTTAAGACTTATCGGGGCATGGGCTCCATCGGGGCGATGCGGAAGGGCGCGGGCGACCGATACGGACAAAACTCCAGCGGGAAACTCGTCGCGGAGGGGGTGGAAGGCCGCGTTCCTTACAAGGGTCCCTTGGCGGATGTTGTCTTCCAGCTCATTGGCGGTTTGAAATCTGGAATGGGATACGTGGGTGCGCGCGATCTGGCCGAGCTGCGTGAAAAAGCAGAATTCGTCCGGATCACGGCAGGGGGGCTTCGAGAAAGCCACGCTCATGATGTGACCATCACGGAAGAGCCTACGAATTATCAACCCGCCACTTAAGCTTTTTTAAAAGATGTCTACGATGCAAGAGATCCAACATGTCGCTGTCCTCGACTTCGGCTCCCAGTACACCCAGTTGATCGTTCGGCGAGTTCGCGAGCTGGGTTATTTCGCGAAGCTTTACTCGCCAGATGACCTTTCAGAAATCGGTCAACCTGCCGCCATTATCCTCTCGGGCGGGCCAAAGAGCACGAGCGACCCTGACGCTCCAGATATTGATTTTGAAAAGCTCCAATCATTCAGGGTGCCTGTCCTCGGCGTTTGCTACGGCATGCAGCTCCTTAACATCAAGTTCGGCGGTTCAGTTAAGGCGAGTGATAAGCGCGAGTATGGTCCCGCTGCGCTAAAGCCCACCTGCGATCAGGACCTCTACCAAGGAATCTCTGCGGAGTCCCAAGTCTGGATGTCACACTCGGATACGGTGCAGGACCTCCATCGTGAAGCGAAAGTCATCGCCACGAATCAACATGGCACTCCCGTGAGCCTTAGCTGGCCCGGCGGGTTTTACGGGATTCAATTCCACCCTGAGGTCACTCACTCTCATGAGGGGCTGGCCATTCTTAAGAACTTTCTTGATCTCGCCGAGGGCTTGCAGGCCTTCCATATCGATGACTTCAAGCGCGAGATGATCGAGGGGATCCGCGAGAGGGTGGGGGATAAGCAAGTGGTCTGTGGGGTGAGCGGGGGAGTCGATAGTACGGTTCTCGCCGTACTTCTCCAAGAAGCTGGCGTCAATGTCCGAGCCATTTTTGTGGATAATGGCCTTCTGCGGAAGGATGAATCACAGCTCGTGCAGGCCAATTTTCAGAAGATGGGCGTGGAGATTGAGACGATTGATGCGGCTGATGAGTTCCTAGATGCGCTTGCTGGTAAAGAGGACCCTGAGGAAAAGCGTAAAATCATTGGGAATCTCTTTATCAAAGTCTTTTGGGATACGGTGGGCGATGCGGAGATGTTGGCTCAAGGGACCCTCTACCCGGATGTCATCGAGAGTGCTTCTAATGCGAAGTCAAAAGCCTCAGTCATCAAAACTCACCACAACCGCGTCCCTAAGATTCTTGAACTGCAAGCGGAGGGGAAGGTGCTGGAGCCGCTTGCGGAGCTCTTTAAAGACGAGGTCCGAGAACTCGGAACTGCGCTAGGGATCCAGCCTGAGATTCTGGGGCGTCATCCCTTTCCTGGGCCGGGCTTGGCGGTGCGCTGCCCTGGAGCGGTCGACCGGGAGCGGCTGGACATCATCCGTGATTGCGATGCCATCTTCATTGGCAAACTTAAGGAATTCGGTTGGTATGACAAGGTCTGGCAAGCTTATGCAGGCCTCATTCCAGTGAAGACGGTGGGTGTGAAGGGTGATGAGAGAAGCTATGAATGGGCCACTAATCTCCGCGCTGTCGTTTCAGAAGATGCTATGACTGCGGAGTGGGTCGAGCTGCCTGCTCAGCTCCTCCGTGAAGCGAGTCAGGATATTTTAAATCAGGTGAGCGGCATCAACCGGGTCCTTTACGATATTTCGACGAAGCCTCCGGCGAGCATTGAGTGGGAGTAGGGAGAGCGGGAGTGGGGGGAGGTGAAGTCCCTCTCACTCGGCTGGCTGGACTACTGGTATTTTTTGAGCTGCTTGAGCGCTTCTGGGGTGCCGATTGCTTTTAGGGCGCTGATGACTTTATCGAGGGCTTCTTTTTTATCGGCTTCGGTTTTGGCGTAGAGGCTTTGGACGATGGTGTAGTGCTTGATGGCGTCACCGGGTTTTGCTTGGGCCATGTCGATGTCTCCGGCGAAGAGGCGGAGGCGGACGTCGAGCTCGCCTTGGGGGCGGAGGTCTAGGGCATCGGAGGTGGCTTGGCGGGCTTCGTTAAATTGCTGGAGTCCTAGTTGGGCTTGGGCTTTGAGGAAGAGAGCTTCTGCTTTGCGGTAGGCGTTTTTTTCAAGAGTGAGGATGGCACCGGCCCCGCGGAGGGCTTCTTTGAAGTGAGCGGTTTCGAGCGCGCTTTGGGTGTAGAGTTTCCAGATGAGGGGGGAGGCGGGGGAGCTGGTGTCGGCGAGGCCTTCATGGAGGAAGGGCCAGGCGCGCGGGTGTTCTCCGGCCTTGGAGAGGGTGGCGCCGAGCCAGCGGAGGATGGCGGAGGGAAGCTTGGTGGATTTTGAGGAGGCGCGGAGTAGTTTGATTTCTTGTTCGAGGAGGGTGGTGTCTTCGGCTTGGTAGGCGGCGCGGACGAGGAGGGGGCCGACTTTTGGGGTGAAATTTTTCGGGTCGAGCTGCCGGGCTTTGCGGAGGTAGGGCTCGGCGCTGGCGGATTTCTTAAGGCGGAATTCATTCCAGCCGAGCCAGAAGTTGGCGGTGGCTGCGGTCTTTTGATCGAGCTTGGGAAGGAGGAGGATTTTCTCCTGCATGGCGGTGAAGTTTTCCCAGTCTTTTTTTTCTTTGTAGATGGCGGAGAGGCGGAGGAGTATGGTGCGTTTTAGGGAGGGGTCGTTGCTGGCTTTGAGGACTTTTTGGTAGTCTTCGAGGGCCTCGTGATCTCGGCCAAGTGAGGTGAGGAGTTCGGCACGTTCAAGGCGGAGCTGGGTGGCTTGCTTGCTGGTGGGGAATTGGCTGAGGAAGGCGGAGATGGCGGCGAGGGCGCCTTTTTCGTTTTTGAGCGCGAGCTGAGATTTGGCGACGTGGTAGCGGACTCCGAGGATGTTTGAGGGATCGATCAGGGTGAGGTCTAGGTCGCGGTAGTGTGTGATGGCGCGGGCGTGTTTTTTAGCGCGGTAGTAGTGCTCGGCTAGGAGGAGGCGGGCTGAGTGGATTTTAGGGTCTTTGGGGTGGGCGGCGGCGTAGTTTTGGAGGAAGGCTTCGGCACTTTGGGGGAAGTTGGGGGCTTGGTTTTGGTGATCGCGAATGAGGATGCGGTAGGCGGCTTGGTAGCTGCTGGCTGAGCCGGGTGAGAGTTGCGAGATTTGTTCGTAGAGTTTTAGGACTTGGTCTTTTTTTCCAAGGGCCTCGTATGATTTTGCGGCCATGATGAGGCTTTGAAGTTGTGCTTCTTTGGGGAGTTCAAAGCGGCCCATTTGGAAGGTGCTGATGACTGCGGCCCATTCTTGATCTTCGTAGTGGAGTCCCATGAGGGCGAGCTGGGTGTTGCCGTGTTGTTCTTTGAGGTTTTTCTCGCTGAGGGCTTTTTTGAACCAGGTTTTGGTGAGGTCTTTTTTGCCTAAAACTTGGGCGGTGAGGGCGGCTTGGAGGGTGGCCTCGGCGCGGATTTCATCGTTTTTGGAGTCGGTGAGGAGGATGTAGTTATCGTAAGCTTGCTGGGGGCTTTGGGTGTTTTGATAGAGGCGGGAGATGGCGAGGCGGGCTTTTTCTTCGAAGGGGGAATCACCGGCGAAGATGACGGCACGGAGGGCGAGGAGGATGTTGGGCTTGTCGTTGAGCTTGTGATAGCAGAGGAAGATGCGGTAGAGGGCCTCGTGTTTTACTTTGTTGTCTTGGGTTGTTTTGGCGACGATTTTGAACCATTTGGCGGCGGATTTCCATTTTTCGGCCTGGTAGTCATCGGAGGCGAGGAAGAGGGCGGAGGCTTCGACAAATTTGCCGGTGTTCCAGTTGGTGGCGACGGCTTCAAAGCAGGCTCGTGAGGCTTCTGTTTCGCCGACTTCGCGGTAGCAGAGGGCGAGGAAATACCAGCTTTCGAGTGCTTTGGGATCGCGCGGGAATTTACGAATTAATTTGTCAAAGCTTTTGGCGGCGCTGCGGTAGGCGCGTTCGCGTTTTTTGGGGTCCTTTTCTTGGCTGGCGCTGTTGTAGTTAAGGGTGGCGAAGTCGAAGAGGTCGCGAGCGGGGTTGACGGTGAGGGGGGCGGCTTTTTCTTTGGCGGGCTGGGCGGGATTGCTTTCAGTTTCTGTTTGAGCTGGGCCCTGGGCTTGGGGATGAGGTTCTTGAGCGCTTGCGGAGAAGGGGAGGGCGCTCGAGAGGATCCAGAGGAGGATGGGGATGAGAGCTCGGAGGGTCATGGAGGGGAGGGGGGGCTGAGGGCTTATTTCGGGGAGCGTTTGGCGAAGCGGATGTTCCAGATGCCGGCTTTGGTAATTTCATCCATGACTTCGAAGAGTTGTTGGTTTTGTCCATCGCCATCAGCACGGATGCGGACGGGTTGTTGATCTCCGCCGCCGGTGTTGGCGAGGTTTGAGGCTTCGACGATGCGTTCGAGTTTTTGGCGGAGTTCGTCCTTTGTATAGATTTCGCCGCTGATGGTGATTTCTCCATCGGCGGTGAGGTTGACGACGATTTCGTTGGCGACGCGGGCCTCTTGTGATCCCTCGCTGGAGGTGGGGACTGAGACGCGGGTGTCTTTTTCTTGCTCGGTGATTTGGTAGGTGACGAGGAAGAAGATGAGGAGGAGGAAGACGATATCAATCATGGGTGCGAGTTGGAACTCGGCGGGAGGTGGACTGTTATCGCGGATGCGCATGGTGGTGGAAGAGGGAGAGGGTTTGGCGGGGATGTTTCGGCGGGGATGTTTCGGCGGGATGAGGCGCTTAGCGGGCGTCGTGCATGGGGTAGTCTTCTTGGAGGGGCTGGCTCATTGCGGTGGCGGCGGTGCCGTTATTTTGCGGGAGTTGTGATCCGACGAGGGCGAGGATGTGGGTGGAGGCGGCTTCTAGCTCTGCGGTGTGGCTCTGGACGCGGCCGCGGAAGTAGGAGTAGAAGGTCATGGCGATGATGGAGATGACGAGGCCAGCGGCGGTGGTGATGAGGGCCTCCCAGACTCCTTGGGCAAGTTCTAGCTGCTTGGCTCCTTCAATATTACCATTGGCGATTTCCATGAAGGATTTGATCATTCCGATGACGGTTCCGAGGAGGCCGACCATGGGGGCGATGCCGCCGATATCGGCGAGGTATGAAATGCGCTGGGAGAGGATGCCGGCTTGGCGATTGCCTTCTGACTCGGCGACTTCACGGATCTCTGGCTGGCTGGCGCTGGGGTTTTTTGTGAGGAAGTCGAGGGTTTTTTGGGTGACGCGGGCTACGGATTCATTCCGGCGGTGGCAGTATGCGATGAGGCCGAGGTAGTCCCGCTTGCGGATCATGGCTTCAGAGGCGTTCATGAACTTATTGGTGACGACAGTGCTACGCCGGAGGGTGAGGAAGTAGAGGAGGACGAGGATGAGGGTGAAGATGGAGAGGACGACGAGCGCTCCCATGACGTATCCCCCTTTTTTTAGGATGTCGACGATGGTGATGTCTTTGGCGACATCGGCCACGTCAGTGAGTCCTTGGGCCTGAGCGAGGGCAAGGGAAGGGGTGAGCGCGATGATGAGCGCGAGCAGAAAGCAGGTCTTCATGGAGTGGTAATGGCGGAAGTCTAGCGGGAGATTTTTAAGGTGCAAGTGTGGGGAGGAGGTGTGAAAATGGCTGGTTGCTTCCTTAGGACGGTTGGATTACGGGTTTTCTGTAATCTTTCTTCCAAGAATGTCTGAACTTCCTGCCCTCCGTGCTCGCCTGTCTGAGGTCTCTCATCAGCCGGGGGTGTATCTGCATAAGGATCGTCTGGGTTCGATCATTTATGTGGGGAAGGCGCGCGATTTGCGAAAGCGCTTGAGCTCATACTTCATGCCCTCTGGGAAGAAGCGAGCGGACCGTAAGACGCGGGCTTTGATTGATTCGATTTGTGATTTTGAGGTGCATGAGGTGCGTAATGAGCAGGAGGCTCTTCTCTTGGAGGGGAAGCTTATTAAGCAGTATCGGCCGCGATATAATGTGAGTTTTCGGGATGATAAGAGGTTTCTCTTGGTGAAGGTGAACTTGGATGATCCATGGCCGAAGTTTCAGACGACGAGGCTCAAGAAGGCGGATGGGGCGCGGTATTTTGGCCCTTTCGCGCATTCAGGTGCGGTCCGAGCGACGGTGACGTGGTTGAATAAGGAATTCGGGCTGCGGCATTGCCGGCCGCGTAATCCTGGGGAGCTGGATTATAAGCATTGTAATGCTGACATCATTCGGAATTGCATGGCGCCGTGTGTGGGGAAGGTGGCGCGGGATGAGTATTTGGAGCAAATTGCACAGGCTTGCGAGTTGTTGAGTGGTAAGGGGAAGAGGGAGCGCCTTAAGGGGCTGCGCTTGGAGATGGAGAAGGCGGCGTTGGCGCAAAATTTCGAGCAGGCAGCGCGCCTGCGAGATGTGATTGTGAATTTAGAGCGGGCGTTGAGTCCGACGCGGCAATTTACCCGGGGGCGTGGGGTGCCGTCGATGGTGCAGCCTACGGAGGATCTGGCGGAGTTGGGCGAGTGGTTATCGCTGGATGGGCCGCCGAAGATCATGGAGTGTTTTGATATTTCTAATATTTCATCGACTCACATTGTGGCCTCGATGGTGCGTTTTAAGAACGGGCTGCCAGATAATCAAAATTACCGCCAATATCGCATTAAGACGGTGGAGGGGCAGGATGATTTTGCGAGTATGGCGGAGGTGGTGCGGCGGCGTTATGGGCGTATTTTGCAGGAAAATATGGAGGCGAATCCTGAGGTGGCGGAGGCGAGCCAGGAGAGCGCGGTGGAGGTGCTGCGGCGATTAGCTGCCGAGGGGAGGAGCCCGATCACGCTGCCGGATTTAGTGATTGTGGATGGAGGAAAAGGGCAGCTGAGTGTATCGGTTGCGGAGTTGCAGCGGCTGGGGTTGGGAGGCCTCCCGATCTGTGGATTGGCGAAGCAGCGAGAGGAGATTTTTTTTCCGGGTGAGAGTGATCCGGTGATGATTCCGCATGATCGTGGAGCTTTAAAATTGATGCAGCGGATTCGGGATGAAGCTCACCGATTTGCGAATCGTTATAATGAATTACTGCTGCGCAAGCGGGTGAAGGAGAGTCTGCTAGATGATTGCCCGGGAGTGTCTGAGGCGAAGAAGAAAGCGCTGCTAAAAAAATTCGGCTCGGTGGCGCGGATCAAGGAGGCGACGGCGGAGCAGATTGCGGAGTTGCGGGGGATTTCAGTAAAGTCAGCTGAGGGAATTTTGGGGTTTTTGAATAAGGGGGCGTGAAATGGGGGGGCTCAGCCCGTTTTTTGAGTGTCGAAAAAAAACGCCCGATCTTGCTGAGATTGGGCGTTTTTTGGAGAGGTTTTTTTTGAGGGAAAGTTTGTTTTATTTTTTCTCGCCGAAGTGTTTCTCGAAGTCGTGAAGGAGGTCGTGGAGGGTGGCGACGTGGGCGGGGTCGGTGGATTGCTTGCACTTCATCGCGGTGACGATGACTTTGTGGCAGAGGGTGAGCTTGGCGAGGTAGGTTTCTTTGTCGGCCTCGTCAGTTTTGAGGCGTTGAGCGAGGAAGTAATTTAGGACTGTTTCTTGAATGGCCTGAGCGTGAGATTCTTTATTATTGATCCAGCGGGTGAGTTGGTGGGCGTTTTTCGCGGGGTCTTTTGAGAGCTCGATGATTTGCTTGGCGGCTTTCTCGACTGTGACGAAGTCGGTGTGCATTTTTTGGATGACATTATTATCATCGTAAATGCCGCAGGGGACTTGGCAGTGAGCGGAGAGGGTGGCGGGAGCGAGGAAGGAGAGGGCGCAAAGAGCGAGGATTGATTTTTTCATGTCTGGGGGAGATTAGCGGATGAGAGAGGTGGTGCAAGTGACGAAAAAAGCCTCCGGCCTGGGAAGGCGAGGAGGCTTGGGATGTTCTTGGGCGAGGAGATGAGAGGTCTTTGCCGCTGCGTTAAAGTGAAAGGTCCTTGGTGTCGCCGCCGCAATTTTTCCCGACCGAGGCGATGCCGTTATCGCGGCCGGACTCGGTTTTGTATTGTTGGGACTGGCCGATGATCTGGCCGTTACCAGCTTTTAGGACGAAGTAGAACTTGCCATTGGCGGCTTCTTTTTTCTCGAATTTGGATTCATCACTGCCGTTTTTGGCGACTGAGGCGATGCCGTTTTCGGCGCCTTTGCGGTCCTTGTATCCTTGGGACTGCATGATGATTTCGCCATTGCCTGCTTTCAGGCGGAAGTGGAATTTTTCGGTTTTTTCAGATTGGAAGAGTTCAAACATGTTGGATTTTGTTAAATTTCGCCTCTTAAAGAAGCCGAAATAGGGTCTGCTGTCATGGAAAAGTTCAGGGAAGTTTGGTTTGGAGGTGATGGAGGAAGATCGCTGAAGCGGAGGCGACGTTTAGTGAGTCCACTGCATTTGACATGGGGAGGTGGCTGAGGTGGTGGCAGTGGGATTCGAGTTCTGGGCCGAGGCCGAAGTCTTCTGGGCCTAGGAGGAGAGCGGGCTGAGTGATGTGCGGAACTTGCTCGAGGGGAAGGGAATCTTGGGAGAGGCTGGTGCCGATGAGGGTGTGGGTTTTGCGGAGTTCTTGGAGATCGTGGAGGATGTCAGGTGATTGGCGGACTGGGAGGCGGAAGAGATTGCCGGCGGAGGCACGGATCGCCTTCGCGTTATAGGGGGAGGCTCCTTTTCCGAGAATGACGCCGCAGCCACCGAGGGCGGCGGTATTACGGATGATGGTGCCGAGGTTCCCGGGGTCGGCGATTTCAGGAAGGATGACGAGGGTTCCGGTTCTTTTAACGAAGTCGTGAAGAGTGGGGTTTGCTGGTTTACGGGCGATGGCGAGGTGGCCGCGATGGAAGTGAAAGCCGAGAAGGGTGGAGGCTTCTGCTCGGGTGAGATCGGTCCCGATGTGCAGTTCTTTCTCGATGAAGTAGGAGGATTCCTTGAGACGGGAGACGGGGAGCTGCCCTTCGACGATAAAGTGGGTCGAGGTTTCGCGGTTTTTGAGGTGGGTTTTCCAGTCCATGGCTTGAGAGCTGCGGTTTGTTGATAGCGGAGGTGGAGGTTTTAGCGCTGTGGTAATTTTAGGCCAATGAAAGATGAGGCTGAGGTGTTCTCGTCTTTCTCTCAATGGATCAAAATTCTCGCCTTGCGCTTTTTAGATTCCGAGTAAAGGCTCCGGTTGTCGGGGCTTAGTAAGACGGCCACGGGACACCAATAATACCAATGAAATTATTCAATTCGGGAGGTCGATCGATCTCTCAAAAGATGAAGGGCTGCCTGAGCAGCGTTGCGATTGCCGCTACGGCGATTACTCTCTCTAGTTGTGGAGATAAGGATAAGGATGCGGGGGCTGGCGCTTCCGGAAAGACTCTCGTGATCACGGCGATCCCTGATGAGAAGGTCTCTGATCAGGATGCGAAGTTTAAGGCTCTTCAGGATTATCTCGAAAGTGAGTTAGGGATCGATGCGGAGTTTTCTATCTCTGCTGATTATTCTGCGGCGGTGGAGCGGTTTAAGAACGGGGAAGTTCACCTCGTCTGGTTCGGCGGTCTCACTGGGGTGCAGGCTCGCAAGGCGGTGCCAGGTGCCCGTGCCATCGCGCAGGGAGATGTAGACCCTCAGTATAAGAGTTACGTGATTGCTCATAAGTCTACGGGGCTCAAGAATTCTGCTGAGTTCCCCAGCGCGATTAAGGATATGACCTTCACCTTCGGGTCGAAGAGCTCGACCTCTGGCCGCCTCATGCCGACTTACTTCATTATGAAGGAGACGGGGATGGCTCCGGAAAAATTCTTTACCCAGCCGGTCCAGTTCCAGGCGACTGGCGGGCATGATGCGACGGCGCGTGCTGTCGCGAGTGGTTCTGTGCAGGTCGGAGCGCTGAGTTATAAGAAGTATGACTCGATGGTCGCTTCTGGCGAGATTAGTGCGGAAGATGCGCCCATCATCTGGACGACTCCTTACTACGCTGATTATAATCTCACCGTGCACCCTGCACTGGAGGAGATGTATGGAGAGGGCTTCATCGATAAGTTGCAGAAAACTCTCGTGGACTGCACTGACAAGGATGTGCTGAAGGCCTTCAATCGTGATGATCTTATTCCTGCTAAGAACGAGGAGTTCGAGGGCATCTATGAGGTCGCCAAAGAGGTGGGCATCATGCGTTAAAAGATTAGCGATCTTGTCATTTTAAAATTGGCGGGATTCTGAGAAGGAATCCCGCCATTCTTTTGCGATGTTGCAATTTCAATCAGTGGGTCTTTCATACGGAGCGACGAGGGCTCTGGATGCGGTGGATCTGAGGATTGAGCCTGGGGAGCAAGTGTGCCTCATTGGGCCGAGTGGTGCGGGGAAATCGAGCCTTCTGGGCTTGATGAATGGCAGGCTGAGTGCTTCTGATGGCGCGGTTTGTCTGAATGGAGAGGATCTAGGCCGACTTTCTGGAAAGAGCCTAAAGGAGGCGCGAGCCGGCATTGCATGGGTCCCGCAGGATCTGGGCCTGGTGCCGAATTTGCGAGTGAATCAAAACATCGCCTGTGGTCGAGCTGCGCGGAAGGGGCTGCTGGGAATATTGAAAAGTCTCCTCGTGATGGGGAAGGGGGAGAAGGAGGAAATAGCGGCCTTGCTCCGGCGGGTCGGCATTGAGGAAAAGATTTTTAGTCGAGTGGATCACCTTTCAGGGGGGCAACAGCAGCGGGTGGCGATTGCGCGCGCGCTTTATCAAAATCCGCACATCATTTTAGCGGATGAGCCGGTCAGTGCGGTGGATCCTGAGCGGGCAAAAAGCCTGGTGGGCTTGCTCACTAGTCTGGCGCGGGAGGAGGAGAAAACCTTGGTGATGAGCTTGCATGATGTCTCGCTGGCTCGTCGTTACTTTGATCGTGTGATCGGGATGCGGGAGGGGCAGATCGTGATGGATGGCCGGCCGGATGAGATCGGGCTGGAGGACCTCTATCGTTTAGACTGATGAGGAGGCGGTGGTTTTTTCTTGGCGGGATTTTTCTCTTCTTGCTGGGGCTCTGGGTGCTGGAGGCGGGGCCGGCGGATCTGGTGCCGAGTGAGAGTGGGCGGGTTGCGGCGGGGGAGTTCTTAAGCGCATCACTGAGCCCTGCCTTTGATTTTCAAAACCCTGAGATGCGGGGTGGGGAAAGTCGTTTTTTTGAGAAATTGGGGCGGGCTCTGTGGCTCACTTTGCGGTATGCGGTGGTGGCGATGAGTCTCGCTCTGATCTTGGGGGTGATCGGCGGGGTTTTAGGCTCACGGGCTTGGTGGTCACGGCCGACTTTGTTTTTACAGACCCTGAGGATCGGGGTGCGCTTGTTGGCTACGGCGGTGAGATCGGTGCATGAGTTGATGTGGGCCTTACTTTTTCTCTCCGCGATTGGGACTTCTCCTTTTGCGGCAGTTTGTGCGATGGCGCTGCCGTATGGGGGGACTTTAGCGAAGGTTTTTTCGGAGTTGTTAGATGAGGGTGAAAGCTCGGCGGCTGAGGTGATCCGTGCTGCGGGTGGTGGGGGCTTTGTTGCTTTTATTACGGGGGTTTTCACGCGTGCGTTGCCGGATTTGGCGACTTATGCGCTTTATCGTTTAGAATGTGCGATTCGCTCATCTGCGGTTCTCGGATTTGTGGGGATCCCGACCTTAGGTTATGAGATTAAGACGGCGTATGAAGATGGTCATTATCGTGAGATTTGGACTTATCTCTATGCGCTTTTACTCTTGGTGGTGTTTTTTGAATGGTGGGGTGCGCGGGTCAGATCATTACTGACGCATGGGGTCCCTGCGCGCCGATCGGCAGAGAATGTGGGAGGTAATATCGCGCCTCTAGCGACCTTGTGGAAGGCGCGTGGGCGCTCTTGGTTCCTGCGTGCCTCGGTGGCTTTTTTGCTGCTGGGCGTTACGGCGGGGTGGCTCGTGGAGGATCAGTGGGGGGCTGGGGTGAGTTGGGAACAGAGGATGAAAAACCTCGACCGTTTCACTGATGAGATTGTCCCTCACCCGGTGCGAGAGGCGGGTGGAGATTGGGGTGAGTTCGGAGTGTGGTTTATGGAGCGGATGACGGAGCGCGGGGCGGAGGCGCTGTGGCAGACTTTTCACTTAGGGACGGCGGCGATCTTGCTGGCCGGTTTGGTGGCGCTTATGGGGGTGCGCTTTGCGGCGAGGTCGCTCGTCTCGTCATCTCCTCGCGGGGTAAGAGAGGGGCCTTCGCTTTTTCGGAAAGTCATTGCGATGCTTTTGAGAGGCGGTTCTATGCTGGGGCGGGCGATGCCTGAGTATATTCTGGCTTTTTTGCTTTTGCGGATTTTTGGCCCGACGGTCTGGGCCTTAATTTTGGCGTTGGCGATTCATAATGGAGGCATTCTTTTGCGACTAGGTGCGGAGGTGATTGATAATACGGTGAGCCAGGCGAGTTCGGTCATTTTAGCGCAGGGAGGATCACGGACGGCGGCCTATTTTGGGGCCTTACTTCCGCTGGGGTTTAATCGTTTGGTTCTTTTTCTCTTTTACCGTTGGGAGTCTTGCATTCGGGAGGCTACGGTGCTGGGGATGCTTGGGGTGGCTTCTTTAGGGTTTCTAATTTCTGATGCGAAGGTTGCTTTTTATTATGATGAGATGCTCCTCTGGGTTGGGTTGGGGGCGGCTTTGGTGTTCTTTGGCGATCTGACCTCAGACATCGTCCGGCATCGTTTGCGTGGGCAGGCTGAATCCCGCTAAAATGTGGCTGCAAGAATTCTAGCTTTCTAAGTGCTCGTAAAAATTTAGGATGGGTGGATGAAGCGCATCTTATCTCTGAGCTCATTTTTATTTTTCTTTGCAAATTTCATTCTTTTTGGGTTCTCGGCTCTGGGAGAGGAGCGGCCGAATGTGGTCTTGATTCTTTCTGATGATCATTCGTGGACGGATTATTCGTTTATGGGTCATGAGGTGATCGAGACTCCGGCCTTGGATCAATTTGCGAAAGAGTCGCTAACGTATACGCGCGGTTATGTGACTTCGCCTTTGTGTCGGCCATCGCTGGCATCGATTTTTTCTGGGCTGCACACGCCGGTGCATGGAATTACGGGGAATGATGTGCGGAATGGTCGTGATGGGAAGAAGAGATACAGCCGCACGGAGGGGGATGGGGCGCGGGTCTATGAGCAGATGTATGCGGGGTTTGAGAAGCGCGATGGGATCGCGCGGCTTTTAACTCAGGCTGGTTATCTCACTTTGCAGACTGGGAAGTGGTGGGAGGGGAAGCCGCAGCGGCATGGATTTACGCATGCGATGAGTCATGCGGATCCTTTTCGAGGTGGACGCCATGGTGATAAGGGCTTGGAGATTTCTCGTAAGGGAATGAAGCCGATTCGGGATTTCATGGATGAGGCGGCGAGGGAGAAGAAGCCCTTCTTTATCTGGCATGCTCCGTTCCTTCCTCATACGCCGCATAATCCGCCCAAGGGGCTTTTTGAGAAATATCTGGCGAAGGGTGAGAGTAAATTCGTCGCGCGGTATTATGCGATGGTGGAGTGGTTTGATCAGACTTGTGGGGAGCTTTTTATGGAGTTAGAGCGGCGGGGAGTGGCGGAGAATACGATTGTCATTTATGTGACGGATAATGGCTGGATTCAGTCAGAGGATTCTGAGCGATTTGCTCCGCTCTCTAAGCAGGCGCCGTATGAGATGGGGGTGCGGACGCCGATTATGATGAGGTGGCCTGCTCAGGTGAAGCCGAAGATGGATCAAGAGACTCTTGTTTCTGCGATCGACATTGCGCCGACGATTCTGAAGTCACTTGGGCTGAGCGTTCCGGCAAGTATGACGGGGCTCGATCTGCGGGATGGGCTTGCTTTGCGGAAGCGTGATGCGGTCTTCGGCTTTGATGGGAATCACGATATGTTTGAGGTCAATGATCCCACTGCGAGTTTAGAGACGCGCTATGTGGTTCAGGGGGATTGGAAATTACTCCTTCATGATGCTGAGAATTATGGCTTGCCCTATGCAGGGAGGTCATTGGGTCACCCGGCGAATCCAGAGGGGAAGCCGGAGCTTTATCAGGTGACGGTGGATCCTCATGAGAAAAAGAATCTCGCTGAGCAAATGCCTGAAAAGGTGGCTGAGATGACGAAGTTAATTGATGCTTGGTGGAAGCCTGCGGGGTGATCTGCCGCTTTTGCGCGAGAAAAGCGCTTAATTAAGTGCGTTTCTTAAATCTCGCAAACGAAAGTTGCAAAGTGTGATTTTTTCCATGCGGAAGTAGAAATCGGTGGTTTGATCTCGTGCTGAGAGAATCTCAGTAGAAAACGAAAACAGAAAAACACGAAAGAAAAACTACTATGAAAATTACAAATTTATTATTCGCTGCTACCGCTCTCCTTTTGCCTATTTCAGCTCAGGCTGACCATCATGAGAAGGAGAAGATGGATAAGAAGGAGATGATGGATAAGAAGAATGTCGTTGAGATTGCGGCTGGCAATGAGTCATTCTCGACTCTCGTGGCGGCGGTGAAAGCTGCTGGGCTGGCGGAGGCTCTTTCTGGTGATGGTCCATTCACGATTTTTGCTCCGACCAATGAGGCTTTTGCAAAGCTTCCAGCTGGCACGGTGGAGTCTCTTTTGAAGCCTGAAAATAAGGAGAAGCTTGCTTCGATTTTGAAGTATCACGTGGTCTCCGGTAAGGTGATGGCGGCTGATGTTAAGGCGGGTAAGGTGGAGATGTTAGACGGGAGTTCCGCAATGGTTTCTGTGAAGGAGGGCAAGGTGATGATCGATAAGGCGATGGTGGTGAAGACTGATATTGCTGGAACGAATGGGGTGATCCATGTGATCGATTCTGTGATTCTTCCTTCTGAATAAGGTTCCGCTTCATTGCACCTTTTCGTGACTTGTTCCTCTGAGTGGGGAGCAGGTCTTTTTTTTCGAGGGTGTGTGTGACGGTTGTTCTGTTTTAGGTCGATGGCTTGGTGGGCTTGGTGGGCTGGCGGGCGGTTTGCTGGGCTTTTTTGATGCTGGCTGGGTCGAGCTGGGAGGCTGTTGCGCGGAAGGTTTTGCCGGCTTCGTTTTCGAAGAGGTAGGTGGAGTTGTCTTCGATGCCGATGAGTTTTGCTTTGATTTCGGTTCCGGCAGCGCTTTTCCAAGTTTGGAGGATTGGGTTTTTTACTTTGATGAGGGTGGTTTTTTTTGGGCTGGTGGTGAAGGAGCCGTCTGTGATGGCTTTTGCGATTTGGGTTTTCGCGTCTTTGAAGATGGTGGGGTATTTTTGACTTTTCATGGCGGGGTGATCAAAGCGGCCATAGATTTTTTGGAGGGTGGGATCGGTGAGGATGATGATGGGGATGGAGGCGCTTCCGGTGCGGTAGGAATTTTTAATGAGGTCGGGGAGGCCTGGGGTCTCTGATACATCGACGATGATGCTTTGTGAGAAGGAGAGGATTGCTTTGCTAGCCGACAGACTGACGGCTCCGGGGCAGTCCACTCAGGTGGCTACGCCTTTTTTTTCGGTGATGAGGAAGGCGAGGGCTTGTTGTTTTTTGAGGGCGTTTTCTTGGGCTTGTGGGAGTTGTGCGAGGTTGTAGGAGTCTTTGGGAAGTTGGAGGGCTGGGAGCGGTGATCCTAGGATGAAGGCTAGGCTGAGGGTGAGGCTTAGGAGGGGTTTCATGACGTTGGGTGAGGATAGGAATTTGTGGGGGTGAGGGCAAGGGTGTCGATTTTGTGGGCAGGTGCTTTCAAAGAGCTTTTTAATTTCTTATTCTTTTTGGAGATGATTTTAGCAAGTTCTGGTGAGGTGGCTCCGGTGGTGGCTCTTCTGGGGATGGTTTTGGGGAGTGTGGTGCTGGTTTCTCTGCTTTTGGTGAAGGCGCGGCAGTCATTGTTGGTGGGGTATTTTCTCTGTGGTGTGGTTTTGGCAAATACGGGGGCGACGGCTCTGCTAGGGCCTTCATCTGGGGAGGCGATTGAGATGTTGGCGGAGTTGGGGGTGGTGTTGTTGATGTTTACTTTGGGGATCGAGTTCTCGCTGAGGGAGCTTTTTCATTTGAGGAAGATTGTACTGGGTGGAGGGGGAGGGCAGATGATTTTTACGACTTTGATCGGGATGGGGGTGGCTTGTGCGCTGGGGCTGAGTGTGGGTGGGGTGCCGGGGCTTTTGGTGGTGGGGTTTGCGATGGCTCTGTCTTCGACTGCGGTGAGCATTAAGTCCTTTCAAGATATGCGGCAGCCGGATTCGCCGGGAGGGCGGCTGGCGCTGGGGGTGGCGATTTTTCAAGATCTTGCGGTGATCTTTTTCATGGTGGTTTTGCCTTCTTTGGTGGGGGAGGATGCGGGTGGGTTTTGGCCGATTTTGCAGGCTTTGGCAAAGGGGGGGCTCTTTCTGGCTTTGTGTTGGGTATTGAGTGTTTATGTGGTTCCGCATTTGTTGCATGCGGTGGCGTCATCGCGGAGCCGTGAGTTATTTACGGTGACGGTGGTGGGCTTGTGCGCGATCATTGCGTGGGGGGCGAATTACTTTGGCTTAAGTCTGGCTCTGGGGGCCTTTGCGGGTGGCTTAGTGGTGAGTGAGTCAATTTATTCTCATAAGGTTCTGGCGGATGTTTTGCCGTTTAAGGATCTTTTTTTGACGGTGTTTTTTGTATCGGTGGGGTTGTTGATTGATCTGCATGTGGTGCTGGCGTCTTGGTGGCTTATTGGTCTCGGGGTGCTGGGGATTTTAGCGGTGAAGGGGATGGTGGTGACTTTTATTGCGAGGCGCTTGGGTCTGCGTCTGCGCCAAGCTTTACTGGCGGGTGCGGCTTTGGCGAGTAGTGGCGAGTTCTCGCTGGTGCTTCTGAATCGGGCGGCTGATCTGGGTGGGCTTTCCCGAGAGCTGGAGCAGGTTCTTTTGGCGTGCACGGCGATTACGATGGCGCTGGTCCCGACTCTGATGCGCTGGGCGGGGCCGCTGTCACAGGTGATGGAGAGGTGGCCTCTGTTTCAGGTCCGCGATGCGAATGAGGCTTTGACAAATCACGCTCAGGTGGAGGCGCTGAGTGATCATGTGGTGATTTGTGGATATGGTCCGGTGGGGGTGGCGCTGCATGAGGCGATGGATCGGCTCTCGGTGCCGGTGGTGGTGGTGGAGATGAATGCGGGGACGGTGCGTGAGCTGCATCGCCGTGGGGTGAGGGTGCTTTATGCGGATGCGACGAATGGGCAGACGATGTTGCTGGCGCGGGTGGAGAGCGCGCGGGCGATTGCTTTTACTTTCCCTGAGCCGAAGTTGGCGGTGGAGGGGGTGAGGGCGGCACGGGCTGTTAATCCGGGGATCGTGACTCATGCGCGGGCTAAGTTCTCAAGTGGGGTGGAGCTTTTACAAAGGGAGGGGGTGCATCATATTTTTCATGATGAGGTGACGAGTGGGCAGGCGATGGTGACGGCGGTTTTGGGTTGTTATGCGGTGGAGGAGTGAGGGGGGATGGCTTGGCGGCTGAGCTTGAAACGTGGGCTTGAAGGGGTGAGTTCAAAAACTTGTGGAATTGGGGGGGGTTACTGCTTTTCAGGAGGGCTTTGTTAGTCTTGATTGGCGGCATGGCAACAATTGGCACTCCTTTCACGGCGACGGCAAAAAAAGTTCTTCTTTGTGGCTCTGGCGAGCTGGGCAAGGAGGTGGTGATTGAGTTGCAGAGATATGGGGTGGAGGTGATCGCTTGTGATGCTTATGAAAATGCGCCAGCGATGCAGGTGGCAGACCGGTGCTATGTGTTTTCTATGTTGGATGGGGCGGAGCTGCGCCGGGTGATCGAGAAGGAGAAGCCGGATTTAGTGGTTCCTGAGGTGGAGGCGATCGCGACGGAGACTTTGGCGGAAATTGAGGCAGAGGGGATTGCTCAAGTTATCCCGACGGCGCGGGCGACGCAGTTGACGATGAATCGGGAGGGGATCCGCCGGATGGCGGCGGAGGATCTGGGCTGCCTGAGCTCGCCCTATCGTTTCGCGGGAACGGTGGAGGAATATGAGGCTGCGATTTCTGAAATCGGGTTGCCTTGTGTGGTGAAGCCGATCATGTCATCTTCCGGTAAGGGGCAGACGACGCTGCGGACTGAGGCTGATATTTTACCGGCGTGGGAGTATGCGCAGGAAGGGGGGCGAGCGGGTGCGGGTAAGGTGATCGTGGAGGGCTTTGTGGATTTTGATTATGAAATTACCTTGCTGACGGTGCGGCATGTGGGAGGGACCTCGTTCTGTGATCCGATCGGTCATATTCAAGTGGATGGGGATTACCGAGAGTCTTGGCAGCCGCAGCCGATGAGTGAGGCTGCCTTGAAGAGTGCGCAAGAAATGGCGGCGAAGGTGACTGAGAATTTAGGAGGGCGAGGGGTCTTTGGGGTGGAGTTGTTCGTGAAGGGGGATGAGGTGATTTTCTCGGAGGTCTCACCACGTCCGCATGATACTGGGATGGTGACAATGATCTCGCAGGATCTGAGTCAATTCTCCCTGCATGCGCGTGCCATATTGGGTTTGCCGATTCCTAATATTCAGACTCATGGGCCATCTGCCTCCTGCGCTCATGTGGTGGAGGGGAACTCGGAGAAGGTTCGTTTTGCTAAGCTGGAATTAGCACTGGCAGAGCCAGATACGCAGCTGCGCCTCTTCGGGAAGCCGGTGGTGGCCGGGAAGCGGCGCATGGCGGTGGGCTTAGCTCGTGGGGGAGACATCGAGGCGGCGCGCGCGAAGGCGCGGGGAGTGTGCGCGGCGCTGGAGACTGAGCTCTAAAGAAGGCTGAGAGAATGATAGAGGTGATCGGCTTCGGAATCGCGGGAGCCTGTGTGGCCCTCCAGCTCCAACGAGCGGGGCATGTGGTGCGCGTGGTGGATGACGGAAAGCGGGGAAGTTCTCACGTGGCTGCGGGTTTGGTAAATCCGGTGGGTGGGCGGAACTTCGAGCCGAGTTGGGAGGTGGCAGATGCTTGGGCGATCGCCTTGCCATTTTATCAGGAGTTAGGGGCGGAACTTTTTCAGCAATTGCCAATTCTGAGAGGCTGGCGTGATGAAAAAGATCGTGAGAAATTCGCACGTAAGCGGGGTGATCTGGAGCAATGGATCGAGAAGGTGGATGATGAGGGGGTGACTTGGAAAGGGGGAGGTTGGTTGGATTGTGCGGCTTTTTTAAAAGTGGCGAAGGAGGCCTTCCGCGCGCGAGGAGGGGAAGTGAGCGAGAGGGCACGCGGCGGTCTGCAAGTGTGGTGCACGGGAGCGGCGGGCTTAATGCGGGGTGATTTTCTCGAAATCGCGCATCGGAGTGCGAAGGGGGAGATTCTGACGGTGAAGGTGCCGGGTTGGGATGAGGGGCGTATCTTGACTCGCAATGGCTGGGTCCTGCCGATCGGCGCTGAGTGCTACCGGGTCGGCGCGACTTATGAGTGGGATGAGCTAGATTCTGGCTGTACGGCGGAGGGCCGTGCAAAGGTGGAGGCGATTTTACGAACGTTTACGGAGCGGGAGTATGAGGTGATGGATCATGTCTCTGGGATCCGGCCCATCATTCACCGAAGTCGGCCGGTGATCTATCATGAGGAGGGGAGGGGGTGGATGGTAAATGGACTTGGCTCCAAGGGGGTGATCTATGCGCCGCGCGTGGGCTTAGAGGTGGTGACTCTTCTGGGAGGGGATTTGAAAAGCTGAGTGGGCTGCGGAGTTGAGTGTATGATGAGGCGCGCGGCTTTGATTTTGATTATCGCTTGTCAGAAAGGTGGTAGGACGGCAGTTTCCTCTCCTTCCTCGCGTCGATCATTCTGCGGTGAGGAGTCCTTTAGGGAGGGTATTTTTATTCCAAATCACAGACGATGAGCGATCCGGTAAAAGTTAGCATTTATGATACCACCTTACGAGATGGGACGCAGGGCGAGGGGTTTTCCCTTTCGGGTCTGGATAAGATCCGGATTGCGAAGCGGCTGGATGAGTTTGGCGTGGACTATATTGAGGGAGGGTGGCCTGGGTCTAATCCTAAGGATATTGAGTTTTTTAAAGCGGCGGCAAAGGAGACTTGGGATCATGCAAAGATTGCGGCCTTTGGCTCGACTCGGCGTGCGGATCTAGCGGTGGAAGATGATCCGCAGGTGCAGCTTTTGCTGGATGCTCAGACGCCTGTGATTACGATTTTCGGGAAGAGTTGGGAGCTGCAGGTCACGGAGGTGCTGCGCACTACTGCGGAGGAAAACCAAGCGATGATCCGCGATACGTGTCGCTACTTAAAGGAGGCTGGGCGTGAGGTGATCTATGATGCGGAGCACTTTTTCGATGGTTATAAAGATGGCCCAGAACATGCCATGGGGACCTTGGCCGCAGCGGTCGAGGGCGGTGCCGATTATCTGGTCCTTTGCGATACGAATGGCGGCTGTCTGCCTGCGGAAATCGCGGAGATGTGCCGTAAGGTCAACGCGGCATTTCCGGAGGTGGCTTTGGGAATCCACACTCATAATGATTGCGAGCTAGGAGTGGCGAACGCGGTGGCGGCAGTTGAGGCTGGGGCAACTCAGGTGCAGGGGACGATCAATGGATACGGCGAGCGAACTGGGAACTGTAACTTGACCTCAGTGATCCCGATTCTGGAGTTGAAGATGGGCCGGCGGGCGGTCGATGATGTCTCGAAGATGAGGGATCTCTCATTCTTCGTGGATGATGTGTCCAATAATCCTCACTTCGCGAGGGCTGCTTTTGTAGGGCGCACGGCCTTTGCTCATAAGGGAGGAATGCACGTGAACGCGGTCCAAAAACTAGCCCGGACTTACGAGCACATCCGCCCCGAGCAGGTGGGGAATGAGCAGCAGATTTTAGTGAGCGAGCTATCGGGGCAGTCGAATATTCTGATCAAGGCAGAGCAGATGGGCTTGCCGCTTAAGAAAGGGAGCGCGGAGGCGAAGGCGGTCCTCAATGAGGTGAAGGAATTAGAGCAAGCGGGGTATTCCTTCGAAGCAGCGGGAGGTTCCTTGGAGCTTTTGATTCGCCGAATCCTCGATCAAGTGCCCCGTTTTTGGGAGTTGGAGGAATATCAATGTTCTTTCCGGAAGTTCCAAAGCGGCCATCGACCCGTGTGTGAGGCTACTGTGAAGCTTCAAGTTGCAGAGGAAAGCGCCTTTACCGTGTCCCATGGTCATGGCGTTGTGAATGCGCTGGATGGGGCTTTGCGAAAGGCCTTGCATCCCTCGTTTCCTGAATTGGAGAAGGTGCAGTTAATCGATTACAAGGTCCGCATCATCGATGGCGCGGAAGCTACTGCGGCGAAGACCCGAGTGCTCATCGTCCATTCTGACGGAGAGCAAACCTGGGGGACGGTGGGGGTTTCTGACAGTATTATTGAGGCGAGTTGGCTGGCTCTGACGGATGGCTTGGATCTATTTCTTCAGAAAAGAGTTTCTTGAAAAGCCTCTTTTGAGCTTGTCGTGCCCAGTGAAGTTAGCCACGCTCTCCTTGGTATTATAAATACACACCTACGAACCATCGGGCCTCGCAAGGGGCGCTTAAAACAAAGGTCACTTCGGTGACCCGGTCAGGCTCAATAGGGTCTGACTAAATTTAAACACTGTTCGAAAATAGGAAGCGAAACTCACGAACCGGACTCATCGAGCAGTGGGTTTTCTGAAAAAA
>CALDZJ010000105.1 GCA_937944055.1 uncultured Verrucomicrobiales bacterium | reverse complement strand
CTGATGAATCGCACTTGTAAGACAGGAGTCATGGAGTCATGTTGGCTTGCCGCTTCAGTAGGCGGTTTTTTGAGATGAGTTCATCTATTGTCATTCCTGAAAATGCTCCTTTTGATGCAGAGCAGCGTGCGTGGTTAAGTGAATTTTTGAGTAAGGCGCTGGCGGGGCAGGATGTTTCGGTCGAGCCGACGGGGCCGGCGATTCCGGTGACGATTTTGTGGGGCAGTCAGACTGGAAATGCGGAGGGAGTGGCGAAGAAGTTGATGAAGGTTTTAAAGGGGGGGAATTATGAGCCAGAGGTGTTTGATATGGCGGTTTATGATCAGTCGAGGCTAGCGAATGAGAAAAATTTACTGATTATCACGAGTACTTATGGGGATGGCGAGCCGCCTGATAATGCGGCAGATCTGCACGAGTATGTGATGGGGGATGGGGTGCCGAGCTTGGCAGGGGTGAATTTTTCGATCTTGGCTTTGGGGGATAGTGAGTATCCTGATTATTGCCAATGTGGGATTGAGTTTGACCAGAGGTTGGAGCACTTCGGGGCGAAGCGGATGTTTCGGAGGATCGATTGTGATGTTGATTACGATGAGGAATTTGCAGAATGGAAGCAGGGGGTGCTGGCTGCGATGGGAGGGATGGAGAAGGCGGGTGAAGCTCAGGAGGCTGAGGTGGAGGAGCCTTATGGGAAGAAGAATCCATTCCCATCGGCTTTGTTAAAGTCGGTGAATTTAAATGGCGAGGGATCTGATCGGGAGACGTATCACTTTGAGCTTTCGCTTGAGGGGTCCGGCTTGGAGTATGAGACGGGGGATGCGCTGGGCGTGCTTTCTCATAATCCGGCGGCTGCGGTGGATGAAATCCTGCCGCTATTGCCGTTTAATATTAAGGATGAGGTTCCGTTGCCAGGCGGGGGAGAGGCTTCGCTGCGTGAGGCGCTTATGAAGTTTTATGACATCCGGAGTCTGAATAAGAAGCTGCTGACTCTGTGGTCTGAGCGATCTGGCTCGCCGTTTCTGCGCGCGCTGGTGGAGGGGGGCTCTCGGGAGGAGATTGAGGAGTTTTGTTGGGGGCGGGAGTTGATCGATTTGATTCATGATCATCCTGCGGATTTTTCTGACGGGGAGGAGTTCGTGGGGGTTTTGAAGAAGCTTCAGCCGCGTCTTTACTCCATTGCGTCGAGCCCGAGGGCGCATCCTGGTGAGGTTCATTTGACGGTGGCGATTGTGAGGTATCAGAGCCATGGGCGTGAGCGTGGTGGGGTGTGTTCGACTTATCTTTCGGACCGTGCGGGAGATTTAGTCTCTGGGGTTTTTGTCCACAGTAATAAGGCTTTCCGGGTGCCGGCCGATCTTTCTAAGGATGTGATTATGGTGGGGCCGGGGACGGGGATTGCTCCCTTCCGGGCCTTTTTGGAAGAGCGTGAGGTTTCTAAGGCGAGCGGGCGGAATTGGCTCTTCTTTGGGAACCCGCACCGCGCGACCGACTTCGTGTATGAGGATGAAATCAGCGCTTGGCAGGAGAATGGGGTTTTGACGAAGCTCGATCTGGCTTTTTCTCGAGATCAGGATGAGAAGATTTACGTTCAGGATAAGATGTTGGAGTCTGGTGCGGAGCTATGGAAGTGGCTGCAGGGGGGTGGTCACTTTTATGTCTGTGGAGACGCGTCTCGGATGGCTAAGGATGTGGACCGGGTGTTGCATGAAATCGCGCAGAGTCATGGCGGATTAAGTGAGGAGGAGGCCGTCGCTTATTTTAAGGAGTTGAAGAAGGAGAAACGCTACGCGCGGGATGTTTACTAGAAGTCGGTTCTGGATTTTAGGGGTCTTTGGGGAGAGGGTTCAGGCGTGAGTGATCTTGTCCGAGTCGAGCCGATAGCGTTGCTGCCGACCCCAGCGGGTTGTGCGGTGTTTTTAGGGAATGGGAAAAAGGTGATCGTTTTTTACATCGATCCCGCGATTGGAGCATCGATCAATGCGGTCCTTTCAGGGGAACTTCCACCGCGCCCATTATCTCATGATCTTTTCGCGCAGACGCTCGATGCCTTTGGCGCGCAGGTCTTACATGTTACTTTGGTGAGGCATGAGAATGAGGTCTTTTTTGCGCGTCTGATCATCCAAGCGGAGAATGAGATTATGGAAAAGAAGGTGGTGGAGCTGGATGCTCGGCCGAGCGATAGCATTGCGCTTGCGGTGCGTCATAAGGCGCCCATTTTCGTGCTGCCAGAGGTGTGGGAGAGTTTGGAGGATATGACGGAGGCTTTGAAGGCCTTGCGTGATCAAGATGAGCCCCCAGCGGGCTTCGGGGTGTAGTTTTGTTTTTAAAAGATCGCTTGCAGCATGTCTTACGGAAGGTAGTTTGACTATCATGAGCACTCAAAATTATCTCCAAGAGGAAATTTTGTTAAATCCTGAGAAGCGTGAGTTTCCTGAATTTGACCTTAGTAAGTTACTCGAGACTGTTTTTGCACCTACTCGAGGATGCCGCGTTTGCATTTTGGTGGATTTTGAAGAACCAGCGAAGTGGATTAGGGATTTTGCCTTTCGAGGTGAGGAGCAATTCGAGGTGCAAAACAATGCGCTCAAGCACTTCTATGAGGGCTTGCAGGGGGGTGTCTTAGCTGAGTTGGGCATGACGGGTGGAGAAATGTATGCTTATAAATACACCTATGGTTCAAATCTCGATATGAGTGATGAGGTCTGGGATACGGAGGGGAATGAGCTCTCACTGGACCGTGATATTTATTCCAAATATGACATTGTTTTGTGCATCTCGACTTGGTCAGCCACGGCGCCTCTTACTGCGAAGTGTAAGGAGTTTAATTTCCGCGGGGCGACGATGCACGGGATGAATGATGTCATTCTCAGCTCGGGTTTGGCGGTAGATTATCAGGAGGTCTCTGATGATGCTGAGAAGATGCGTGCGGCACTTACGAACGCGAATGAGGTGGAGATTGACTTTGAGTTAGAGGATGGAGAAATCCTGACGGCTTGGTTAGGGCTGGGTGGACAAGATGCGCAAAAGTCTCACGGGCTTTGCCGTGGGACGAAGCCTGACATTGCTAATCTGCCGGCTGGGGAGGTGTATTTCGTTCCGCAAGATGCGCGAGGGAAATTCCCGATGAAGTATGAGGATGGGACCCTCGGAGTCTTGGATGTGGTGGATCGTGATGTGGTGAAATCGGCTTTGATCGAGGGAAGCCAAGCTACGATTGATGAGCACAATGCCCGCCTTGCTGATGATCCGATGACTGGGACCCTCGGGGAGCTAGGATTCGGAACTCAGGTGCTCCCTGTTTCTTACCAAGATATTCAGGATGAGAAGGTGCTAGGGACCTGCCATCTGGCAACGGGACGTGACGATCATTTGGGAGGAGACATCATCCCAGAGATGTTCAAGAAGCATGAGAATAGCACGCATGATGATATTCTCTTTGCGCCTCACAAGACGCCGAATTTTAATGTGAAAGAGGTGCGGATGATCTGGGATGACCGCTCTGAGGTTGTCATTGAGAACTTCCGCCCCTCAGCCTATGTGATGGCGGCTTTGAGGGCTCAGCACCCTTCGGAGTTGGCGGGTGTTTAGTTTACTTGGCGTGAGGTTTTTTTGAGGGGTGCGGATCTTGCGCTAGCCTGTTTTCTCGCTAAAATTAGGGAAAATAAGATAAATGGAAGGGATGGCGGCGCTCTGAAGACTAGCACCCATAAAACCGTGAACTTGGCCACTGTAAAGACCCCAGATCAATCTCGCTTTCGTCCGTGGCTCGAGGAGCACGGATCGAAACTTCTGCTATTTGCGCGGCAGCAGACTCGCTCGCTGGCTGATGCGGAAGATGTCCTCCAAGACGCGCTGGTGAAGCTCGCCCGTAAGGTGGAGGAGGGGACCTTTCTGGGGGATGAGGGTGCTTGGTTGTCCTTTCTGTATACTCAGATTCGGCGGGAGGCGATCGACTTAGGTCGGAAGGAAGATCGTCGTCGGAAACGCGAGGAGAAGGTGGTTAAGGATGAGACCTCGCTGGGGCGTAATATTGAAATGCCGATGTTTGAGGAGAGTGAATCGGAGGATGAGCAGCGCCGAATCTTGGTGCAAGGTTTGGAGCGTCTGCCCAAAAAATTTGCGGAGGTGATTAGTATGAAGCTTTGGGGAGAGAGAACTTTTGCTGAGATTGGCGAGGCGCTGGGAGTCTCGCTAAATACGGCGGCTTCACGCTACCGCTATGGGATTAAGGCCTTACGGAATGAGTTGGCGGAGGCTCGGGATAGAGGGGACCTTTAATGGGAAATTTTCACGAAACAGAACGATGAACCTAGATAGAATACAAGTCGAAGAAGAGCTGGCAAAATTAGCCCCAGCTCCGCTTCCGGAGTCTCTTTTAGAGCGATTTGATAGAGCGATGGGAGCAGCCGTAGAATCTGTGCGGGGGGATGATGTGGGACTAGAAAGAGGCAGGGATGAGGTGAAAGGTGATTCTGGGGCCGAAATTCCCCTTTTTGCTGCGGAAAGTGAGCTGGATGCGATCGAGAAGGGGCTGCGTGGAATGGTGCCCTATGGGGTCCCAGAGGATATGCTTTCACGCCTCGATGATGCGATGTCGCGTTGGCATGAAGAGGTGCCTTTGGAGGAGAAGGTGATCGCGATCCACCCGGAGGCGGACAATGAGGCAAGCTCTTGGTTAGGGCTGCGTGCGGTTGCGGCAGTCGGCCTCTTAGGAGCTGCGGCGGCTCTGTTTACGGGGGCTGGTCAGCCGGCTTCAATGGCAGAGTCATCTGAGCGTATCACAGTCTCTCCTCAGGATGGTGCAGCTTCCGCTTTCTTCAGCCCGGCAGATGCACGCACCTCGGTGATTTCTAAGAATAATCACGGTGTCATTTGGACGGCAAACGGTCAGCCAATTCGTTATAAGGATGTTTTTGTGACGAACCGGGTCCAGTTTGCAAATGAGAGAGGTGAGCGCTTAACGGTTGATGAACCGAAAAGAGAGCTGATTTTGACTCCGGTGAAATTTGATTAAACAAAATCTGTCTCCTTAATCGCTGAACTCACGAAATGAAAACTCCCGTTATGAAAATTACGACAATTGGATTGACCGCCCTCCTTGGCTCTTTTGGCAATTTGCTCGCGATCGAGCGGCCGAATGGGGGCGCGGCGAAGAAAGAAGAAATCCCAGCCCAGCCCAGCCAGTTCGCTGAGCCGCAGGGTGGCATTCTCGGAAATGACCAGAAGGCTGGCGGTCCGGAGAGTCAGCAAGCTGCTGAGAAGCCTCAGATGGAGGGGGCGGAAAAAATCCCACAGCTTGCTGAGATGGCTTACTTGGGAGTGAGTGGATCTCCTGCGAGCAATGTTCTTTTGATGCATCTCCAACTTGAGAGCGCTTTACTCCTGACCTTTATCGATCCGACGAGCCCAGCTGGATTGGCAGGCTTAAAGAAAAATGATCTTTTGCTCTCTGTGGCTGGAAAGTCTCTGACTGATCAGGTTTCTCTTCGTGAGGCTCTCATCGGTGAGAAGCCCGGTGCAGAGGTTCTCCTGAAATTAGTCCGTGGCGGGAAGGTGCTGGATCAAAAGATCACTCTCGGGAGTTCTCCCTATCAGGCTCAAGCGCGAAATTTACAGCGGCGGCCAAGAGGGATGCAGATGAGAGGCTTAGATTTTGATTCGGAGGAACTCATGCAGTTGTTGAGGGATCGCTTAGGGGCTGCGCTGCAAGGAGGTGCTGGTAATCAGGGTTTCCAAGTGCAGCCTTTCGAGCAAGAGGAGATGATGGAGCGCCTTGGTCAATTTGCGGAAGAGATGGGGGAGGGCTTTGCCAAGGGTGGACAGTTCCAGAAATTTAAGTTCAAGCTTGGAGGTCCCGATCAAGGGGCGAGGCTTATGGGTAATAATCTGAGGTTTGACTTGGGCCAAGGGATTCGCTCAATGCGCTTGGAAGATGATGAGTGTGTGATCGAGTTAAAGACCGAGGAAGATAGCAGCGAGGTTAAGATCTTCGACAAAGATGGGGCGCTTATCTTTGAGGGGCCTTATGACAGCGAGATCGATAAATCTGCGGTTCCCGAGCAATATCAAGAGAGGGTCGAGCAACTCGCCTCAAATACTACGGGATCTTTTTTCGGCTTTGGTGGCCAGAAAAAAGAGGAGCAACAGAAGGGTGAAAAGAAGGGCGAGTAGCTCCGATTAGGGCGCGAGATTGCTAAAAAAAAAGAAGGCTGTCGTTCTTGCTGAGCTGCAGCCTTTTTTATTTGGCAGGAGCGGCGGGCTCGTGGACATCGACGAGCTCAATCTCGAAGATGAGAAGTTGATTCGGGCCGATTTTGCTGCTGCGGCGCTGGTCACCATAAGCCAAATCTGAGGGGATAAAGACCACCCAGCGGTCGCCCTGGCGCATCAGAGTGAGGGCCTCACGAAAGCCGCTAATGGCTTCATCAAACTGGATCTTACTGGGAGAGAATTCATCACTCACGGAGAATTCGCTGCCATCTGGTAAGGTGCCACGGAAGTGAACGGAGAGTTCCTTTCCTGAGAGGCCCTTTTCACCGAAGACTTCACCTTCGCCAGTTTTTACGATGCGGTATTGCAGGCCGGAGTTGGTTTTGATGACGCCTTTTTGGGTTTCATTGGCGGCTAGAAATGCTTGTCCCGCTTCGAGGTTGGCTTTGGCCGTTTCAGCTTCCCTTGCGGTGAGTTTTTCCTGGAGGCGGGTCATGGCTTCGCGAATCTCGTCAGGGCTGAGTGAGATTTTTTCACCCTTGAGTCCGAGGAGGAATCCCTCGAGGTAGGCTTGGGGGTGAAAGTCCTCTTCTTTCATCTGCTTTTGAGCAGTCCGGAGACCTTCTTGATAGCCGAGGTAGAGGGAGGATTGACGAGTGGACTCTGCCGAGGAGAGGGCTGAGGGTTCTTCGTTTTTATCTGCCTCTTGAGCGAGAAGAGCAGTCGCGAAGATGAATGGGGTGAACATCAGGATCTTCATGGTATTAAGGTGAGGGGAAGAGGGAGGGAACGGCAAGGGGATATTGTGCAGATCTGCTTAGTCGAGCTCGAGGCGGTAGCGTGGAATGGTGGGGTCGATTTCCTGCGAGTAGCGATCGATCCCGCCATCGAGGGCGAAGGTCTCGCTGAGGCCGTGGCCACGGAACCAGGCGCAGTGATCTAGGATGCTGCGTCCGAGGTGGTCGATTAGGATGATTTTTTGCGTCTGGTTTTTATCGGCGAAGAGGGAGTTTTGTAATTCTTGAGTCATGAGCTGAGCTCCGGGAAGGGTGATGGCTTCAAATTCCTCGCGTGTGCGGGTATCGAGCAAGGTGAAATTCATCTCAGATTTTAGGAGTTTCTCGAGTTCTTGTGGGGAGATCATCATTGCGAGATCATGCTCTTGGCTTTGACGCAGGCACTCTAGGGCGTCTTCGAGTTTAATGTCGTGGTTTTGGCAGACTTTTTCGAGCGAGTCATCCAGTTCATAGGCGCAGGATTGGCAGCCTCCGATGTGGAAGGCTGAAAAAAGAGCGCGGCGAGCCCCGGGATAACGATCGAGCAGGGAGGACATCGAGAGATCGGCGGTGATTTCAGCGGGCATGGACGGAGAATGGCAGAGATCGCCAAGAGGGAAAGAGGGGAGTTGAGCCTTTCCAAATCACGGGGCATTTGCGATTCTCTGGGCCTCGCTTATGGCTACGCCTCAAGATCCTGAAGAACCTAAAATTTACCTTCTGCCTAATTTGATGACGGCTGGAAATCTCCTCTGTGGTTTTTTGGCAATTTTGACGATTTTTAAGGGGATGCAGGTGGAGGATTTGGTGTCGGCGAAGGGCTACTATGAGACGGCGATGCTCTACATCTTCGGGTCTTGTCTCTTTGATTTATTAGATGGGCGCTTGGCGAGGATGGGGGGGCAGGAGTCGCCTTTCGGGCAGGAGTTCGACTCGCTCGCAGATATGGTCTCCTTCGGTCTCGCTCCGGCTATGCTTGTGTCGCGGGCGGTTCTGGCTGATTTACAATTACCCGAGAGTTTTGATCCGAGTGGGAAGCGCGAGGTGGGCTTGACGTGGGCGATTGCCTTTATTTATCTGCTCTGTGGGGGAATTCGCTTGGCGAGGTTTAATTGTCTCGCTCGGATCGGGGGAACGGGGAATGGGGATTTCCGAGGGATTCCGATTCCGATGGCGGCGGGCTTCGTGGCTTCTCTGACTTTTATTATGATGAGCTTTGCGGAGTCAGGTCGCTCATTGGGTTGGCTCTCGTATGTTTTGGCGGCGATGATTTTGGGGGTCTCTGCTTTGATGGTGAGCAATGTGCGATATCCAAGTTTTAAAAAAATCGACCTGAAGACGAAGGTGAATGTCTGGACTCTGCTGGGGGCGGCTTTGATCCTTGGTCTGGTTGTGAAATTTACGGTCTATGCCCCTACGGTGATCTTTGTGGTTTATTTGGTCCTGCCGCTGCTTAGGTTTAAAAAGTGTAAAATTTAACGCTTAACGAGTCGTGATATTTTAGTTTTTCTAAAAACTTTATTGACCTTCGTGTTGGGAGAAGCTAATCCTCTCG
Organism: uncultured Verrucomicrobiales bacterium; assembly: GCA_937944055.1. Taxonomy (GTDB): domain Bacteria; phylum Verrucomicrobiota; class Verrucomicrobiia; order Verrucomicrobiales; family Akkermansiaceae; genus SW10. The sequence continues at coordinate 10,757 of CALDZJ010000105.1, read as the reverse complement.
CCTGACTCGCTATGAAGGCTTCTTTTCGTAATCTCATCCTCACTCGCTTTCTGCTTCTTATTCTTGCATTTGGGCCAGCGATGGGAGTGACCCATACGGTGCAAAAATCTGAGACGTGCTACTCGATTTCTCGTAAATTTCAGGTGCCTGTTAGTGCTCTGATGGCTGCGAATGGGATTAAGGATCCTCGGGAATTAAAGCTGGGGCAAAAAGTGAAAATCCCCTCAAAGAGCAGCTCGAAAAAGACGAGCGTGAAGAAGGGGAAGACGGTGAAGCTTGCGGCAAAGGTTTCACGTAAGGTCTCGCGTAAGGTGGCGCCTCCTCGCCGGAAGTCCCTGCGAGTGGTGATCGACGCTGGCCATGGCGGGCGGGATCGCGGAGCGGTTTGGGGAGGAGTTCGTGAATCTGCGCTCAACCTGCGCGTGGCCTACCGTGTTGAGGCGCTTTTGAAGGCGAAGGGATATGCTGTCACGATGATTCGCCGCAGTGATCGTTACGTGAGCTTAGGTCACCGGGCTACTATTGCGAATCGTTATGGGAACTCGATCTTTGTGAGCATCCACTTTAACGCGACGAAGCACACCTCGGTGCGTGGGATCGAGACCTTCTACGTGGGGAAACGGGGGAGTTATTTGGCAAAGTCGATCCAGCGGGAGTTGGTGAAGAATTTAAGGACGAGAAATCGTGGAATTCGCTATCGTCGTTTTTCGGTTCTGCGTCAGACGACATGCCCTGCGGTGTTGGTGGAATGTGGCTTTATCAGTAATTCTTATGAGCGTTCCCGCTGTAAAACAACAAGTTATCAGGCGGCTGCCGCGCGAGCGATCGTGTCCGGCATCGAGCGCTATGATCGGGCTTACTAAGTCTGTTCTGGGGCGAGTGTGATGGCTTTGCTCTCAGGGTTTGCCAGCGCTGGTGGTCTCGCTTAGCGTTCTGGCATGTCTAGCCGGAGACGACGCCAAGCGAAAGCGAGCCAGAATAGGAAGCGGCAGCCCAAGGGCGCGAAGAAGAGGTCAAAAAAGCCGATGAGGTGGCTCGTTTTTTGCGGGGTGGCTTTTTTTGTCTGTTTCTTACTCGGGGTGTTTTTGGCGTATCATGCGGTGCGGACTTATCTGCGTAGTGATGATTTCCGAGTGATGCTGGGGAGCCAAGCGGGCGCGCTCTTAGATGGGGAGGCGGAGTTTAGCGACTTCGAGTGGGATGGGTGGAGTGTCGCCACTGAGGAGTTCTCTTTTCAGGGAGAAGATGGTTTGCAAAATCTCATTGCGCGGGGGATCGATGCGGAGGTGGATACGGCGGCGGTTTGGAAGCGGACCTATCGAATCGAGGAGGTGCGCTTGCGGGAAGTGGAGCTGATTGGTGATTTTCGTAAGAAGCCCGTAGAGGAAGTTGAGGCAGCGCTTGTGATTCCGGGCGAGCGGGTCGCTCGTGGAGGTGATCGAGGTGAGGAAAGGAGCTTTTGGGATGTATTTTTACCGAAGCGCTTAGAGATCACCGGGCTAGATGTGGGAACGATTAATGGTCGTGCGGTGACGGATGATGGGATTTGGGCGTGGCGAGATACCACGGCACGCGTGCGGCCGGGTAGCTCAAAAAAGACCTATGATGTGGAGCTCACGGGTGGGGAAATTACCACTCCGCTCGCCTTGGTAGATCGTCTGAGTCTTAAGAGGGTGGAGGGACGTTACGCGGGGGATCGCTTCTATCTTTTATCGTCCCAGTTCGATGCCTTAAAAAATGCTCGGGTCACGGTAGAAGGGGACCTTGGCCTGCAAAGCCGGGCTTGGAATTTACATGGAGAGGTGCAGGGCGCTCGAGTGGAGGAGCTCATTGCGGAGGATTGGAAGCAGAGATTCATGGGGCCTCTGAGTCTTAATTTTTCCCTGCGAGGGCGGCCGGATTATGAAGCTCGAATTAAGGGCGAGATCACGATCAAGGATGGGGTTCTGACCGCGCTGCCGGTTCTGGACCGGATCGCGGCCTATGCGAACACGGCTCGTTTTCGGCGCTTGGCTCTCTCGGAGGCTCGGTTGAATTTTGAAAAAGTGGGATCGAGTTTGGAGTTGAGCCATATCGTTCTAGCCAGTGAAGGGCTAGTCCGCTTGGAGGGTTCGATGCGCTTGGATGGAGAGGTGATCCGGAAGGGGGACTTTCGGGTAGGGATTACGCCGGGGACCTTGACCCATATTCCGGGGGCGGAGACGAAGGTGTTCCAGCGCGGTGAGTTGGGCTTGCTATGGGCTCCGATGGTGATCAGCGGGACGATCGATTCGCCGCAGGAGGATCTGAGTGAGCGCTTAATCGCGGCGGCTGGTGAGCGGATGTTCGAGCTAGTTCCGGAGACCGGGAAATTTGCCTTGAGGTATAGCGGGCAGGTGATCGGGGAATCGACCCAAAAAATCCTCAAGCAGCAGGGGGTGATCTTAGAGAGTGGGAGAGGTGTGTTGGGGCAGGCTGTGGACTTGATCGAGTCTGAAACTGGAGTGGACCCGAGCGGGGCGATTGATACGGGGGTTAAGACGGTTGAGGAGGGAGTTGGGAAACTTTTTGATCTTTTCGGACGCTCAATTGAAAAGCGGGACTAAGTTCCGCCATCATGAAGGTGCATTCCCTTAGCCAGACGCAGTGGCTTCCCATTCCTCCTGCGGAAGCGTGGCGCTTTTTTTCAAGCCCTCGTAATTTAGAAAAAATGACTCCCCCTGGGATGGGATTTCAAATCGTATCACTGCCTTCGGAGACCCTTTATGAAGGAGAGATTATCCAGTATAGGGTGAAGCTGATGCCGGGGATTTGGCTCCCTTGGGTCTCAGAAATTAAGGCGATCGATGAGGGAAAAAGCTTCGTCGATGATCAGGTTTCTGGGCCATTTAAATTCTGGCACCATCGTCACTTCTTTGAGGAAAAAGAGGGTGGGACCTTGGTGGGGGACCTCATTCACTACGCGGTCGGCTTCGGCCCCTTTGGTGAGATTGCCCGTCACTTGGTAGTGAAAAACCAGCTTGATGAGATGTTCACCTTCCGTCGGGAAACCTTGGAGAAATTATTCCCGGCTAGTCCAAGCTAAACTTGGGATCGCTGAGTGTTTTCAGAAAAGCGATGAGAGCTTTCTTTTCCTCGTCCTTCAGATTGAGGCCCTCTGCCTTTAGCCGGGGATCGAGAGTGGCAGTTTTGGCGAGCGGGCCATCATAGTGTTGGATGACGTCCTCGAGTTTTGCGAAACGGCCATCGTGCATGTAGGGGCTAGTGATTCCGATATTACGGAGGCTGGGCGTGACGAAGTGTAAGCGGTCTTCTTCTTTTCCGCTGACTTGGAAGACGCCAAGATCATTTAAATCCTCGAGCAGGGGGAGGCCGTTATTCCGGAATTTAAAATCACTGAAATGCGCTCCGCTGTGGCATTGAAAGCAGCCAGCGCCGCCTTCTTGATGCGGGGTGAAGAAGAGCTTTCTCCCTTGTTCCTCCTCTGGGGTGAAGCTCTCCTTTTTGGCAAGCACGCGGTCATACTTAGAATCATCACTCGTGATCGTGAGGAGATAGCTTTCGAGAGCGAGGGCAAGGGTCTCCGAGGTGATTTTCCCTGGGCCGTAGGCTTTTTTAAAGTCCTCTCGGTAGTGAGTCCGGCGGTTAAGGCGATAGAGAACATGTTGGAGATTCGCGGCCATTTCAAGGTGATCCTGAATGGGCTCTAGGACTTGTTCCCGCAGTGAGGGCGCCCGCCCGTCCCAAAAAAAGCGTTCCTTCCACGCGAGGTTAAAGAGGGGCTGCGAGTTGCGTTTTCCAAGGCGGCCCTCGAAGCCGCGCGAGAGATCTACATCATCTCCGAAGGCGAGCTCTACGACGTGGCAAGCCGCGCAAGAAATGGTGCCATCAATCGAGAGAATCGTGTCATGAAAGAGCCGCTCCCCGAGGGCGATGCGCTCTTTTGTGAGGAGGTTATCTGAGGGGAGCTTGGGCTGCGGAAAAATGGCGGACTTAGGGAAAAGGAATTTACTCGAGCCGGCGGGGACTTGGTCTTTGGAGACTTGGCCGTTGAGGAGAAGGGAAGCGCCACCCAAGAGCACGCCGAGGAAACTAAGCGCGCAGCGAGAGAGAAGGAACCTTTTCCTAAGCACGTAGGATAGATAACACAGATTTCCGCAGAATTTTCGTCAAATACTGGGGATTTTTTCACAGAGCTTCCTCGCTTGCTGAGTGATCTTCCGAGGGAATACAAATTAACGATAGATTTGACCTGCCTCACGATTTATAGAAAAACCTCTCTCGGGTGTTTGGTGTCTTTTCTCAAAGCCGCCCCAAGCACTCAGAAACCAATTACTTTATGATCGAACTTGAAGATTTTTTTGAAGACGTCATCGGCAAGACGCTCCGAGGCACTGGCATGGCTGACGGAGTCCTCTCCTTCCTGACGAATGTGGAGCCTGAAACGATCGCGCAGCTGAAGGAGGGGGAATTCGATGAGGCGGCGGTCCGTGCCATCGCGCCCTCATTAGGCTTAGATGCTGATTCCTTAGTGGAGTTGGCGAATCGCGCTTGGCGTCCGGAAGCGGTGGAGCTAGACGGGCTGCGCCAGTTTAATACCGTCTTCGATCCTGATCCTGACGATATGATGACGGTCAATTCCTACCTCATTTGGGATCCTCAAACGAAGGAGGCGGCACTTTTTGATACCGGAGCTGATGCCGATACCGCTCTCGCCGCGGTGGAGGAGCTAGGCTTAAGTTTAAAAACGCTCTTCATCACCCACTCTCACATTGACCATATCATTGATCGTGAAAAAGTGGTCGCCGCGCACCCCGGGATCCGTGTTCTGGTCAATGGTAAGGAGCCGGTTGCCGGTGCCGAGCGATTTGCAGTGGGGGAGACCTTTTCCATCGGCACTCTCCGTGTCACCACTCGCCTGACTTGGGGGCATTCGCCTGCTGGAACCACCTACGTGATCAACGGCCTGTCGCGGCCGGTTGGCGTCGTGGGAGATGCTCTCTTTGCCCAATCGATGGGAGGGGGAGTCATTTCTTTTAAGGATGCGCTCGCCACGAACCGAGCCGAAATTTTCACCTTGGAGGACCAGACGGTTCTCTGTCCGGGCCATGGCCCCATGACCTCAGTCGCTGAGGAAAAAGCCCACAATCCATTCTTCCCAGAATTCAAATAAACAAGCGAAATAATAGAACAAAAATTATGAGTAAAGTAGCATTTGTCGGCGTAGGCCGCATGGGCGCAAACATGGCCCGCCACCTTCAACTTGACTGCGGGCATGATGTCACCGCGGTCTATGATGTGAACAAAGAAGCCGCCGCAGAAATCGCCGGAGAGCTGGGCGCTAAAGATTGCGCGACGCTCGCCGAGGTGACCGCGGCTGCTGATATCATCTTCACCGTCGTGACGAATGATGCCGCGATGCGGGCGATCTTCCTCCAGGATGGCGATCATCTCCTCACGAATTCCTCAGGGAAGACCTTCATTAACTGCGCCACGCTCTCCCCCGGCATTCATAAGGAAGTTTATGAAGCTGGTAAGAGCAGCGGAGCTGAAGTGCTGGAAGGGGCGATGGCTTCCTCCATCTCTCAAGCACGTGAGGGCAAGCTCTTCCTGATGATTGGTGGAGACGAGGCAGTCTTCAACACGCACAAGGAAATCTTAGACCAACTCTCTGTGAATCTTCGCCTCTGTGGCGAGATTGGCAAAGCGGCAGAAGTGAAGGCTCTCGTGAATATGGTCATGAATATCAACACCGCTGGGCTCGCTGAGGGACTGGGCCTCGCAGATGCCCTCGGGCTAGATCTCAAGATGGTTTGTGATATCTTTTCACAAACTGGGGCGAACAGCCGCGTGCTCGAAACAGACTCTGAGGATATGATCGATCGTGATCACGAGTGCTGGTTCTCTGCCGAGCACGCTGCTAAGGACTCAGGAATTGCTGGTGACCTCGCCGCCCAGCTCGGTATCAGCCTCCCGGTCAACGATGCCACCAAGGCTCAGTATGACAAAATGGTAAAAGTCGGCCTTGGAGAGCTCGATAAGTCAGGTATTGCCGAGCTCACCTTTAAAGGGCGCGGTCCTTCCGCTTAAAAAAAAACTCCACCTTTCCTCAAAAAATCCGACGTGTTCTGATGCGTCGGATTTTTTTGTGCGTCTTGTGAGTGGGGGACGAGGCGATATTTTTCAAACATCGTGGTTTGACAGCCTTAGCAAAGATTTCGTTTAATCATCGAAAGCAGTGGTAATGGCTGCAGTAATTCTCTTAATCACACGAAACACCACGATCTATTATGGCCGAAGAAAATGACCCACCAAAGCCGCCAACTCCGATGAAGAAGACCTCGGCCGTGCCTCTTAAAAAAGAAACCGTCCGTGTCACGCTCAAGGCTGAGCCCACCGCTCCCGCCGCACCGAAGCCTGCGGCGCCCGGTGCCGCAAAGGCTCCTTCTGCTCCTTCTGCTCCCAAGCCCCCAGCAGCTCCCAGTGCCGGAGCTCCCAAGGCTCCCGCCCCGGCACCTACCGTTCCTCTTAAAACGACCCCTGCGCCTTCTGTCCCAGGTGCGGCACCCACCGTGCCGCTTCAGACTCCCGGAGCACCTAGCGCTCCGGCAGCACCTAGTGCTGCGCCAAAGGCCCCCGCACCTACCATTCCACTGAAGACTCCTGGTGCGCCGACCGCTCCCATGCCTACTGGAGGCGCACCCACCGCTCCGAAATCTCCTGGCGCTCCGCCCGCACCTGGCGCACCGCCTCAGACCGCAGCTCTTCCACAAGCGACCGTGCAGCTACAAAACACCCAGCAACTCGGAGCGCCCACCGCGCCGACGATGGCTGGCATCGGCACGATCGCCACCTCGGACGATGATGAGGAGGAAGGAAGCGATTTGGCTCCTACCATCCTCTCGATCCTCGCCTTCGTTTTAAGTCTCGCCGTTCTCGCGCTCGCGCTCATGTTTTGGATGACTGAAAAAGAAATCGGAGAACTCTTCGGCTAATCTACAAACCTAAAAAAAAATCATATTATGGCACTTCCTTTGATCATTTTTCTCTTCGCAGCAGGAGTTGCTGCGCTGAACTTCTTAACGATGGGCCTCTAGGCTGACTCAAATCAAAAAGAGAATTTTCATCCTCTCTTTTACTCGGGGAGTATTCTTGAAAATTCCTCAAAGGGTGGCCCTTGACGCCGCCCTTTTTATGTACATAGTTTCCTCATGGCTCTAACAATTACTGAAGAGAACTTCGAAGCCGAAGTTACAAATTCCGATGTCCCCGTCCTCGTCGATTTCTGGGCTGAGTGGTGCGGACCTTGCAAGATGATTGGCCCGATGGTTGACGCTGTCGCCGCAGAAGTGGAAGGCGTTGCCAAAGTCGGCAAGTGCAATCTCGATGATGGACAGTCCCTTGCCGCAAAATACGGCATCAAATCAATCCCCACCTTGCTCTTCTTCAAGGATGGCGAAGTGAAGGATCAGATTGTGGGAGCGAACATTACCCAAAGTCAGATCTCCGAGAAACTTCAGGCTCTCGCCTAGGCTGCTCGGGTGGCTTTCGCCATCAAAGCTAGAATCTCATTTTTTCTTTTTGGAATCCAAGGATTCTTAAAGCCCCGAGATTTTGACTGCTTTTGCCCAAAAAAAGAGGCTCCTTTTTGAGGAACCTCTTTTTTTTTTATACTAAAAAACACGAATAAAATAAATGACGGAGCGCCAGGGGCGCAGGGGGGCTGGCGAGTCAAGCCAAGCCCAGCCCAGCCTATTGCACGGGCGGAGCGGCGGGAGTGGTGTAACCAGATCTCTTGTAAGCTTGGTTCTCCATTCCGGTGCCTAGTTTTTCGACCCCGCCACCGAGTCTCTGAAAATCGCGTCCCATCCCGACCCATGTATTGCAGGAAGAGAGGAGAAGGCCAATCGAGGCGGACACAGCAAACGTTAATGAAAGTCGATATTTCATGTTTAGAGAATAAATTTCAGAAAGACAGCTGACAAGTCTTCTTTTTTGTCCGGTATTTTTTTGACTAAAACCGCTGATCGAGTTCTTTGAGAATCGTTTGGATCCGTTTGGCCTCTTGCACGGTATCGATGATTTCTTGAGGGCTGAGATTAGGATCATTTTGACGAGAGCGCAGAGACTTCTCTTTCATCTGGTAAAACCTCGCGGAGAGCATTGCGATGGTATCGCTCGCTGAGCTGATGGGGTCTTCTGGGATATCGTCAGAGAAGCTTTTTTCTAAGGCCAAGCGATCACTCTCGGGAATTGTCATGAGATAGGCTTGCTTGGAGGCGATGCTCTCGGGGTTCGGCCGCTTGGCTAAAATATCCAGTAAAATGCGGCTGCCTAGGCTGTCTTCCAGGCATTCGTGCAGAGATTCGAGCTGCTCGCAGAGGTACTCGGCGACGGCCTCGGAATGGAGAGCGAGGTGGCAGAGGTAAGCCACGAAGTGATCGATCGCGGTGGCCTCCACTCGGAGTCTTTGCTCATCGCGAGGACGCCCTCGGCTTGCGATTCTTTTTTGCTCTCGTTGAGTCGCCGCGACGACTTGGCGGAAGTCATCCACCCCAAGGCGGAGACGAATGGCGAGATTTTGGATCGTGGCATCACGGAGGAGTTCGTCATTCATCGCGATGACCGAGAGGGCGAGCTCTTGCAGGAGTTTCGTGCGCTCGGAGGCGGAGGAGAGATCGACGGTGGGTAGTTCTCTATCGAGCCGTGCGTCAAAGTAGTCCTTCGCCTTTTCCAAGAGAGCTTGGAAGGCCTCGACCCCGTGCTCTTTGATGAAGGTATCTGGGTCATGGCCATCAGGCAGGAGCATGAACTTTACAGGAAGGCCTTGTGCGGTGAGTTGCTTAAACGCTTTGTCAGCTGCAGCGAGCCCTGCTTTATCGCCATCATAGCAGAGCACGACCCGGTCGGTGTAGCGCTTGATCATGCGGGCGTGATCTTCCGTGAAGGCGGTGCCGAGCGGGGCGATGGTGTTTTCAAAGCCTGATTGGTGGAGGACGATGGCATCCACCTGCCCTTCACAAATGAGAGCGAATTTCTCCTTACCCATCGGGCGCCGGGCTTTATCGAGAGCGAAGAGGAGTTTTGATTTATTGAAGAGGGGAGTGTCAGTGGTATTGATGTATTTCCCTCGCTTGTCATCTGCACGGAGAATGCGGCAGCTAAAGCCGACCACATCTCCATAGTCATTATGAATCGGGAAAGTGAGCTGATCGTAAAATCGCGGGTAGAGCCCAGCACGTGGATTTTCCTTATCCTTGAGGCCGCCCAGTCCTGCTTGGAAAATCTCGCGCCCGTTGAAGCCATTTTCCCGTGCCATTTGGAAAAAGAGGTGAGAGTCCCGCGGAGCCCAGCCAATGAGCCATTTCTCAGCAACTTCCTTGGAAAAGCCGCGCGATTTTAAATAAGTCCGCGCATGTTCGGCATCCGGATTTTTCAGGAGTTGTTGGTGGTAGAAGCGAGCGGTCTTATTATTGAGCTCCTTGATTCGGGAAATTTTGCGGCGTTTTTTATCGGACTCTGGATCGTGAGCTTCCTCGATAATGGTGATGCTGGCCCGGTCAGCGAGTTTTTTCACCGCATCGACAAAGGGGAGATTTTCATACTCCATGAGGAAGGAAATGGCGTTCCCGCCCTCTCCGCAACCGAAGCATTTATAGTATTGCCCTGCTTGGTTAATGTTGAAGGAGGCCGTTTTTTCTCCGTGAAAGGGGCAGTTGATTTTGTAGTTCCCGCCCGAGCGCTGGAGCGGGAAATAGGAGCCGATGAGATCGACAATATCCGTCGCTTGGAGGATTTGTTCGATCGTTTCTGGAGGAATGCGGCCCACGGCGGGATTGTGAATCGGATGTTTGGACTTCGCCAGCTTTCGGTTAAGCTTGGCCCATGAAATCGTTACTTTTATTCCTTCTCTTGAGCCTAGGAACCCTCTGTGGGCAGGATAAGAAGGCCTTAGGGAAATCGGAAGAAGCTAGTTATGAGGGGAAGATCGTGAGAATCACGGTGGATGAAAAGGATCTATCGATCGGGGCGGCCTTTAAGTTCATGGAGCGCACCCTAGATCGGGTCAAGGATGAGGGGGCGAAGGCGGTCATCTTCGATCTTGATACACCCGGGGGCTTGGCCTTCCCCACGAAGGAACTGATGAGCAAGTTGGCAGATTTAGAGATTCCCACGATCGCTTTTGTGAACTCGGAGGCAAGCAGTGCTGGGTCCTTCATCGCGATTTCGACGGATCGGATCTACATGACGCCGGGATCCAACATTGGCTCTTCCGCGATTGTGAGCGGAGGTGGCCAGAAGATCGATCCGGTGATGAGGGCTAAGATCGAGAGCTTCTTCGGCTCTCACGTCCGCTACATTGCCGAGAAGAAGGGGCATCGGCCAGAAGTGATCGAGGCTATGATGTTTCTCAGTGATGAGGAGCGGGTGGTGGGAGATGTCGTGGTGAAGCCCGGAAAGTTGCTGAATTTGAACTCTACTGAAGCCACTAAAATGATGGATAATGGCCCTCTTTTAGCGAAGGCTGAAATGGAGACTTTAGAGGAGCTTTTGAAGGCGGAAGGCTGGGATGAGTCTGACTTGATTACGGCGGAGCCGAGCGGCTTCGAGCGAGTGGCTTGGTGGGTGGCGAGTGTCTCTGGGTTGCTGATTATGCTGGGGCTCGCAGGGGGATACTTTGAGTTAAAGACACCTGGGTTTGGACTGGGCGGGATCGTCTCGATCGTGGCTTTCTCCATTTTCTTCTTTGGAAATTATGTGGCGGGGAACATGGCAGG
>CALDZJ010000104.1 GCA_937944055.1 uncultured Verrucomicrobiales bacterium | reverse complement strand
CAGCTTGATCGGATTTATGGGAAGAGCGCGTTGTTCGCTTTGCCAAGATCTGCTTCGGAGCTTCGGTATCAGTCTGGAGTGCGAGTGTTTGCTTTGTTGCAGATGATTCCAGATCCGAAAGTGAGGAGAGAGAAACTAAGGAAATGGGTTGAGGGGGCGAAGGGTGAGTATCGAAGATTTTTGAGGGTGGAGATTGAACTCGATGAAGTGAGAACGGAATTTGAGGAGCAGGTTTTGAATGCCGATGATCCGAGTCCGGCGATGAAATTTTTGTTGGCTATACGGGACTGGCGATATGCGTGGCCGGAGGAGACTAAGGAATTGGCCTTTGCGCGGCTTCTGAGCCTTGATCCGATATTTGTGTTAAAAAATCTCGGTGGATTAGGGGGGACGAATGGTGTGGGATTGTTTGAAGAGCGGCAACTGGCCGATGTGGCTCTGGAAATTTTTTGGAATCTGGATGATGAGAAGAAGAGGGAAGCGCTGAATTTAATTCCGACGTGGAGATACGATTTTGGTTATGGTTTCGATAGCACTAGCGACACTTTTAAGCATCAAGCTGCGGTTAAAGCTGAGTATTTAAGGCTGGAGTGTCCCATTTCATCGGTCGAAACGGCTGCGGCTTTTTTTAAGACAACGATTCGTGAGCAGAATGCGGAAGAAGCGCTGAGGATTCTTAATTTGGTGGCTCCGGCAATGGAGGAAGCGTCATCGATTCACTACGGGCGTCCCACAGGAATGGAAGGCAGTATGATGTTTTCTTATCGTCCTCCTTATTTTCCTCCACAGAGTGCAGTTTCTCATTTTTTTAGGCCACTGGAAAGGGGGAGGGCTCTATTCTCTTTGAACTGGAAGGATGAGGGGATTTCTTCTGAGGCTTTGGAAGAATGGAAAATGTTGTCTCGGGTTTCTGAGGTTGATATGGCGGAAGGGAATCGTTCGTCTTACCGCTTTTTAAAGCCAGTTTTGGGAGAGGTAGTGCATCGTCCATTGCGGGCGGCGTTCTATTATAAGCTCGGGATGCTTGATGAGTTGATGAAGCTGATTGAGGAATTTGAGGAGTCGGAGAATTATGCAGAACTGCGGTGTGCGGCAGCTTTCGCGTCGAGTGAAAGAAAGTGGAAGAAGTGCTTTGAATTGTTGGTTCGCCTTCGTGATTTGGCCCCGAGTATTTGGGCGGAAGACGAGGTGGATCTTTATCTCTTTGTCGTGGGTGGGATGATGCTTGATCAAGGGGATGAAGTTGTGGGAATGGATCTATTTTTGGAGGCGAAGAGGAAGTTTGGTGGGAGTAAGAATTGCCTGAAGCGAAAATGGGAAATTTCACAGTTGTTGAAAGATGATCCTGATTATGCACCCTCGCTGCGAGCTTCCTCTAGGGTGAAAAGAAGTCGAGTTGGGCGGAGTGAGCGGGTGCAATTTTTGTGGAAGGCGGGGCGGGAGAATGAAGCGCTGGGAATGTTGATCCGGAAGCTTGAGGCTGGTGGTCCAGGAGGATTTCAGTTTCATTCGTGGGTTTGGCGTGAGCTTGGGAAATTGGATGGGGCTGATTTTGAGAGGCTTTTGAGCCATCCCCTGATGAGGAAAAGCATGGATCCAAAGTTGTTGAGTATTGCAGGCTCCTTAGCTGATGAGGAAGGGCGTAAAGAGGAGGCTCGAAGATTTTACGAACGGGCGTTGGAAATTGATCCTAGAGATATTGAGGCGTTGATTTGGAAATTCAAAATGGTTGAGGAGAAAGAGGTGAATTGGACGATCTTTAAAGGGGTGGGGTCGGTGGATTTGATACGACATCTGTTGGGAGTGGATCACGTCGATCAAATCACGAATCAGCTTGGGGAACGTGAGTGCGGGGCGTTGGTGTATTTTGTGAAGCATCTACCTGACGAGGTTCGTCAGAGTCAGTTATTAAGGTGGCTCTTTAAGGCTTGTTGGCTGAAGCCAGAGATTGCGCCAGTGATCTTGAAGGAAATGGTGTCTTACCCTCGTTTTGCTGCTAAAACAGCGTCCTCTTTGGAGAAACTTGAGGAAGGGGGGCTTATCGAGAGAGGCGTGGTGGTTGAGATTTTGAATGAGGGGATTTTAAAGGCGGGAAATAGGAAGGTGGTGAATCTTTATTTTGAGCGCTTACTGAGGTTAGGTCAGGAGGATCTAGAGTCGAAATTCTCGGAGGCAGTTTTAACCCATATGAAAAGAGTGTCTCCGTTTCGGTATCAGAGTTACGTTGTGACGGAGGCGATGAGTCAAGCAGGGGCGGATGTTGATGGGTTGTTTGGTGGGTGGCGAGAGGGATTGCCGGAGGATGAATGGCTGAGAGTGACAGTGATCCGAGATTTTACTGCTTGGTTGATCATTCGGGATCTTTCATTGGGGGAGTGGTGGAAAGAACATCAGATTCTTTTAAGTGAGGTGGTTACTGATGATCGGTTTTATAATGAAGGTGGGTTGGATCTGAGGAGTTGGTTGGGCTGGATTCATCGTAAATTGGGGCAGGATGGGGTCACTCAATCATTGATTAATTTTGCTGAGGTTACGATTGGGCCATCTTCAGAGTGGAAAACTTTGAGAAAGTTAAATTGGCAGGAAGTTCCTGCGCAATATGTGAAAGGTGCGCATGAATTTTGGATGCTTTTCACGCATTTGAGCAGAGATGAGGCTTTGGTTCCTCTGATAGAGCTAGCTTTTGAGGATCAACGTTTGAGTGAGGTGAGTGCGATTATGAAGGCTGGATTGAAGTAATGGCTTTTTGTGTGAAATCCACGGGTTGACATTGATGGGGGGAGGGTATTGGTTCCCGCCATGCAAGATCACGATCAGGAGACTGAAGTCGTTGAGGAAGAAATCCCAGCGACTGACGAAGTTGTGGAAGAAGTTCAGGGCGAAGATGTTCCCGAGGAGGAGGCTGAAGTCGAGGAGGCTTTGACGCCGGAGGCGGAGGCGCTGAAGTGGAAAGATGCGGCGATTCGGACGGCGGCTGATCTTGATAATTACCGGAAGCGGATGGCGCGTGAGCGGTCGGATGATTTGCGCTTTGCGCGAGGAGGTTTGATTGAGGAATTGCTACCGGTATTTGATAATTTTGCGATGGGTCTGCAGATGGCGGAACAGGAGCAGGATTCGATGATTTATAAAGGGATGGCGATGGTGAAGGGGCAGATGGAAGATTTCCTGAGTTCGCAAGGGGTGAAGGAAGTGGCGGCGGAAGGGGTCTTTGATCCTAATTTCCACGAGGCGGTTGCGGAGGAGGAGAAGGAGGGGGCTGAGCCGGGTGAGATTCTTTTTGTGAAGCGGAAGGGCTACATGCTGCATGATCGCTTGCTGCGTGCGGCGGCGGTGATTGTGGCAAAGGGGCCTGAGGAGACTGCTGAAACCCCAACTGAGGAGGCTGGCGAGTAGATGGCTGAGCGTGATTATTACGAGGTGCTCGGGGTTTCGCGTGATGCGGACGAGCGGGAGATTAAGAAGGCTTATCGTAAGCTGGCGATGAAGTTTCACCCGGATCAGAATCCGGATGATCCTGAGGCGGAGGCTAAGTTTAAAGAACTTGGTGAGGCTTATGAGGTGGTGAGTGATGATGAGAAGCGGGCGGCTTACGATCGCTACGGGCATGCGGCATTCAAGAGCGGCGGGGGTGGCGGAGGCCGTGGAGGCTTCCATGATCCTGCGGATATTTTTAGTCAGGTCTTCGGAGGAGGCGGAGGTGGGAGTATGTTTGACGACCTCTTTGGCGGGGGCGGCGGGAGACGTCGCGATCCTTCCGGGAAGAAGCGCGGGAGTGACTTGCGCTACGATCTGGAGATTACGCTGGAGGAAGCTGCGGAGGGCGTGGAGAAGGAATTGGAAATCGAGAAGTATGCGGGTTGTGGAACTTGCTCGGGATCTGGATCGAAGTCCGGTGGCGGTGGCTCGAAGGCTTGCTCGACCTGCGGAGGTCGAGGAGTGGTAGGGCAGCAGCGCGGAATCTTTATTCAGCAGGCAACCTGTCCGGAGTGCCGTGGGGCGGGGCAGGTGATTTCTGATCCTTGTGGAAATTGTGGAGGTGATGGACGGAATCAAGCGCCCGAGCGGGTGAGCATT
>CALDZJ010000103.1 GCA_937944055.1 uncultured Verrucomicrobiales bacterium | reverse complement strand
AACATCGACGGCATGAAGAAGCGGCGCAAAGGCGGGCAAGCCCAGCCCCTTGATGATGGCTTTGATCGAAGCAGCCCCGACACCCTCGCCAGCCTGATCGACCAATGGCAAAAACGACTCAGTGAGCGGAACTACTCCGAGCGGACATTGGAGGCCCACAAGTGGGCTTTGAAAACCTTCCTAACCTGGACCCAAGAACGCGACCTCACGCGGCCAGAAGAAATCACCAAGCCCATCCTCGAAAGCTTCCAAGGCTGGCTTTTTCGCTACCGCAAACCGGACGGCCAGCCGCTTGCAATCGGAACCCAACGCGCTCGCCTTGGAGCCATCCAACGCTTCTTTGCCCACCTCTGCAAAAGCAATCACCTCCCCGCAAATCCCGCCGCCGATCTTGAATTACCACGCAAACAAAACCGCCGCTTGCCCAAAGGATTAAGCCGCGAAGAACTTGCCGCGCTCATGAATCTTCCCGACACCCGCGACCCACTGGGCATCCGAGATCGAGCGATTTTAGAAACCCTCTACGCCACCGGAGCGCGGCGAAGCGAACTCATCAACCTCGATCTAAACGACCTCGACCAAAGCGGCCAAACCCTCCTTATCCGCAAAGGCAAAGGAGATAAAGACCGCCTCTTGCCGATTGGAAAAACGGCCCTCTACTGGCTCGATCAATACCTTAAAAAAAGCCGCCCCAAGCTCCTGCTAGAAATCACCGAACAAGCCCTTTTCTTGAGTGGATACGGCGAGCGAATCAGCCCTGGCTACCTTGGGAACTGGGTGGCCAAAACGATCAAAGCCGCCGGGATCGAAAAGCAAGGAAGTTGCCATCTCCTGCGCCACAGTTGCGCGACCCACATGCACGAAAACGGGGCTGACATCCGCGTCATCCAGCAGCTTCTCGGCCATGCTCGACTTGATACCACCAGCATCTACACCGCCGTGGCGATCACGCAT
Source organism: uncultured Verrucomicrobiales bacterium (assembly GCA_937944055.1). GTDB lineage: Bacteria > Verrucomicrobiota > Verrucomicrobiia > Verrucomicrobiales > Akkermansiaceae > SW10. The sequence goes on along the minus strand of CALDZJ010000103.1, from coordinate 2,564 downwards.
TTAAAAGAGGTCTACCAACGCACGCACCCCGCCGCAGTGATCGAGATTGAAGATGACCCCGAACGGTGATACTTTCCACCCATGATAACACCCGCCGAAGTCGTCACCGACGCTCTTGAGTTACCAGAGAGCGAGCGCTCATGGATCGTGTCTAAAATCTTGAAGAGCTTCCCTAAAGATCCAGGCCTTTCACCTGCATGGCGAAAAGAAATCGCCGAGCGCGTAGCACGACGTGAAGCTGGTGAAACCCAGCACGTCTCCAGCGAAGAAGTCCACCGTGACATTCAAAAAATCCTCTCTTCCTGATGCGTCTGGTTTATCTTCCCGAGGCTCGCGAAGACCTCCTCGAAGCAGTCACCTTTTACCACGAGCGGGAAGAAGGTCTTGCCGCAGACTTTTATCAGGAATTTGAGCAAGCCGAGCGTGAAATTATCGAATGGCCCGAGCTTTGGAGCCAGTTTGAAGGCGACTACCGGCGCAAGATCATCAACCGTTTTCCGAACTCGATCATCTACCACCAAATCGGAGAAGAGCTTTGGGAAGTCGTGGCCGTGGTCCCTCAGAAAAGCGATCCCGAGGCGCTTAAGGAGCGTCTCAGCTAGCTTTTCTTTTTAGCTGCCAAAGCCGCCCGAATGCGGTAGAAGAAAGTTCAAGTTTATGGGTTTCCACCTCCAAGAATTGCCTCAGCAAAAAACACACTCCCCCGCGAAAAATCGCGTCTGGGGATTTTTTGATGAGGACGCTGAAATGAGTCGGGAAAATCCATCTCAATGCTTGGAACCGCGCCGGAAAAATCGGGCTGTCACTACGAAGAAAGCGTCGGGTGTGTTATACTACGGCTACAGATACTACGATCCGGTAAATGGCAGATGGCCAAGCAGAGATCCGATCGGGGAACGAGGAGGAATCAACCTCTATGGGATGGTCGGGAATGATGCGGTGGGGAGATGGGATGTTTTAGGCCTGGCACCGATCAACTATGAAACCAAGATTGTGAGCAAGTCTTTCATTAATGGATTTGCGAAGGGTTGGAGGCATCCAGTAGACGGTGGCGAATGGGATGGAAGTATCTCGCAAGAAGCTTTTGCAGCTTTCTCTGAGCTAAACCCTTTAACCGACGATGGAGATCCCCAAGATGACTCGATAGATGGAGATTACCGTCTGTTTGCCCGGCATCTCATTACCTATTGCTGTCAAGATGATGGAGAAATGGTAGACCCGGAAGATACGTGGACGATAGATGGAGGAATTGAGGCTCCTTTCGTTAAAGGAACGGTAAATAACGAAATGACGTTTAAGCGGATTAACCGATCTACAGTCGAGCTGGAATGGGAAACTTATGGCAGACCAAATAAGGTCGTCGAATGGACGTTTACCCTATTCGGTGGCAAGAGAACATCGAAGAATATTTGGCATAAGGGGAAGGTGAAAATATGGTGCGTAGGAAATAAGGCGTATCACCAGATGCTCGAATTTAGAGGTTCTCGTTTCCCATCTCATAAACTTTGGATTAACGGCTCTCTTGAGAAGGAAATCAAACAACAGTATGTTTCAGATTTATGGGTTCCACACGAAGGAGATTCATCATTTGTGAAGTAAATGGTTATGAGAAAAAGAGAGTTTTTTCATTCAAGGGCATTATTGTTTCTGATTTTGGGCGTTGCAGGTGGCATAGTAGCGTGCAAAGGAGGTGTTAGGTCTCGTCAAACGAGCGCAGTCGAGTCTGTCTTGTCGTTACCCCAGTTTCCCAAATCTCTACTGAGAGATGATGATTGCTTTGGCTCGATTCCAAAATTTAGTCAACCTTCTCAAATTGAGCACTTCCACATTCATCTTATCTTGAATTCTTCTCATATTGCAGTTGTTATTTTTAATATTAAATACTCAAGTAGTAATAATGTTATTACCTGGTTGTCTGATCCGGAAAAAGTTTACTTGAGGCAAGTTAAACGGTTAGAAATTGAAAACGGTGAAGTTTTAAGTATAGAATATGAGCCTTCAAAAGAAGTTGTGTTTGAGGATGAAAAGCTTAGGCTTTTAGTTGCATCTGATTGGAACTTTAGTCCCTTTATCAAGGATGATCCTAGACCAGTGGCAGGGCTTGAATCCCTTCGAGCTGATTTCACTAAAACGATGGTTAAGCTGAAAATGAAATGAACATGCCGATTTGTCTGTCAACGTCTTCATTTTAATTGCCATGACTAGACTAAGGTGCCAGACAAACTATAAGGGACTAAGGTGTCAGGAAAACTATGATCTGCATACAGAAATGATGGGACTTTAACTTACGATGGATTAGGAACAACAAGAGGGCGATTCATGGTTAAAGATTGGACATTTGCAGCGTCAGGAAGCGCGCCAGCTGGGTGCGCTCCTTTTGACTTCTTATCCTCAGAAATTACAGAAATAACAACAGGAGTAGCTGGGCAAGACAACGTCGATCCTCCAGGGAGATTTTTCAATCACTTCATTACTTTGTATAACGGACAATATTATGATCCTTCGTATGGATCTGGGCCATTCGCTAACCAAAACGCGTGGGAAACGGCTAGTTTGGACGGGTA
>CALDZJ010000102.1 GCA_937944055.1 uncultured Verrucomicrobiales bacterium | reverse complement strand
GCGGAGCACTCACAGTGGAGCCATAAGGTTGCAGTAATACGAGGCGTTTGGATTAAAAAAAGACTAGTTCATTGAAAAAATGGAGCCTGATTGAGGGGAATTGATTTGAGTGGAAGAGTTGGGTCGTGTTCCGTAAGGCCGCGAATAAGCATATCTCCAAATTCTAGCGGAGATTTACTTTAGAAAAATTAAGCTATTTAGTAGAGAAAACAACTTGCATTTTTTTAAAATCCATTTCAGATAGACGGGTTGTGAAAAATATTATAAATATATCATGTCTAGCAGTCGTCTTCGCTCCCGCGATTTCTCCGGCCGTCACGATCTTTCAACTGGCGCCTCAGAATCCTGATTTAGTGATCACGACTGACCCTTCAGTTACCTCCTCTTCTGCCGCGTTTGATGACGGGGCAGGTTTCACCGGAGATGATCGTTATTTCTATACAACGCCTGACTTTACCACGTTCAGCGAATCCTTGGAATTCTCTTCCATCACAAGTGAGTTTCAGTTAACCGTCGTTACTTGGGACTTTATCCAATTCTTCTCTACCGCGACTGATTATGTTTCTGTGGAGCTTGTCGTCAATGGGGCCTCTGTTGGAAGTGCCACGACCGAAGGGGCGCCCGATGCAACCTTCAATACGCTCTCATGGGACGTCTCTGGAGTTGCGCCCGGAAATGACTTTGACCTGCTGTTCAATGTGAGCGAAGTCGGAGGCGCTGTGGGGTTCTTTGAACTCGCTGATCCAGAGGGGTTTAATGGTCTTGTCGTCGACGGAACGATCACTGCAATCCCAGAGCCTTCCTCGCTCTTACTTCTCGGTTTGGGAAGTCTCGGAGTTGCAGTTCGCCGCCGTCGCCGCTAGGGATTTTTTCATAAATTCAGAACCACGCTAGGTGAAGAGAAGCTCTGAGCATGAAGCTCTAAGATTTCTCTCCATTCACCTAGAGTGGTTCTTTTTTTTCATTAGACCTTTTTATTGGGCAGACAAATAAGGGGAAATCATCATCACTTGGAACGGTGCGTGGATCTATCCAGATTTAGGAGCTCTAGAGTGAAGCTCGCCTTGGTTGGGGCTAATATCATCGGCGATGTTGGCGATTATGGGCCCTCTACTGTATCGGGTCTGATCGGAGACTTGTCTAATCCGATTGATTCGAAACTAGCTCCTCTTGGAGGCTATGTTGGGCCGACCCACGATGGTCCTCTATCCAGAACCTCCTGCCCTCGATGCTGCCGTTTCCTCGATTCGCGTTCTTGATTAGCGTGATCTTGCAATGAGAACGACTCCAGATATTGGAGCGGCTGAATTCCAAATCAGCACGGATATTAGTTACATTTAGAAGATTAATAGTGATGGCGGTGGGAATACTTTTGGGGTCGAATTAGCTCTCGGGACCGATCCCTTTGGTCTTTGACTCCAATCGGCCCAATCATTTAGCCGTTTTTCGAAACGAGGATGGCGAGTTCGGTGTCCAGTTCGGATTATAATCCCGATGGGATCGGCTATGCGGCGTGGGTGGTTGAGCGCTCCGCCGATCGGGAGAATTGAACGGTTTTCTTTTATAATTCCGACACCGGTGCAGACGGTGTTTTGTCAGATTCCAGTGATGCTGATGCTTATTAGCGCTTCAAGGCTCCGCGAGTGGATGAGAAGGGGGAATGTTTTCTGGCTAAGAACTCAAGGAGCTCTTAAGATGGACATGCTTGGGAGGGGGGATGCTTCGAAGAGGGACATGCTTGGATTTGCAAAGGCCAGTTTAGGTGATTTTATTAGGATCTCTTAATTATAGGGCCTCAGAAAAGATGATGGTCTGAAATGAATCATTCCTTGCCGTTACAGGGCGGGGGAGATTTGGGTGTCAGTGAGATTTTTATTTTAAGAATTTTTTTCAGAAACGCCTTGCCAGATGGCATTTTATTCCTAGAGTCGCGGCCCCCAAATCGGGGTTGAGAACTGGAAATCCATAAGATTACAGCGTTTCTGCCCTTACATCAAACGATTCACTATCGGGTGCACACCGGAAAAATGGCTCTTGCGAGGAATCTCGCTGAGTTTCCCGGCGACCTCCCGGTTGAGAATCAGCGATAAAGTCATCAAGTTTCTCCAAGAAAACCTCATTTAACGAACCCGCTTAACCGCCATCCCAAAACGATCGCATTATGCCTACCATTAACCAACTCGTCCGCAAAGGACGCAAGAAAGCAGTCACGAAGTCGAAATCACCGGCTCTGAACAACTGCCCGCAGCGTCGCGGCGTTTGTCTCCAAGTTTATACTCGGACCCCTAAGAAGCCGAACTCCGCTCTCCGTAAGGTTGCTAAGATTCGCCTCACCAATGGTTACGAGGTCATCGCCTACATCGGTGGTGAAGGTCACAATCTTCAGGAGCACTCTATTGTTCTGATTCGTGGTGGACGTGTGAAGGATCTTCCAGGTGTGCGTTACCACATCGTTCGTGGATCGCTCGATACCCTCGGAGTCGATGGCCGCAAGCAAAGTCGCTCGAAATATGGAGCGAAGAAGCCAAAGGCGGACGGCAAGTAGTCACTTTCTTAATTTAATCTCTGACCAAGCAATTCCATGGCACGCAGAAAAAAAGTTTATCCAGCCAAAGTCTATCAGGACCCAAAGTTCGACAGCCAAGTAGTCGGCCGTTTGATCTCCAAGGTGATGAAGGATGGCAAACGCTCCCTCGCTGAGCGCATCGTTTACGCCGCGATTGATCGCGCAAACGAGGGCACCGATACCATTGATCCCCTTGAGATCGTAAACCGCGCAATCGAGAATGCTAAGCCTCGCGTAGAGGTCAAGTCTCGCCGCGTGGGTGGTGCCACTTACCAGGTTCCTTTGGAGGTGGACGAAGGTCGCTCGCAGTCACTCGGCATGCGTTGGATCATCAGTTTCGCCCGCTCTAAGAAGGGCACTCCTATGGCGATCGCGCTCGCCAACGAAATCAAGGACGCTGCTAACAATACCGGCAACTCCGTTCGTAAGCGCGACGATGTTCATAAAATGGCTCAGGCAAACCGTGCCTTTGCTCACTTCCGTTTCTAATTCTCTCCTCCGTAGTTAAAAGAATCTCTTTCCTGCTAATCCGATGAGCAAAACCGCAACAGCCCAAACTCGTCCCGTTCCTCTTGAGAGGACGCGGAACATTGGGATTGCTGCGCACATCGATGCGGGAAAGACCACGCTCACCGAGCGAATTCTTTTCTACACCGGAATGATCCACCGCATCGGTGAAGTGCACGATGGTGCCACTACTACCGATCACATGGAGCAGGAGCGCGAGCGTGGTATTACCATCACCTCCGCTGCGGTCACCTGTGAGTGGATGCAGCAGAAAGAAGAGGGC
>CALDZJ010000101.1 GCA_937944055.1 uncultured Verrucomicrobiales bacterium | reverse complement strand
GAGCGGAAGTTGAAGGCCGAGTAGGTCCACTTGCGGTCCTTTGCGTGGAGGTTGTTTTGCTGTGCTTCGAGGGGGCTCGCGCCAGCGAAGATGGAGGTGGGGAGGAAGCAGAGGCGGAGTTGGAAGATGCCGTTTTTTTGGTTTTCCTCACGTTTGCTGATGACGGCGAAGTGTTCGCGGCCATCTGGGCGAGGGCCGTAGGTGACGACTTCGCCTGGGGTGACTTTGAGAAACTTTGGATTAAAGGGGTTATTATCTTTAATCTCTTCGGTGAAATTTGAGGGGGTCCAGGCGGGCCAGTCGATCTTGGTTTTTGTGGCTTTTGAGGTCTTGGTGGCGGCTTGCTCGATGTGGACTGAGCAGGAGGTGATCAAGAGGGGAAGAAGGAGCCGGAGGAATCTCACGGAGGGAAGTTAGCAGTCCGGGAGATTAAAAAAAGCCCCGTGCCGAGGCATGGGGCTTTTTGGGATTGTTGGGGAAATTTTGGTTTATCGTAGGCGCTGCAGTAGCCAAGGGAGGAGGTCGCTGATGGCGACGCGTTCTTGTTCCATGGAGTCGCGGTGGCGGATTGTGACGCTGTCTTGCTTAGAGGTGTCGTCGTTATTTTCTCCGCCTTGGCCGATGGTGTCGAAGTCGATGGCGATGCAGAAGGGGGTGCCGATTTCGTCTTGGCGGCGGTAGCGGCGGCCGATGGCTGCGGTCTCGTCATAGAAGACGCTCATAAAGGGCTGGAGGAGGTTTTTGACTTCTTTGGCCTTTTCTACGAGCTCGGGCTTATTTTTCAGGAGGGGGAGAATGGCGGCCTTGATGGGGGCGATGGCGGGCTTGAAGCGCATGACGGTGCGGATGTCTGGCTTGCCGCCTTCTTGGGTGAGGTCTTCTTCGTCAAAGGCTTCGCAGATGAGGGCGAGGATGGTGCGGTCGCAACCGGCAGAGGGCTCGACGACGTGTGGGATGAACTTTTCTTTTGTCTGCTCGTCGAAGTATTCGAGGGGCTTTCCGGAGTGTTCTTGGTGCTTGCTGAGGTCGTAGTTGCCACGGTAGGCGACGCCTTCAAGTTCTTGCTGGCCGAAGGGGAAGTCATACTCGATGTCGTAAGTTTTTTGCGAGTAGTGAGCGCGCTCACCATCGGGGATGTCGAGGACGTGAAGTTTTTCTTTATCGAGTCCGATCTCGTCATAGAAGGCGAGGCGGTTGGCGAGCCATTCATCGGTGAGGCGGAGGCCGTCTTCAGGTCTGCAGAAATACTCGATTTCCATTTGCTCGAATTCACGCGAGCGGAAGGTGAAGTTCCGTGGGTTAATCTCGTTACGGAACGATTTGCCGATTTGTGCGATTCCGAAGGGGAGTTTGACGCGATTGGAGTCCATCACGTTCTTGGTTTGAACGAAGATCGATTGGGCGGTTTCTGGGCGTAGGTAGGCGACGGAATTTGGATCATTCTCGTCGGCAGATGCTCCCATTTGAGTTTTGAACATGAGTTCAAAAGCTCGAGGTTCGGTGAGTTCGCATTTGTCGCCTTCGCCAGGAATGCATGAGGGCTTTTGCTTACATTCCAATGAATCTAAGGAGTCCGCACGGAAGCGGCCTTTGCAGACCTTGCAATCGACCATGGGATCGGAGAATCCGCCGACGTGTCCGGATGCGGTGAGGACCGCGTTGTGGGTGAGGATGGAGCCATCGAGTCCGAGGATGTCATCACGCTCTTGGACATTTTTGCGCCACCAGAGTTCTTTGAGGTTTCTTTTCACCTCGGTTCCGAGTGGGCCGTAGTCCCAGCAACCGTTTAGGCCGCCGTAGATTTCAGCAGATTGAAAAATGAAGCCCTTGCGTTTGCAAAGGGAGACGATTTTTTCCATGCGGGCGGTATCGGTTTGGTCTTTGTTGGCCATGGTTTTAGAGCGGTGAGGAAACAGGAAAGCGGGGTGAGGGGAAAGGCTTTTTCTTTCGTACGAGTTGCCTTTTATTTTTTTGTGGGAATAATCGAGCGGTTGGGAGCTCAGACTGACCAGCAATACTATGAAAGGATTATTAATCGGAGCTGCTGTCATCGGATGCTATGTGTCCCTACAGGTGTGGATTTTACCCATGGTAGGGATCGAGACCTGAGCGAGTAAGTCACTGCCCTCAGGTGGAGGGTGAGGCAAGTCAATCATGACGCTTCCGGTCGGAAGTGATGAAGATGCGAAGGATGGAAATAAAGAGGGACAAGAACCTTAGGAATTTAGAGCAGGCTAAAATGGGGGAGGGCGGTTCATGTGCACTCTGACTTGGAGGCGTGATCCGGAGCAGGGATTGGAGGTGTTTTTTAATCGAGATGAGTTAAAGACTCGTCCGGTGGCGGATCCGCCTGCCCGTTTTGAGGCAGGAGGTGGCGCTTTTTTGAGTCCTCGTGATCCCCAGGGAACGGGGACTTGGATGCTGGTCAATGACCGAGGGGTGATCGTTTGTTTGTTAAATAAATGGGAGCTTGAGGGGAGAGAGATTGAGGGTGCGCGGAGTCGCGGGCGCTTGGTGTGGAGTCTGGCTGCGGCGGGATCAGTGGATGAAGTGGAGGCTCAGTTGGGGGATTTGTCCTGTTATCAGGCATTTACCTTAGTGGTGTTTTCACCAGGAGGTGATCGTTGTTGGGAGTGGGACGGGGACCGCGTAGTGGCGAGGGAGGTGCCAGATTTTTTAAGCTCATCTTCTTATCGGTTCGAGGAGGTGAAGGAGGCACGGAAGGCGTGCTTTATGGCGGGCAAGGTGGGGGAGGCTCTCCATGAGTCGCGGGGGGAGGAATCATCGGCCTACACGGTCAGGATGAATCGGCCAGATGCGCAGACGTGGAGCCGGACACGGCTGCAGGTGTCTGATCAAATTAGGTGGGAGTATTTGGCTGAGCAGGCGGATTTACTTGGGGAGCCAGAGCGGCATGTGAGTGAGATGGCGCTGAGATGACTGACCGGACTTGAGATGACTGACCGGACAAGACGATTGATTTATTCTCGCTGGCAGCGGTTGAGGCGTTGGGAATTTTGGCCTCTGTGGGCGGTGTATCCGCCGGTTTTAGTCTCGTGCCTGTGGCATGGGATTCGTCTGCGCGGGATGACCTTATGGACGAATTGTAATCCGGCGATGGAGGTGAGTGGAATGGCGATGGAGGCGAAGGGGGATATTCTGGATGCTTTTCAGGGGGGGGACCAGAGAGTGAAGATTGCGAGGTATCTGCGGGTAGCGGGAGGTGGAGCGAGCGCTTTTGAAGAGGTCAGGGGCTTTCTTGAGAAGGAGGGATTAAGCTATCCGATCGTGCTGAAGCCGGACTATGGGCAACGTGGACAGGGGGTCGAAATTGTGAGAGATGAAGCTGCGGCGAAGCGATGGATACAGGCTTGTGGGGAGGGCTTTATGGCCCAAGAGATGATCGGAGGATTGGAATTCGGGGTGCATTGGTCGAAGTTCCCGGATGATGAGGTGGGGGAAATCGCTTCCCTTTGCGGAAAGCATCCTCAGAGGGTGATCGGTGATGGGGAGAGCTCACTGGAGCGGCTTATTTTAAGGGATGAGCGTGCGGTGATGATGGCTGGGTATTATTTAAAAAAGTATGCGAGCAGGTTGACGAGGGTTTTAGACGAGGGGGAGGAATTCGTGCTGGCACCGATCGGGACGCATTCACGTGGGGCTGTTTTTACGGATGAGCGGGCTTTGGTGACGGAGCAACTGCGGGAGGTTTTTGATGAGCTCAGCGCGCGTTTTCCGGGATTTAACTTTGGGAGATATGATGTGAAGGTGCCCTCGATTGAGGACTTGCAGGCGGGGCGAAACATCGTGGTGCTGGAGTTAAATGGCGTGATGGGTGAGCCCGCGCATATTTATCAGCCAGGCTATCCTTGGCGGCGAGGGATGCAGGATCTCTGTGGGCATTTTAAGAAGGCCGCGGAGATTGGTGAGGCCTGGCGGGAGAAGGGGGTGAGGCCGCCTGAGCCGGGAGACTTGCTTGATATTATCAGGAAACACTGCGAGAAAGATTACCTTGAAGTCGATCAATTCTGAGAAGCCCGCTGAGCAATTTGCAGATGTGCGGAGGCATGTGCCATTTTTAGCGAAGCATGAGAGCTTGGCGCGCTGTTTAGAGAGCTTGCTTTGTTACCCAAAGCTCCGGCGTGTTTTCGCGGAGGCGGCTGGTGAGCAAAATCTCATGGCGGAGGTGATCCGCCGTCTAGGACTGAAGACGCGTTTCATCGGGCTGGAAGAAAAGGTTCCGCAAAAAGGGCCAGTGGTGGTGGTCTGTAATCATTCTCACGGTGGGGCAGATGCTACGGCTCTGATGGGCGAGATGGCGCGGATCCGTCCAGATTTTAAGGCGTTGGCGAATCGGGAGACCGCTCTTTTGCCGGGCTTAGGAGAGCTTATTTTTCCTGTTTCTATTTTGCAGGCGGATCAGGCTGCGGAGAATGTGACAAGCATTCGAGCGATGTTAAAGCATGTGAAGCAAGGCGGCGCGCTGGGCCTTTTTCCGGCTGGTCGAGTGGCGGTGTGGCGTGGTGACCGGATGCGTGATCCTGTTTGGAACGAGCAGGTTGTAAAGCTATTGCAGCGGATGGATGCTACGGTGATCCCGCTGTGGTTTTACGGAAGTCCTCCTGCGGCGGTTAATCTCCTTTCGCGACTTTCGGGTTTTGTGAGAACGGCTCTGATTCCTACTGCAATTGTAAAAATGAGGGGGCAGGAGATTGTGGGGCGTGCGGGTGATGTGATCAGCGGGAGAGAATTACGAGAGATGGGGAGTGATGCTGGACCTTGGTTGAGAAGGTGTATAGAATCTCTCGATGATTTAGGGAATTAATTCATTCCTTGGGTCCTCTTAATGCAAAATTTCAATCAATGGAGAGTCTCATTCGCGCAAATATTTTTTTCCTCGATCAAGCACAGCGCCTTTTGGCGAATATGGATGACCAAGTCTATGCGACTCAGAGTGGTAAGGTGTTTGGCGCCTCTCTCGGGCAGCATCTGCGTCACTGTTTAGATCATTATGCTTCTTTTTTAGGGGGCTTATCCTTGATGAAGATTGATTATGATCATCGCGAGCGTGATGAAAAGTTGGAGACTTCTACGGAGTATGCGAGCGGGCTGATGCGGGGGTTGAAAAATGATTTGTTAGAATTAAATGATCGAGATGCGGCGAGTGAAGTGCTGGTGAAGATGGACTGTGGGGGTGGTGATCAAGGGTGGTATCAATCGACTTTAGGGCGGGAGTTACAGTTCCTCGTGAGTCATACCGTGCATCACTTTGCGATGATGACGGGGATGTGTCAGGAGCGAGGGCTCGCGGTTGAGAGAGGCTTCGGGATTGCTCCTTCGACGCTGCGACATCGCCAGTTGGCAAAGATTGATTAGATTGATGATTTGCTCATTCATTATGAATGACGTCATTTTCAGAAAAACAGATAAGATCCCCGATAACTTCACAGGATTATGATGATTGAAAATTCACTAGAACAACTTGCGGAGGCGATGCCTGCGGCTGAGTTGCAAGAGGAGATTCAGAACTTGAAATCAGAGCCTTTAGCGCAGCAGGGGCCATTTGATGTTTATTTGGAGCAGGCTGCCGCCATTCCTAAGATTCTTTTGGAGATTGGGAGGCTGCGCGAGCTGACTTTCCGGACGGTGGGGGTGGGAGTGGGGAAGTCGCGAGATACTGATCGTTATGATGACTATTATTCGCATCTTTTTTTATGGGATCGTGAGAATCATCGGGTTGCGGGGGGCTATCGGATCGCGCGCACGGATTTAGTTTTTGCGGAGCATGGTTTTAAGGGGCTCTATACGGGATCTCTGTGTGAGTGTGATCAGAACTTGATGGATTATCTTGATCCGGCTCTTGAGTTAGGCCGCTCTTGGATCCATCCAGATTACCAACGCTCGATGCATTCTTTGCTGGGTTTATGGAAGGGAATCGGCCATTTCGTGGCTCGTTATCCGAGGTATCACAAGCTCTTCGGGGCGGTGACGATTAGTGATGATTATACTTCTATTTCTCAAGATCTCATTGTGCGTTTTTTGCGGCGGACCAAGACGAATGGGGAATGGAGTGACGCCATGCGAGCTCTCTTGCCTTTCAAAAATCAGCCAGAGGACCGGAGTCAGGGTCTTACAAGTATCGAGGAAGTCTCGGCTCAAGTCGCGAGTCAGGAATCCGATGGGAAGGGGGTCCCTGTGCTTTTGCGTCAGTATTTTAAGCTAAACGCGACTTTGTTAGACTTCGCTTATGATGCGAAATTTGGCGATTGCTTGGATGCGATCGTCTTGGTCGATCTCCGCGATGCACCGCAGATGATCCTCAAAAAATACATGGGGAGAGAGGGGTATGCGCGCTTTGTGTCTGAGACAAAGAGGGGATAAAAAAACCATCTCCACGCTTGCGGAGATGGCTTTCTGAGAGCTTTCTGAGGGGCTGGTTTATTCAGCTTTCTTCGGGAGGTTTTTTTCCATCATTTTCTTTTTTGCCTCGATCGCTTGTTGGCGCTTTTGAGCGGCCTCGTGTTTTTTCAGAACTTCTTGGGCCTTTTGCTCTGCTTCCTTACGGAGAAGTGCAAGCTTTTGGTTCTTGGTGGCGGCTTCTTTGCGGTGGGCCTCAGCGGCAGCTTGAGCCTTTGCCGCGGCTTGTGCCGCAGCCTGTGCTTGGATCTTGGCCTCTTGGGCCGCTTTCGTCTCCCGAGCTTTTTGCTGCATTTTTTCGTGAGCCTGGTGAGACTTTAGGAGTTCAGCTTTGACGGCTTGGATGGACTTTAGCTCGTCTTTTGCTTGTTGGATCAGGGTGTTGAGTTCATCGGCTTTTTGTTTCACCTTATTGCACTGACATCCTTTTTTGCAGGAGTCGCATGAGCATCCGTCTCCGCAGGACTTGCAGCAGCCCTTTTTGGGGTTCTTCTTGCTGTCTTTTTTAGCGTCTTTCTTTGCGTCTTTCTTTGCGTCTTGGGCTTTTGTTTTATCTGCGGGAGCTGGGTTCTTTTTAGCAGGCTTAGGAGCGGGAGCTTTAGAGGCAGTGGTGTCAACGAGTGGGGTAATCTGGGCCTTGGTGGGCTTTTTCTCTGCGGGTTTCGCTAGCTTAGGTGCGGGTTTTTGTTCCTTGGGAGTGGGTTTTTGGTCCTTGGGGGTGGCTTGCGCGCTTGCTTTTTTCGGCTGGCTGGGTTTTGGGCTGAGGGCGGCTCGCATGATGCGGGCGGCGTCTTTTTGGTCGATTTTCTTTTCGTTCAGAAGTGGTTTAAGGACTGACATCAAGGCTTGTCGGCGCAGCTTTTGAGTGTGGTGTTGGGGTCCTTTTCTACGCACCTTTTTTGAGAGGCGTTTTTGAATGTCGGCGTATTTTTGGTCGGCTTGGTCGCGGGTGATGGCCCCCCGTTTCACGGCCGCTTCGACTCGTTGTTTAATCTGATCTGGGACGGCTTGCGCGCTTGCTGTTTTTTGGGCTTTTTCCCCGTGGTTAGGGTGGGAGTGCCCGGCGGCGAATCCGCTTGATGCCAAGAAGGCGGTGGATGTGAGGGTGAGGAGGAGTTTTCTCATGGGATCCTCTATTTACCACTTAAATGGGTAATGTCCAGAGGGGGATCGCTCTTTTAACGGGGTGGATATTGAGTTAGTCAGTGATGTGCTTGTTTTACTTTCGTGGATTTTTCTGCTGATGGGCTGCGTTGCTTTTACGTGGTTTTTTGTGATCCGAGGGAGGGGATCTTTACGATATTGGATACGCCCTTTTACTCTTGGAGAGCAATGTGTTTTGGGGAAGAGCTTTGCGGTGGATGATGCTGCGGGGCAGAGGCAATTTTTTACGGATGGGAATGCGGTGGTGCGGTCGTTGGATCGGCGCACGAATAAGGTGCTGCGGCAGTGGGATCGGGAAGGGGGGACTCTTTTCTTGGGGCTGGTGATGAGTGCGGCTCCGGATGAGGCGGTGCCGGAGGGGTATGAGCTGAGGGTCTTTCCAAGGCGTGCTGTGGTGAGACTCTCTGGGACAAATCGGCTGGATGAAGATGGGGAGGTGGAGGCGGTGAGGCGCTTTGCGCAGAGGAAGGGGGTGATGCTCGATTTTGAGCGTCCGGCCCGGCTTTCTGGGCAGTCATTTAGCGTCTATCAGTGGGATGTCACGGAGCCAGTTATCGAGCCTGGGGCGAGTTCGTTCCTGGCGCGTTGTGCGGAGACGACGTATCAGTTACGTAATAATTTGGTGATTCCTCTTTTGGCGACATGGATCGCTCTGGCTTTGATGGGGACTGGGCAAGCTTTCTTGTTAGTTGTGGGGATTTTACTCATCTGTTTCCTTTCCGGAGCGTGCAAGTTCGTCTTCATTCATCAGATGACGGATGAGGCGGATGAAGTTCATTTGCAGAATTATTAGGGGATTTTTTTTGCTAGAAACGCTCACCGGGTCCGGTGTTCCAGAGGAGGTGCATTTCGGCGAGGGTGGGTTTTTTTACGGGGCGAATGATGCGGAAGCCGAGGCCCCATTTATCGGTGTGATACCAGATGGATTTTGGGTCTTGAGGGTCGGTATTTTTCCAGCTTTTGGATGAGGGGAGGCGGGCACCTGAGCGGAGGTCTTGAGGATCGTCATCCCAGTCACCGCCACGGGTGATGCGGGGGTAGCGCTTTGGGGATAGGGCGAAGGGGTTGGTGCTTCCGTCTGGGTGTTTTTGGTAGGAGGGTAAGTAGGCGTCTAGGGTCCACTCACGAGCATTGCCGTGCATGTCATAGAGGCCCCAGGGGTTTGGTTTCTTGGTGGCTACGGCTTGGTAGCTGCCGTCGGAGTTTTCATAATACCAGCCGTATTCGCCGAGTTTTGAGGGGTCATCGCCAAAGGAGTAGGCGGTGGTGGTGCCGGCGCGGCAGGCATATTCCCACTCGGCTTCGGTAGGGAGGCGGTAGTAGTGGCCGGTTTGGGCGCTGAGCCATTCGCAAAATTTTGAGGCGGCATGTTGAGTCATGGCGACGGCGGGGTATTGGGGGGCGTATCCAGCTTGGTCGGCCATGCCGTTGTGCATTGGCATGTAGGGTGGGGTGGGTTGGGAGATGGCGTCGAGCAGCGGAGGGTTACTTTGGAAGGGGGGCTCTGGATTGAGTTTGTTGCCATCGAGGTCTAGGGTGCCGTCTTTATTACGATTCAGTCCGTTTTCCATGAAGGCTTGGTAGGCTTCCCAGGTGGTTTCGGTGGAGGCCATCCAGAAGGGTTCGATCTGGATGGTCCGTTGGGGGCCTTCATCATGGGAGCGGTGGGTCTCAGAGTTGGGTGTGCCAAGGGTGAATAGCCCGCCGGGGATGGGGAGCATTTTGATTTCGGCGTGACCAGATCTGGGGATGATTTCGGTGTAGGCTTTCATCTCGCCTTGAGGGGCGGGCTTGAGGAGGGCGTATATTTTTTCAGTGACGGGGAGGAATGTGGAGGCGGTGTCGGGGAGGTCGCCGGGAATGATGTTAAGCGATTTGCTCGGGGGGAAAGTGTTTGAGGAGGTGGAGCTGGTGTCGCTGAGGTCTTTGGCGGGGGGCTGGGCTTCGTTGTTTTCGAGAAAGGGGTAGAGTTCGTGATCACAGCATGAGTTCAAAAGACTGCTGAGAGAGAGGACTAAGATGGGAGGGAGGCGCAGTTTTATCATGGGGCTAGCTTTGAGGTTACTTAGCGAATGTGGGGAGTCTATCAAGGGCTTCTTGGAGGTGAGGGCTGGGGCGGGAGTGTCATGAGGGAGCTGCTGTTCATGAGGATTGAGCTGGCTCTTGGTTCTCGAGGGGGCGTTTTCTTAAAAAGCGATCAAGCGAGATTGAGCTTGTCATTTAGGTTGATTTGTGGTTTTCCCCTCAGTCCGCAGGCGATTCTTTCGCCTACAAATTTTCGGAGTGATGGATGCAGATAATATTGTTCCTTTTGAAGCAGCCAAACCTCCTCCTCGTTCTAGTGCGATCCCTATGAAAAACGATCTTGTTGAAAAGGCTGCTGAAATTGTCTCTGATCCCTTGGTGTTGGTAAATCTCGTTTCAAAGCGGGTTGCTCAGCTGAATCAAGGCCGCGCTCCTTTGATCGATGCTCTACCGAGTATGGGTTTTGCTGATATTGCTCTCACTGAGATCATCGAGGGGAAGATCAAACTCGTTGAGCAACCGAAAGCGTAGGGCTCCGTCTGCTTTCAGGAGGGCGGGCGCATTTTTCTACTGTGTCATGTCTGGAGAAGTTACGAAAAAGGAAGTCGCCACGAATAAGCGTGCGCGCCGTGATTATCATATTACTGAGACCTATGAGGCGGGTTTAGTCTTGCGGGGGACTGAGGTGAAGTCGATCCGTGAGGGGAAGGTGAGTATCGGGGAGTGCTTTGCGAGGATTGAGCGGAATGAGTGCTGGCTTTATGGCTGTGATATTCAGCCTTGGCAAACGGCGGGGAGCTATTTCCAGCATGAGGCAAAGCGTCCGCGCAAGCTGTTGCTTCATAAGAATGAGATTCTGAAGTTATCGCAATCCACTTTGCAGAAGGGCTTCACTTTGATCTGCTTGAGGCTCTATTTTAAGGGTCGCCGCGTCAAGGTGGAGTTAGGTCTGGGGAAAGGAAAGGGTCACGCTGATCAACGGCAGGATTTGAAGAAGAAAACGGAGCTCCGGGAGGCTCAGCGGGAGGTGGCGCGCTTCCATAAGGGGCGACTTTAAGAAGGGGCCAGTTTTTTTAATGCGCAGCAAGTCTAGTTCTTAAGTCAGGGGTGGGGGGCTTGATTTTAGGCGTCGCGGATCGCGGTGATGGCGGCCTTCATATCGGCGGCTCCGAAGGTTGAGGAGCCAGCTACGAGGACATTGGCTCCGGCCTTTGCGGCAAGGGCAGCTGTGTGAGTCCCAATTCCGCCGTCCACTTGGATGTGGTAGGAGAGGCTGTTTGAGCTGCGGTGTTTTACGCCCGCTTGGACCTTGGCCATCATTTCTTGTATAAAGGATTGCCCGCCGAAGCCGGGGACGACGGTCATGACGAGGAGCATATCAATGTCTGCCAGGAATGGCACGACGGCCTCGAAGGGGGTGGCTGGATTAAGGGCGAGCCCAGCTTGGCATCCAGCGGCGCGGATTGCGGCGAGAGTTTTGGAAACATCGTGCTGAGCTTCAGGCTCGACGTGGACGGTGATCATATCGGCGCCTGCAGCGACGAAGCGTGGGAGGTAGTGATCTGGCCGTGCGATCATGAGGTGGACATCAAGAAAGACATCATTGGTTTCATGGACGGCTTGGATAAGGGCGGGGCCGAAGGAGATGTTATCGACGAAGTTGCCGTCCATGACATCAAGATGCATCCAATCTGCTCCGGCATTGATGGCGCGTGAGCTTTCTTCAGCGACGCGCCCGAAGTCAGCTGCGAGGAGGGAGGGGGCTATAATTCGATCTTGAAAAGTCCACTTTTTCACGGGCCAAGTCATAGGGTGAAATTGCTAGCTTGGCGCGTAAAAAAATGGGATTGGTTGTGGGTTATTTGGCGATTGATCGAACGATGGTGGCATGGAGGTCAAGGCGGGCCGCTGCGCCTACGCCATCGAGGATGTAGTTCAGTGCCACTGAGACGGGGACTTGATTCATCTTTAGAGTGACTTTGCGGTTTTTGAGTTTTCCGCTGGGGTCTTGGATGACGAAGTTGGGGGCAAATTTTTGTGCACTGGCTTCTAGGGTGAGTTCATTTAGGGCCTCCAGTGCTTCTTCTAGGGTGGCATTGGCGAAGTGAATTTTTTCAATCTTAGTGGATTTGAAGAGGGCCTTGCGCCTTTGTAGAGCGACGCGGGCATTCACGGTTGGGATTTGGGTTAGTTGGTGGCGGGCGTGGCCGTGGCCGGGGCTGAGTTTTAGGACGGCTTCGAAGGCGGCCTTGGCCTCCTCTGCTTTTCCGGCATTCATGGCGATCATGCCATTCCGGTAAAGAGTTTGGATTTTTTTCGCTTTTTCTTTGAACTCATCGGCGAAGCTACTGGGGGTCAGTAACAAGGCGAGAGCGATCATGGCTTTCAGTCTTTTCATTGTTTCTTGGGATGTAGGTTGGTGTTTTGTACAACAAATTTTTTTGAAGTACGCCTAACAGATTAGAGAAGTGAAAAGGAGAGGTCAAGATCTCTCTGGATTTCTGACTGAGAAGGATGACTAAGAAGGGGGACGTTATTTTTTGAGTCCGAGGGCGCGTTCGATGTCTAGTTGGCGGAGGTGTTTCTCGGAGAAGGTTCTGCGGATGTGTGCTTGGACCTCTTTGTTGCGCAGGAGGGCGGCGAAGTTCCCTTGATCGTATGCTTCTTGGATGGCGGGGTCTACTGGGAGGGCATCGTAGATGATCGGGCTGCTTTGATCTGCGGCGAGTGCGGCGTATTGTTCTGGGTGTTCCTTGATGATGGCAAGCTTAGCCACGGTGGAGTCTAGGGGGTCGTTCAGGAAGTCGATTTTTTGGTGCCATTGGCCGATGTCGCTGGTGTCGATCCAGTTTTTTAGTTTTGCGAAGAGGGGTTGCTGGCTGGAGGTGTCGATCTTGCCGTTGACGAATTCCTTGAGGCGTTCGAGTTCTGACATGGTGCCTGCATAGCGGACGCCGGTGAGCATGAAGTATGCGATGCCGCTTCCGAGGAGGAGGCCGAAGGTTCCGCCGGGAAGTCCGAATCCTCCGGTCCGAGCTTGGCTGCCATCGTTACTTTTGCCGGAGAGGAAATTAAGGATGCCGCGGACGATGATGATGGTGATGACGGCGGTGCCGATGCCGATGCCGGTGGACATCCATGGTTCAGGCTGGGCGGTGAATTCCTTAGCGATGAGGAAGCCGTGGTTGTAGGCCCAGAGGCCGGTGAGTCCGCCGAGGGCAAGGGAGATGAGGTTGAAGAAGGCTTTTACGAAGCTCTTGAGAAAGCCAAGGAGGGTGAAGATGACGAGAATGCCGCCGATGATGGTGTTTGGAGGGAGGTTTTCCATGACTACGTGTGCCTATAATTTGGCACGGATACGGGGGATTTTGAACCGTGAATCTGTGAGAATCTTAAGATCAGAGAACTTAGAAAGATGTGTTTTTTTTGGGGACCCTGATGTTTTAGCTCTCGCAGAAGGCGCGATGGCGGAGGAGGTGGTCGACTAGGATGAGGTTTGTCATGGCTTCGACAATGGGAACGGCGCGGGGGAGGACGCAGGCATCGTGCCGACCGCGGCCCTTTAGCTGGGTGTCTTCTTTATCTTTTGAGACGGTGGGCTGGGTGGACATTATGGTGGCGGTGGGTTTAAAGGCGACGCGGAAGAGGATGGGCTCGCCATTAGAGATGCCGCCTTGGACGCCGCCTGAGTTGTTGGTTTTGGTGCGGACGGTTTCGCCATCCATGTAGAAGTGGTCATTATGTTCTGAGCCTTTCAGGGTCGTGCCGGCAAAGCCTGATCCAATTTCGAAGCCTTTGGTGGCGGGGATAGAGAGCATGGCTTTGGCGAGATCTGCTTCAAGGCGGTCAAAGACGGGTTCACCGAGCCCGGGAGGGCAGCCGCGGATGACGCACTCGATGGTGCCGCCGATGGAGTTCCCTTCTGAGCGGACTTCTTTAATCCGTGTGATCATTTTCTCGGCAGCTGCGGGGTCTCCGGTGCGAACGATGTTTGACTCAATTTCAGCGGAGGTGACGCTAAGGGGATCTACCTTTGCGGGGATGTCTTGGATGCTCTTTACCCAGGCGAGGGTTTCGAGCTTGGGGCAGAAATGGGCGAGGACTTTTTTAGCGATGGCGGCGGCGGCAACGCGACCGATGGTTTCGCGCGCGGATGAGCGACCGCCTCCTGCGGGGTTACGAGTGCCGAACTTTGCATCGTAGGTGTAGTCAGCGTGAGAGGGGCGATATTTTACGGCCATCTCATTATAGGCTTCTGGGCGGTGATCTTTATTGCGAACGAGGATTGCGATAGGGGAGCCTAGGGTCTGTCCCTCGTAGGTGCCGGAAAGAATTTCACAGGTGTCTGCTTCATTACGAGGAGTGGTGACTTCAGACTGGCCGGGGCGGCGGCGGTCTAGCTCAAACTGAAGATCATCCTCGCTCAGGGGAATGAGAGGAGGGCAGCCATCGATGATGACGCCGACACCTCCGCCGTGAGATTCGCCGAAGGTGGAGATGCGGAAAAGTTGGCCGAGCTGGCTGGACATGGAAGGGACTTTAACAGGGGAATTTATGGGAGCAAGTGCTGTTGGTCGGGCTTGGTTTTTATGGTGAGAGGGATTTTAGAAGGCTGGCTTTAGCGGGCGTGCCGATTTGCAGAGAGGAACCATCAATGCCGAAGATGAGGATGACCTCGAGGAGATCCTGTGAAAGTCCTTGATGGATGAGGTCCTCTGCTGAGAGCGCGGTGCGGCCAGCGCGTTTGGTCAACTCAAGTTTCCAGTCACCAATGCCGTGGAATGAACGGTAGATCACCTCGGTGCATGCAAGGCGGTCTGCTTTCCGAAAATCGAAGAGAAAATCGTAGAGCTTCCCCTCGTGGGAGAGCGCTCGAGTGAGGACTTCTTTTAATGGAGTTGCGGACGCCTTCGGTCGAAGGACAACGAAGGCGTCCACGGCGAGGGTCTCCGAGAGTGGGCGGAATTTGACGCCGTCTTTCTTAGCTTCAAGGACGGAGGCTTCACTATCGCCTTGCTCGGGAACGCCAAGTGCACGTCTTTCCTCTGGAGGGCCGAGGTAAAGGGCGGCATGGGGCCAGAAGCCGGGTAGAAAAAGATTGCTCAAAGCGTCATCATGACGGGTCACAAAGATGTCGCCTGGCTTTAGCAGTGCGCGGACTTCTTCTCGGATTTCAGCTGTGACTCGTTTTTTGGCTCCGGGTGCTTTGATAAAAGGCTGCTTCATTTCGGCAATCGCTGATCCGCTGAGACGGAAGAGGTGGAACATCACCTTGGTATATCCAGAGCTGGTGCGCCGACTGGCGGAGTAGAGTCGGTAAGAAAGAAGTCTGGCCAAGAGAGAGCGCTTTTGGGAATGGAAGTGAGGTTCTTCTTCCTCGAGCCAAGGAATCATCTCTGACATGTGGGCTTTATTAAGGGTGTCGAGGATTTTGGTACGATGTTTCTCGTAGAACTTGCGAGCATGGTGGTAACGCCAAATTCTCCCGGGTGAACTGAAGCTCTGGTAGACCTTGGTGAAGGATTTACGAGGGAGGCCGTAGCGAGGCTCGGCCTCATCTAACTTCGCCCAAGCAATGGGGCGCTCCTTGGCGAGGGCGATGATGAATGTGGCGCTACGCATCAGCATGGAGGCGGCACAGAAGGCGAGGGCGAAGGTCCTGAGTTCTCCGTTGCGGGAGCTAGGCTGAAGGTCCTCAACCATCTGCCAGAGGCTGGCCCGCGCTCCGAGATAGCGAAGGTAAGTGAGCCGCAGGCGCTCGTCTTCATCTGGCAGATAATAGCCGCGCGCTTGGGCGGCATTAGCATCGTCAAGCTCTACGCTTAGGTCTTGTCGCCGAGGGAGAGCGGGACGGACGGATTGTAAAACATCCCAGGCTACGTGAATCGCCAATTCCGACATCTGTTAGAGGGTTTAGGATTCTTCGCGCTAGGTCAATCATCCTCCTCTAACAGAAAACAATCTTGCTAGTATCGGACTCCGGCGTTCATCATAAAAAGTGGGGGGGCGTCAACCCCTATAAATACAGGGTTCAGGGCTTATTTTAACTTTACAAAGTATCCCGAGTGCAGATGATTCTGGTGCTATGAATAAAGGTGAACTCATCGAATCAGTACAAAAAGCCCTCGGAAAAGAAGCTACTAAGCGCTCTGCAGAAGAGGCAGTGGCCACAGTGCTTGAGTGCATTGCCAAAGGCGTTAAGAAAGACAAGAAGGTCCAAATCATCGGATTCGGTACTTTCGAAGTTAAGAAGCGCGCTGCCCGTATGGGACGTAACCCTAAGACTGGAGAAGCCATGAAGATTGGCGCTTCTAAGTCAGTTGGTTTCAAGCCTTCTTCCACCCTTAAGAAGTCTCTCTAGGTTCTTTCCTCAGACTTCTCATTGGAGAAAAAATCCAGCTCGGTGGTCTCTGTGGCCATCGAGCTTTTTTATTTTCCACCGTGTTTCGATTTTTTGTTTCCCCTCGCATTTTAGCAGGTTCCGCTTAGGTTTTCAGCGAGAAAGATCATCTTAAAAATGCCCTCCAGCACCGTTGAAAATTACTTAAAAGCAATCTGGTCCTTACAGGGGCAACATGAGGAAGCTGAGATGGTGCCGATCGGGCAAGTGGCTGAAAAAATCGGGGTCACCCCTGGGACGGCTACCACGATGATGAATCAGCTTTTGAAAAAAGATCTCGTGAAATACACCCCTCGTCGAGGGGTCCTCTTAAGTGGGGCTGGCCAGAAAGCTGCGCTATTAGTTCTACGGAGGCACCGTCTGGTAGAAACCTTTCTGGTGGAAATCATGAAACTGGACTGGGCGGAGGTCCATGAAGATGCAGAGGTCTTAGAGCATGTGATTTCAGATAGACTCCTAGCGCGGATGGACGAGATGTTGCACCACCCTACGCATGATCCCCATGGGGCTCCGATTCCAAATGCAGAGGGGGAATTAACCCCAGATGGAACCACTGTTTTAGCTGATTGCCCTCCTGGCGCTTATACTCTTCAGCGAGTGCGTGAAGATCAGCCCTCATTTCTACAATGGTTGGCGGAGATGGAACTCATACCGGGAACGGATCTGATCGTTACAGACCGTAACCTAGAAGCAGATACCCTCAGCTTGAAGCTACCGAATCGTGCTGAATCTGTGCAAATTTCGCTACCAGCAGCAAAATCGCTCCTTGTGGCTCGTCCATAATTTCCTGAGATCTCCACGTTTTTCCTTCCCCTGAGGCCTAAGAATCGCTTCGCTTTCTCCATCTTCGATCATGAAATCTCTCCTCCTTCCCCTCCTCATAGCTCTCATGCCCTCTCTGGGCCTCGGGCAAGTCGGAGTCGATATCAAGATCGACCGTTCTCAATACCTTTCTCACGAGCCAGTTACGGCAGTTGTCACGATTACCAATCGGAGTGGGCGTGAGTTGAGTTTCGTAAGTAAGGCCGAGGGGACGATCGCTCACAGCTGGCTAGATTTCAGCATGCGAGATGCTGGGGGACGTGGAATGCAGAAGTTGAATCATAAAGTTTTTCAAAGAGCGGTCATTCCAGCCGGTCGCAGCATGGCTCGCCGCGTGAACTTGAGCAGTCTGTTCAATGTCACCCGCGTGAGCAACTATGCCGTCACAGCTCACGTGAGCCAGCCGGGCTTTGATGATGTGACCTACACCTCGAATTCTGGGCACTTCACAGTCGGAGGTGGAAATAACATTTATAAGCAACCCTTTGGAGTGCCCAAATCTCGTTCACCAAAGCGCGAATATAACGTGATCACCTTCAATGATGGGCGGCGGACCTCGATCTATGCGCAGGTGATGGACTTGCAGACAGGGTTTGCTCTCTCAACCTTTCGGCTGAGTGAATACCTCTCCTTTGTTGAGCCTGCAATGGCGCTAGATGGTAAAAATCAGCTCCACGTTCTTTATCTAGCGAACCCTGAAATCTTTGTGCATGGAACGGTGAGTCAAGATGGAGCCCTCACAGGGACAAAGTATTTTAAGCGAGTCGGTGGCCGTAAACCACGTTTTGTCTCTTTTGCTGACGGAAAAGTTGCAGTTGCTGGCGCCGTGCCCTATGATCCGAAAAAAGAAGCCGCTAAGGCCCCCACCGCTCGCCGAGCATCCGAACGTCCTAAATAATCTCACACCCTGATTAAAAAGATTGCCTTTTTAGTTAGAATTTTTTAAAAATCAAAATTCCTGCAATTGCTTAACGCTATGAAATCCCTCATTACCTCCCTAGCTCTCCTCACCGCGACCCTTCTCCAAGCTGCTGGAGGCACCTTTAATACTGTTGTCATTGATGCCGGTCATGGCGGTCGTGATGTCGGAGGTGCCTACGGCAAGGTTTACGAAAAATGGCTCGCTCTTGATACCTCGATGCGCGTTGAGAAAAAGCTCAAAGCAAAGGGCTTCAAGACTGTCATGACTCGCCGTAGCGATAACTTCGTCACCCTTCCTGGGCGCGCCAAGATCGGAAACCGCTACCCAAATTCAATTTTCGTCAGTATTCACTACAACTTCACTTGGAAGAAAAATGTCTCTGGGCTGGAAACTTTCTACTGCTCTAAGGGCTCTAAGCCACTCGCGGATGCTGTGCAGCGTGGCATGCTCAGGGAGGTGAAGGCCGTTAATCGTGGAGTGAAGCATGCCCGCTATTATGTCATTCGCCATGCTCAAAATCCCGCCATTCTTGTAGAAGGCGGATTTGTTTCAAACTCCAAGGAGCGTGGGCGCACGAAAGAAGGGCGCTACCGCGAAGGCATTGCAGATGGCATCGTGGATGGCATCGTGGAGTATCGTAACATGCGCCGCCGCGGAACTACGAACTAAGCCGAATTTAATAGGATGTCCGTCGATTGGAGCGCACGTTACCAGTCCGGCGAGACGCCTTGGGAAAAAGGGGAGCCTCATCCAGAGCTCCCTTTTTTGTTGTCCCAGCATCAGGAGGTGGCGGGAGATGCGGAGCGGATTCTCGTGCCGGGCTGTGGTTTTGGCCATGATGCTAACTTAATCCACTCAGTGACTCGGGCTGAAGTACTCGGCTTAGACATAGCGGAGGAAGCGATCGCTCAAGCGAAAAGGGAATATTATGAAACCGGATTAGCCTGGGCACATGGAGATCTCTTTGAGTGGCCGGGGCGCTATGATTTGGTCTTTGAGCATACTTGCTTTTGCGCTATTGCGGTGGAGCGACGAGCTGATTATGCGGCAGCGATGGCGCGGCTCATCCCTGAGAATGGTTGCTTGTTAGGAATTTTCTTCCTCAACCCGGACCATGACAGAGAAGCGGGACCACCCTTCGGCGTGACTCTTGATGAGCTTATGGGATTTTTTCAAGGGGACTTCGATCTGGAATGGTCTGAGGAACCTCGCAGAACGTATCCGGGGCGCGAAGGAAAAGGGCGGGAGCTTTCGATGCTCTGGCGGAGAAAAAAAATTAGGAATCTTCAGCGAGAGTGGGAGCAGCCTATTTAAGGGCCGCTTTGACTTTGGGCGGGAAGTCCTTGATCGGAGTGAGCCGAATGTTGCGATAATCAATCTCGGCGCCTTCTGATTGAATTTGGATTTGCCCCTTCGTGAGAGGAGCTTCGCCATGGCGAGTTTGCTGACGAGTATTGAGGAGGACCATGTTGATAGACCCGTTCACAACGTGAACCATCTGATTCCCGATTGTGTAGATTTCTACGGTATTCCATTCGCCGTGGGGCATCTCCTTTGAGGTCCCGCGTCTGACTGATTTAGAAATCGTGCGAAGGGGGGCGCCCGATTGGTAAACGGGGCGCTTTCCGCGCTTCGGAATAATTGACGGAATCTCAGCGATGCTTCCGGCGAGAGCAAAAAAATCCCCAACATCTTGTTCCTGAATCTGACATTCTAAGCTGCGTTTCCACACATTCCAAAACGCACCATGAGGGCCAACACAATGAAGAAGGAGGCCTGAGTCGCGGGGGCGGTTGAGACGAGGCTCCCATTTAGCCTCTCCCCAACGGAACTGTAGGCTAAGGTGATAATTCTCAAACTCCTCCTTCGTGGTAAGCCCCCCGTATATTTGGCCCGTCACTCTTAGGATTATTTTGCCGTCCTCTTTGATGACCGAGAAGACGCCAAGGGGATCATGCCCTAAACCTAAGGGAACACCCTCCTTGGAATCAGAACTCGTGCTTTTGGGGAAGCCATCGAGATCGAGAGATTTGTGAGGAACTCCCATCCAGACCTCCCATTGGCTAAGCGTAGGGTCCAGAAGATTACGTGCTTCTCTCCGGTTTTCTGGTGATTGAGCGGCCGCCAATCCAGCTAGAAGCAAAGAAAAAATGAGCGAGAAAACTGAGCGACGCATAGCGATCCCTTAAGAAGCGGTTTCAAAATCGCGTTTTTGTAAAGCCACAGGAACCGTAGAAGTCGCGATAAGAAAAATCGCGCTAAAAAGCGACTGGGCCACCATCGCATTACGAAAGAAAACCCAAGTAGGAGGGTAACCCGGAAGGCCAGTCCAAAGAGCCTGCCCCAAAGTTGCGAGAGATTTAGGTCCATACAGCGGATCGAAGGCCCAACTCAAGACATTGGTAAGCACATAAAAAATAACCGCAGCTGCAAGAGACCCCACAAAAATTCGCCCAGAGTTAGAACCCTTGAAAAAAGCTGCCAAAGCAATCATCCCAACAAACCCCGCCACAGGAATCAGCAACTGAGCCCCCATCTCATAACCCTGCGCGAGACTCGTCATCGGATACGTCATCACCCATGCCAAAGCAGGGAGACAAAGACCGCGCCAACCGAACAAAGCCATACCGCAGAAAAACAGAGCACCAAGGGGCTGGAAATTAGCGAAAGTATCAGAAGTCAGAGCGCCAAAAATCCGAGCAAATCCCAGAACAATCACAAAAACAATAAAAGGAAGCGCGCGCTGCATCAACTATCCTTAACGTAAGAAAAGTATAAATAAAATCTTAGAATAATCAGAAATCGCGCCAAAAAAACATCACAAAAATAAAATCACGCCATTATTGCGCCAAAAAAGGGAGGAATATGGCGCGATATTGGAATAACTTGCAAAAACAGCAAAAATCCTTGAATTGCGCCAAATATCGCGCCATAAATTGGCGCGATAAAGCAGCGCAATACCTATGAAAAGTGACGAAGAAATTGAGAGAACGGTGCGGGAATCCCGTGGACTCGGAATCTCCCTCCAAGACATCTCAGACTCCCTTAGCGAGAAACTCCCTCGTCGAACCCTACAGCGAAGGCTCCAAGAACTCGCGAAAGATGGGCGGATTCAAAAAATAGGGAAAGCGCGAGCAACCCGTTACAGCATCGACCATAAATACGATTTTAGCCAAGAAACGCCCCCCAGCCTCGTTTGCGAAGATACCGTCCCCTTCAATGCTTCCTCGCCCTCGCCAGCACCGGAGAAAAGCGAAAATCGTAGTGGGCCAGACTACAGCAAGATCTCACGTCAAATCGTAAATAGCGTCTCCGCGCCTCAAGAAAGCCGGAAACCTGTTGGTTATCGTCGAGAATTTCTAGACTCCTACCGGCCTAACGAAACCTACTACCTGCCCAAAGCACTGCGCCAGCGGCTCCTAAAAATCGGGCGGAACGAACACTACGACGGCCTTCCCGCCGGGACTCATGCTCGGCAGATCTTTGACCGGCTCATCATCGACCTATCGTGGAACTCCAGCCGCCTTGAAGGCAACACCTACTCCCTCCTAGAAACTGACTACCTCCTTGAGCAAGGCCGATCTGATGAGCCTCATCGTGCGCGTGAAGCCATCATGATCTTCAACCACAAAACAGCCATCGAAATGATGGTGGAGAACCCTCAGCACCTCGGCTTTAACAGATACACCCTCATGAATATTCATGCGGCCCTCACTGAAGATCTCATGGAGAAATCCAGTTCCGAGGGCAGGTTGCGGAGTGTTCCCGTCGGGATTGGCGGGAGTGTCTTCCATCCAGAAAATGCTCCGCAAGTCATCGAAGAAACCTTTGACCTGATCTTGAAAAAAGCTGGAGAGATAGAAGAGCCCTTAGAGTGCAGCTTTTTTCTCATGATTCAGCTGCCTTATCTCCAGCCCTTTGAAGATGGAAACAAGCGCACCTCGCGCTTGGCTGCGAACCTGCCCTTAATTCAGAAAAACCTTTCGCCGCTTTCCTTTGTGGGCGTGCCAGCCAAGCGATATATCGAAGGGATTCTCTCAGTTTATGAACTGAACCGAGTGGAGCCCATGGTCGATATATTTGCGTGGGCGTATGAGAAATCTGCGGCCCGTTACATGACGATCCGGCAAGAAGTCGGCGAGCAAGACCCCGTGAAACTCCACTACCGTGACGACATTAAATCCTGTCTAAGAGAGGTCGTCGTCAAGAAGATGGGCAAGCGGGAGGCGGCCTCATTTCTGAAAGATTGGGCGAGCCAAAATGTCACCGCTGATCATCGGGAATCCTTCGTAACGGTCGTCGAGGAAAGGTTACTCAGCCTCACTGAGGGTAATATTTTTCGCGTGCGGATCTTGCCCTCAGAATTTCATCAATGGTGGGAGCAGTGGGACCAGCGGAAGCTCTGATTAACGCGCTTGGAGGATTTTTTCCGTCTCTAAGCCTGTGAGACTCTTTAGTCCTTTGATCATTCGAGCTAGGATGAAGCCGCCTACGATGAGAAGCGGAACACCGATCACCAGGAAGCCCCAGCCGGTGATGCGGCCTACATCTTGGTTGTAGAGTTCTTTCCAGTTCTCGGCATTAGGATCGAGGTCGCCAAGGAAGTGATAGGCGAGGGCTAAGTTCATCACAGCTGAGAGGCAGAAGGAGCCGAAGAAGAGCTTCGTAGATGACCAGAGAAGATCGGCGAGGCCTTGCTCGTTATTATTTTCTTTCACCTTCTTATTAATGCGGCCGTGGTCAAAAATCCCCTCATTGTAAACGAACGCATTAAAAAGTGGGGTAGCGGCTTTATGGGTGAGTAGGAAAAGTGAACCAAGAATGAGGGGCTGAATGGCTTCCTTAATCCCGAAGAGGAGAGGGGCGTGTTTACGGGTCTCAGGATCGTCCGTGGCGAAGAGGTAGATCGTGATGAGGCCGGTGAGGAGGACGTTAAAGACGCCGACAGCGGAGAAGGTGTTGAGTTTTTTGTGCTGTATGAAATGCCAGATTCCGTAGGCGAGCGGGATGATGATCGCGAGGCCCATCGCGACGTAGGGGCCTAAGTGCCAGGCCTTATCGCCTTCTTTACTGCAATGGCTGAGAATGAGGACTGGGAGGATGACGTTGACGATGATGTCGGTCAGTGGGTTATCTTGCTTCTGAGCAGGGGGAGCAGGGGGAGCGGGGGGAGCGGGGGGAGCAGGGGCGGCTTTGGAATCAGTCATTGTGGAGGAGTTTCGAAATAAAAAAGGAAGGGGGCGATCTAGGAGATAAAGAAAGGGCCCGCGTTTAAGAGCGGGCCCTTGCAGGAGAAGGTGAGTGGAAATTTATGCAGAGTAAATGGAATTTCCGGCGGAGCGAAGCTCATCGCAGGCTTGCTTCATGCGGTCGCAGAGAGACTGCTCGGCTTTTTTGAGGTAGCTGCGGGGGTCGTAGTTTTTCTTGTTCCCGACTTCCCCATCGATCTTGAGCATGCCCTCGATGTTTTCGCACATGTGGGTGACGATGGGGCGGGAGAAGGCGTATTGCGTATCGGTGTCGATATTCATTTTCACGACGCCATAGTCGAGAGTCTCTTGGAGGTCCTCGGGCGAGGTGCCGGAGCCTCCATGGAAGACGAGGTCCATTTCTGCTTCTGGGCCGTATTTGTCGGTCACGACTTTTTGACCATCACGAAGGATGGTGGGCTTGAGTTTTACCGATCCAGGCTTATAGGCGCCGTGGACGTTGCCGAAGGTGGCGGCGAACATGAAGCGGCCGATGGGGCTGAGGGTTTCATAGACCTGCAACATGTCCTCGGGCGTGGTGTAGAGCTTTTCTGAGGGGAGGCCGGAGGTGTCATGACCGTCTTCTTCACCGCCAACGCAACCGGCCTCGATCTCAAGGATGATGTTGAGTTCAACGCACTCCTTGAGCAGTTCGGTGGAGATTTTCATGTTCTCATCGAGATCTACCACTGAGCCGTCAAACATGTGGGATTGGAAGAGGGGGCCTTTGTCTTCCGCGATGCGCTTGCGTGAGGCTTCTAGGAGGGGGCGGAGGAATGAGTCGACCTTATCGGGGTGGCAGTGATCGGTGTGGAGGCCGATGAGGATGTCATATTTTTCGGCAAGAATGTGGACGGCTTCTGCGAGGACGATCGCGCCGAAAGCCGCGTCATTAACGCCGGTGCCTGAGGCGAATTGGCCCCCGCCGGTGGAGACTTGGATAATGCCATCTGATTTAGCTTCTGCGAAGGCCTTAAGGGCTCCGTTCGCGGTGATGAGAGAAGTGATGTTGATGGCTGGGTAGGCGTATCCACCCTTCTGGGCGGCATCGAGCATTTGCTGATATTGTTCTGGAGTTGCAACAGGCATTACGTGGCGGGATTAGCTTAGAATCTATGATCTGACAAGAGAGGAAGTGATGCTGAGAGGGATTCGGCGGCCGGTGATCATAGTGCGCTAGTCGATTTCTCTCGGGCCTTTTAGTAGTCTTCGACAGGGCTTTGGGTGGGGCCTTCTGGCTCGAAGCGGGACTGGCCGCTGATTTCTTTGGTCAGTTCGCTGAGTTGCTCATTGATTTCATCCCAGCGGGCGGGGGTGAAGTCGGGCGAGCGCTTGAGCTTATTACGTTGTTTCTCGATCCTGATGAGGGAGTCATGGTGATCGGCGTTTTCGATCGTGAGGCTTTCTAGGGCGGTGGGGAGAGAGGTGATGTCATGACAGACGAGGGCGAGGTCTGCTCCGGCTTCGAGGGCGAGCTTAATGTCATTCCCGCGGCCGTAGTTTTGGACGATGGCTCCCATGTCGAGGTCATCAGTGAGGATGAGGCCCTGATATCCGAGCTGGTCACGAAGGAGTCCGGTGAGGATTTTTTTGCTGAGCGAGGCAGGCATGTCTGGGTCGAGCTTTGGGAAGTTTAGGTGACAAGCCATGATGGCATCTAGCTCGGGCATGAGTGCGGTGTAGGGGAGGAGGTCTTCTTTCAGGAGGTCCTCGCGGGAGATTTCGGCGATGGGGAGGGCGTGATGTGGGTCGCTGAGGGCGAGGCCGTTGGTGGGGAAGTGTTTTCCACAGGAGAGGATTTGTTGCTTACGCATCCAGCGGTTAAAGATGCCGGCATTGGTGATGACGGTCTGGGAGTCACGGCCCCAGCAGCGTCCGCGTAGGCCGTTGTTTTGCTCGGGGAAGTGGTCGAGGTCGAGGACTGGGGCGAAGTTGAGGTTGATGCCTAGGAGCTCAAGAAGTTGTCCGGTGAGCGCACCAAAGCGGGCGATTTGGTTGGGGGTGGCTTTGGCGGTGAAGGTGGCGGCGTCTGGAGGGGCTGCGCTAAACTCCCGGGTGCGCCAGACTCGGCCTCCTTCTTGGTCGATGGAGATGAAGGGGCGGTCGAGAGAGAGTGCGGCGAGGGAGTCTGTGAGTTCGCGAATTTGAGAGGCGGACTCGAGGTTGCGAGAGAAGAGGATGTAGCCGGCGGGTTGGAGGTCACGGAAGAGGGCGGATTCTTCTGGTGTGAGGGTGGGGCCGGAGAGGCCGACGATGAGGCGGGAGGCTTTCATGGGGGATGGGATTATCGGCTTTGTTGGTGGTGGAGACCTCTGATCTCCTCACCGGTGTGCCTTTTTTAGAATTTGGAAACTTGTATTTGAAGGGCTTGGAGACCGGAGGTCTCCGCCACGTTACTTGTTTTCGAGGGAGGCTTTTACGAAGCCGGAGAAGATGGGGTGGGGTGAGTTTGGTTTGGATTTGAACTCGGGGTGGAATTGAGCGGCGATGAAGAAGGGGTGATCTGGGATTTCGATGATTTCGACGAGGCCTTCATCCTTTGAGACGGAGGCGATGGTGAGGCCGGCGGCTTCGAGTTGCTCGCGGTAGGCTGGGTTAAATTCCCAGCGGTGGCGGTGGCGCTCGTGGATCGTCGTGGTCTGGCCGTAAAGTTCATATGACTTGGTGCCGGGGAGGAGGGAGGATTCACAGGAGCCTAAGCGCATGGAGGCTCCCATGTCGGTGATGCCTTGTTGTTCTTCTTGGAGGCTGATGACGGGATGAGGGGTTTCCTTGGCGAATTCGGTGGAGTTGGCTTCTGTGATGCCGCAGACATTACGGGCGAATTCTATGGTGGCGATTTGCATGCCGAGGCAGATGCCGAAGTAGGGGATTTTATTTTCGCGGGCGTATTGGGCTGCGAGGATTTTCCCTTCAGTACCGCGTTCGCCAAAGCCACCTGGCACGAGGATGCCGCCGATTTTTCCGATTATTTTTTCTGCTCCGTGTTGCTCGATGTCTTCGGCGTCGATTTTAATGACCTCAATGGCGGTGTCGTGCTCTGCGCCTGCGATGGTGAGGGATTCGTAGATGGATTTGTAAGCGTCGTTTAGCTCGATGTATTTTCCGACGACTGCGATCGTGGTTTTTTGTGAGGGATGGACGAGGCGGTGGACGAAGTTTTCCCAACGGGAGAGGTCTGGGGTCTCACTTTTGAGGTTGAGGACATCAGAGACGAGGCGATCGATCTTATCTTTGCGGAGATCTAGGGGGCATTCGTAGATCGTGTTTTCGACGTCTCGAAAAGCGACGACGTGGTCTTTTTGAACATTACAGAACATGGCGATCTTGCGGCGGTTGTCATCGTCGAGATCGTGCTCGGTGCGGCAGATGATGATGTCTGGTTGGATGCCGATTTCGCGGAGTTTGGCGACGGATTGCTGGGTGGGTTTTGTCTTAATCTCGCCAGCAGCGCGGACCATGGGAAGGAGGGTGACGTGGATGAAGCAGACGTTTTCTTTGCCGACATCAAGGGCGAATTGGCGGAGGGCTTCTAGGAAGAGGTGGCCTTCAATATCGCCGACGGTGCCGCCGATCTCGGTGATGATGACGTCTGCTTCAGGATTACTCTCGGTGGCGAGTTGGAGGCGGGCTTTGATTTCATCAGTGACGTGGGGGATGAACTGGACGGTGGCTCCGAGGTATTTGCCAGCGCGTTCGTTTTTAATGACGTTTTCAAAGACTTGGCCGGAGCTGAGGCTGTTGACTTGGGAAAAGTTTCCGTGGGTGAAGCGCTCGTAGTGGCCAAGATCGAGGTCAGTCTCGGCGCCATCATCTAGGACGTAGACTTCTCCGTGCTGATAGGGCGACATGGTGCCGGGGTCGACGTTGAGGTAGGGGTCGAATTTTTGGATTTGGACTTTGAGTCCACGGTGCTCGAGGAGGGTGCCGATGGATGCTGCGGCGAGGCCTTTTCCGAGGGAGGAGACGACTCCTCCGGTGACGAAGATGTATTTCATTGCTGTGCGGCTAGGAGAGATTCGATGAGTGGAACTTGATCAGGAGAGTCTAGGCCAATGGCCTCATGCTCGGTGAGATGGATGCGGATGGTTGCTCCGTCTTCAAGGGCGCGGAGCTGCTCTAGGCCCTCGGCGATTTCGAGCGGGGAGGGGGGGAGTGAAATGAAGTGTTGGAGGAAGTCTCTCCGGTATCCATAGAGGCCTAGGTGGCGGTAGGTGGGGAGACTGCGAGAGTCCGGATTTCGTAGAAAGGGGATGGGGGAGCGGGAGAAGTAGAGGGCGTTATGGTGGCGGTTGAGGGTGAGTTTGACGATGTTGGGGTCGGCGATGAGTTCTGGATCATGGAGTGGGCTGCCGGCGGTGATCATGGGGAGAGTGTGGTCTTGGCGAAGGGTGCTGGCGAGGGTGTCGACAAGGGTGGGGTCTAGAAGGGGCTCGTCTCCTTGAATGTTAATGATGTGAGTGGCGGCTTGGCATTGGGCGGCGGCTTCCGCGATGCGGTCGGTGCCGGTGGAGTGGTCACTACGGGTCTGAATGGCACGTGCGCCGATACTTTCGCAGAGGGCGGTGATGCGTTTGTCATCGGTTGCGATGACGAGCTCATCGATATTCTGACAGAGAGAAGCACGCTCGAAGACGTGCTGGAGGAGGGGTTTACCGAGGAGGGGGTGAAGGGGCTTTCCGGGGAAGCGGGTAGAAGCCCAGCGGGCTGGGATGATCCCAACGATGCGTGTTTTTTCGTCGTTTATATTTATCCTCCTTGAACGGTTTCTGGAAGCTAGGACGAGGGGGGCGGAGCGACAAGATTATTAGGCAGGGAGGAGAAGAAATTTGTAGAGGATGGACAGAGGGTGGGTGACTTGGCAGAGTGTCCGGCGATGAGTGAATGGTTTACCACTGCGGATTGGGTCGTGCTTTTTGGTTATTTGATTCTGACGACGGTAATTGGTCATTACATGGGAGGGAAGCAGTCGACGATTAAGGATTTTTTTGCAGGTGGTAAATCACTTCCTTGGTGGGCGGTCTGTGGGTCGATCATCGCGACGGAGATTAGTGGGGTGACCTTTATTGGTGTGCCGGGCGGGGTGATGGCTGCGAATGGAGATTTTACTTATATGCTGTGGGGAATCGGCTCAGTGATGGGGCGGGTGATTGTGGGGATTTACTTTGTGAAGGTTTTTTATGAGGATGAAATTTATAGTCCTTATGATTATATGGGGCGTAGGATCAAGCCCCAGCTTAAGACTTTGGCAACGGTGTTTTTTACGGTGGGGTCGATTTTAGGGCAGAGTGTGCGGGTTTTGGTGGCCGCGTTGCCACTGAAGGTGGTGACGGGTTTGGATTTTGAAGTTTGTATTCTGATCATTGGGATTTTTGCGATTGGGTGGACTTTGATGGGGGGGATGCGAACCGTGATCTGGACCGATGTGATGCAATTTTGTCTGTTTACGGTGGGAGGCTTAGTTTCATTGTTCTGGGTAGTGACTCATTTGGATGGAGGCTGGGCGACGTATTGGTCTGTGGCGGGGGAGAATGGGAAGGATCGAATGTGGGATGGGAGTTTCGGGATCGGTCCTGAGTTTCAGTTTACTTTTTGGGTGGCTATTATTGCGGTGCCTTTCCAGAATTTGACGGCGTTTGGGGTGGATCAGCTGAATGCGCAGCGGATGTTTTGTTGTCGAAATGCTGGCGATGCTCGAAAGGCAATCATCGGGAGCTCGCTGGGTCAGGCTCTGACTTATCTGATGCTTTTGGTGGGGGCGGCCTTGTTCGTATTCTATCATCAAAATCCTCCTGAAGGAGTCTTGGCGGAGAATTTAAATTTCATGAAAGATGGGAAGCCGGCGAGTCTCGCGGAGGGTGGGGTGCCATCGCCTGGGGGTGATCATGTCTTTCCAATATGGATTGTATCAGAGTTGCCACCGGGCTTGGCGGGTTTGATTTTAGCGGGGCTTTTCGCGGCGGCAATTTCGAGCCTAGACTCGATTTTGGCGGCTTTAAGTCAGACGACGATTTCGCTGATTCATAATCCGGAAAACAACGCGAATTTGGATCAAGATATGCTCCTTAAGGCTTCACGGCGCTGGGTAATTATCTGGGGGCTGGGTCTGACTGGATTTACACTTTTGATGGAGTATGTGCAGAGGCAGCTAGGGGTGCCAATTTTACCCTTAGCCTTTGGGATGACGACCTATACGATGGGGCCGCTGTTAGGGATGTTTTTGTGCGCTCTCTTGGGGAGGGGTTCTTTCCGAGGAATCCTTGTGGGAGCCTCGATCTCCTTCTTTTTAACGATGTTTATCCGGATGGATATTTGGATCTTGGTGGAGATGCTCACCGGGGGAGTTGACTGGTTGGGGATGCTGCCGACTTATGAGTTAGTGA
Organism: uncultured Verrucomicrobiales bacterium; assembly: GCA_937944055.1. Taxonomy (GTDB): domain Bacteria; phylum Verrucomicrobiota; class Verrucomicrobiia; order Verrucomicrobiales; family Akkermansiaceae; genus SW10. The sequence goes on along the minus strand of CALDZJ010000101.1, from coordinate 2,797 downwards.
GCCCAGGGAAAGTGAAGCCATTGGTGGCCTCGATGTGGATGTGGCCGGTGGGGACCTTTTTGACCCTTGCGGGAGGCTTAATCGGGTCTAAATTGAAAGCTTGATTAAGGTGGCTTAAGAAAAAAATCACCTGGGTTTTTTTTGGAAAATTGCGTGGATCGTTTGTGGAACAATAGGTGGTTTTTTCACATTTTTTTTAGGACACTTTTTGATTCTCGATCAGGGGCATTGCGGTGCAGTTTTCGGGTGTGAACTGCGGGGGGAGATCGCCCGCTGAAATCGGAATAAGAACTTTAATTTTTCAAATAAGATCCTTTTAAAAAATGAGCAGCACCAAGGAAGGAGACGGTCAAGAAGAGCGCGTATTATGGGAGAAGGTGAAGGCTAAGTTGAGCGAATATATTAGCGCTGATGCCTTTACGAGATGGTTTAAGAATGCGGAGATCGTGAAAGCTGACGAGACTCCGGGGATCGTGGGAGTGCAGTCCGATATGCATCAAATTTGGATTGAGACAAATTACATGGATGAGCTCCGTGCGGCATTTGCGGAGGGGGCTGGAATTCATTGTTCACCGCAGGTGATTGTGAAGGGGCAAGAGCTCCCGGCGGAGGAGGAGTCAAAGCAGGCCGCTCGTAAGTCAAGAGCTGGGGAGCCGGTGCGGGTGGTGACCCCTGACCCCACTGGGAAGGGGCTAGCGTTTGAGCGACGGTTAAAGCGCTTGGGAATTAATCCAGAACTTGATTTTGAGAGTTTTGTGGTGGGAGATAATAGCCAATTTGCGCATGCGGCATGCTCAGCGGTGGCGTATGAGGAGGGGCGGAGCTTTAATCCGCTCTTTATCCACGGGAAGGCGGGCTTGGGGAAAACTCATTTGATGTCGGCCGTGGCGCAGCAGCTGCTGGCGAATGATCCGAAGGCGAAAATCGTTTTCCTGACGGCAGAGCACTTTGCCAATGAATTCATCGAGGCCGTGCGGAAGGGGAGTCTTGATGCTTTCCGTAAAGCTTACCGCCATGCTGATGCGATGTTGATTGATGACATCCAGTTCGTCGCTGGTAAGGAGCGGACTCAGGATGAGTTCTTTCATACTTTTAATGCTCTTCTAAATTCTCAGACGCAGGTGATTTTGACCTGTGATCGCCCGGCGCCAGAGATTCAGACTTTAGACCCACGCTTGGTGAGCCGTTTTGAGAGTGGTCTTACCGTGGAGTTGCAGCCTCCGGGTTTTGAGACTCGTGTCGCGATTTTACGCCGCAAGATGGAGCAGTGGAAGGTGGAGTTAGAGAACAACATCGTCGTGCATATTGCGAATTCCATTAAGAGTAACGTGCGCCGCCTTGAGGGGGCATTAACCCGCGTGGCGAGTTACAGTTTCCTCTCCTCTGAGCCGATGTCGGTGCAGAAGGTGGACGAGCTTTTAGGCGATTTGGTGCGGGATGAGAATACGAACCAAATCGGCATCGAGCAGATTCAAAAAACAGTCGCAGATTACTACGGAATCAATCTAGGTGATATGAGGAGTCGCCGACGGCCGGCGAGCATCGCCTTTCCTCGTCAGGTCGCAATGTATTTGTCCCGAAAGTTGACGAAGTTATCTCTGGTCGAGATTGGAGACGCCTTTGGAAAAAGGGACCATGGAACCGTGATTCACGCTTGTAAGAAGGTGAAGGCAGACATGGAGGCTGATCTGGAGGTAAGGGGCGCGGTTGAAAAACTCACGGCCCAATTAGAGCGGTGATGTGGCGGTGATGCGGCGGCAAATTAGTTCTAGAATCCTAAGGAAATACTTGCCAAGGCGGGGGTGGAGGTCCACGGTTGCCTCCAAGCCCGTCTGGGCGTGATTTCTATGAAGTTCAGAATCGCAAAAGAGGCCTTTTTAGATGGCTTGCAGCAAGTGCAACATGTGGTGAGCAGTCGCACGACTCTTCCTATCCTTTCTAACGTCCTGATTGAAGCTGGTGATGAGGGTTTACGCCTGACGACTACGGATCTTGATGTGGGGGTGAGTGGCACTGTTGAGGCCGAAATTTCTAAGACCGGCGCGACGACTCTCCCGGTCAAAAGGCTGGTTAATATCATCCGTGAGTTGCCCTCGGCTGAGATCGAGATTTCAGTCGATGCTAAGAATGTTGCCTCGATCAAGAGCGGTCCTAGTTTTTTCAAGATCATTGGTCTTCCTGATGGAGAGTTTCCTCCGCTCGCAGACTTCAAGGAGGCGAAGGAGTATCAGATCCCTCAGGCTATTTTTCGAAATGGCTTAAAAAAGACCTCTTATGCGATTTCAACTGATGAGACCCGCTATGTGCTCAACGGAATTTTCGCTTCCTTTAAGGAGGGTAAATTAACCTTAGTTGCAACAGACGGCCGCCGCCTTGCGATGGTGGATCACGAGCTGGAATTTCCATCGAGCCATGAGGTCGATTTCATCGTCCCGACTAAGGCGGTGCAAGAGCTGCAGCGTCACCTCAGCACCGAGGGGGAGCTCACTCTGAAGCTTTCGGATAATCAAGTTTGCTTCGAGATTGGATCGAGCATCATTGTGAGCAAACTCATCGAGGGGAACTATCCAAATTATCGTCAAGTGATTCCCGGCGAGTCTAAGGAACGCCTCACCTTGAGCCGTGAGAAACTTTTGGAGACGACGCGGCGTGTCGCGCTTCTCTCCTCTGAAAAGTCCAACTCAGTGAAGCTGACCTTCGGTCCGAATTCAGTCGATGTGATGGCGAATAGTCCGGATATCGGTGAGGCTAATGAGACGCTGGAGGTTAAGTATGAGGGGAAGGAGTTCTCAATCGC
>CALDZJ010000100.1 GCA_937944055.1 uncultured Verrucomicrobiales bacterium | reverse complement strand
ACATCCGTAATCCGTCGCCGTGCCTGATCGGGTGGTTGCCTTCCCCAAAGGGGCCCCTTCCACCCTGGCAGCATTGCAGTCGGTCGATTCCTCCCTCCTTTCATTCGTCGTCGGATTACGGAGCGTTGTGTGAAGTCATGGCCGGTCGGCTAGGTCAGTCGCTGCGCTCCTTCCGCAAAAAGCCTTCCTTGCAGGAGTCGCGCCAGCCCGCCCGCTTCCTAGACCGCTTGCACTCGCTGCGCTCGTCCGCTCTCCGCGCCACCCTCCGGCCCAAGCTCTCCGCGCCCCCACTTCCTCCTACCCCACCAGCAGCGCCCACCCCAAGCCAGCGCATCGGGAACCACGTAGGGCAAATCATCATAAAAACTCTTGCTATTGCCGCCGGGCGGTCACGGCCTCAAGATTGGATCCTTCGGCGTCCGACCACTACCAATCTTGACCCCGCGCCCGTCCTCGGCGGCATCGGTTGCTTACGGACTTTGTCCCAAAGTCCTTCGCCAAAAGGCTCGGCTGGGAATCTGTCGGCAATCAAAGCTCTTCGCCAAATCGCAAATCAAATCCCCCAAGCTGTCGCGGTCTCGTTCCCGTTCTGGATCCAGTGCAGGCCGGAGGGAGTGGTAAGGCGAGAGCGAAGCCCCCAACACGGCCTGCATGTTCTCAGGCAGCGTAACGCGCACGCCCCCGCTTTGCTTGGTTCGAGAGCGCATGCCGCTGCCTTCGAGATGAGCCGCCAGTTTTAGAGTGGTCGCGTCCCCGTTTTGCTTCGTCGCCCCAAAAGCCACGCTCCCTATCGGTCGCAGAAAAGCCCAAAGGGCTGGCGGCTGGCAAAGAATCAGGAGGCTTGCGCCTCCTGAAAAAAAATCGTTAAGAAGCCGTTTGGCTGAGAACGGTATCGAGAAATTGGCTTACAAATTTTTGGCGTTCTTTGGGGAGTGTGCTGACAGCTTCAAACTGTTTGAGGAGTTTTGGTGTGGGGCCGCGCTTGGCTGTTTTTTGCGGCTCTCCTAAAAGTTCAGTAAGTGAAATTCTGAGCTCTTTGGAGATAGGAGGTAGCAAGACTGCTGGGATTTTTCGTCTGCCAGTTTCATAGGAGGCGATGACGGGTTGGGTGACGCCTAGAAGTTCGGCCAGTTCGCTTTGGGTGAGGCCTTGTTCTTTTCGGGCAGTAGCGACCCGCTTGCCGAGATCTTGAAAAAAGCCATTTTCAGAAGAGTTCATTTGGAGGAGATAAGTTCGTTCTGGCATCATAATACTCTCGAATTAATGCAAATTGGCATTTCCGCCTTGACGGTATGCCAATTTGACACAAAGTGAAGTCGAAATAAAAAAGCTGATTCAAACTTGACGGCTTTTTAAATGAAAAAGGCCAGCAGTGAGTTCCCGCTAAGAAATTCCACTGCTGACCAAAACAAAACAGCGAGCCAGAAGGCACGGTGCTTCGTCTTGGACGGTAGCGCAGGTGGTCTTTTGGCTCAAAACCAAAAAGCAAAAGAAAACCATGTCCAAAATACCAGAATCCGAAATCGCCCGAATCAAATCTGAAACTGACCTCATCGCGCTCATCCAGTCGCGAGGAACGACCCTGAAGAAGCAGGGAATCAACTGGACGGGGCTTTGCCCCTTCCACGATGACAAGGAAACGCCGAATCTCATCGTGACACCCAGCAAGGGCCTCTTCCGCTGCATGGCGAGCCAATGCGGGAAGACGGGCAACGCGATCCAATTCGTGCAATGGCACGATGGCTTGAGTTTTCGACATGCCTTTGAGCTTTTGGCCAATGGCGGGAAAGCGGCTTTTGCGCAAACGAATGGAAAAACGAAAAAGACGACCGTTCCAAAGTTGCCTTGTCCGCTCGATCCCCAAGGCGAGGAGGTCAAAGTGCTTTCGCAGGTGATCGACTTTTATCACACGCGCTTGATGACGACTCACGGCGAAGCGGCCTTGCGTTACCTCGAAAGCCGAGGCCTCAAGGATGAGGCTTTGATTACGGAATTTAAGCTGGGCTTATCGGATCGAAGTTTGGGCCTCCGCATCCCACACAAGAACCGGAAGGAAGGGGAGGAGCTTCGAAGCAAGTTAAAGACTTTGGGAGTTTACCGAGAAAACGGCCGCGAGCATTTGCGAGGCTGTCTGACCGCGCCGCTCTTTGATCAGAATGGAAACCCTGCACAGATTTACGGAAGGCGAATCGACCCCAAAGCTCCGAAGGCAAACCGCCACCTTTACCTTGCCCGACCGATGGCGGGGATCTTCAATTTTGAGGCTCTTAGAAGTCGTGAAATCATCCTGACTGAAAGTATCATCGACGCGCTGACCTTTTACTGTCACGGCATGGAAGCGGTGACTTGCACCTATGGAACTGCGAACTTAACGGACGAGCTTTTTCAGGCGATCAATGCGGCGAAAATTGAAAGTGTGAAGCTGGCCTTTGATGCGGATGAGGCGGGAGAAAAAGCAACGGCACAAGCCGCCGCGAAGCTTGCGGTCTTTGGGATTGAGTGCTCTCAAATCAAACTTCCATGGGGAGCAGACGTGAACAGCTATGCTCTGGATCAAGGAGCGGAAGCCTTACGCCAAGCGGTCCGCTCGGCTCAATGGATTTCTTCAAAGTCCGAAAACTCTTCCTCTCTTAGTACAAAAGTAGCTTCTTCTTTAGTTGCTAAAGCTGCTAGCCCGACCGCTGAAACGGTGGCTAAAGGAAAAGAGGTTCAGCCCGTAAAAACGGAACTCGCGCGCAAGGGAGATCATCACGAAATAGTCTTTGGTGAGCGGCTTTACCGAGTGGGGGGCTTGGAGAAAAACAACTCCTTGGAAGTCCTTCGCATTACCTTGCGAATTGCTCACGAAGGCTTGATGCATGTGGACAGCCTCGACCTCTATCGGGATGGCGAGAGGAGGAGATTTATTGACCGAGCGAGCGAAGAAACTCTCCTCGAGAAAGACCTTTTAAAGCGGGACATCGGGAAGCTCCTTTTGGCCCTTGAGCAAGCGCAGGAAAAAAGGCTGAGCGAACCGGCGGAGGCATCCGAGATCGTTGAATTGACGAGGGATGAAGAGGGGGAAGCAATGAAACTTCTGAAATCGCCCAAGCTTCTTGATCGTCTCACCGAGGCTTATGACGAAGCCGGAATCGCAGGTGAAACTAACAACCTCCTTGCGGCCTATCTCGCTTGCGCGAGTCGCAAACTCAGCAAGCCCTTGGCGGTGATTATTCAAAGTACCAGTGCCGCCGGAAAGAGCACTTTGATGGAAGCCGTCTTGAGTTTTTTCCCCCCAGAGGAGCAAGTGAAATACTCCGCGATGACAGGCCAAAGTCTTTACTATCTGGGCGAAACAAATCTCAAACATAAGATCCTCGCCATCGTCGAAGAAGAGGGAGCAGAAAAGGCCTCCTACGCCTTAAAGCTCCTGCAATCAGAGGGAGAATTGACCATCGCCAGCACGGGCAAGGACCCGCAATCGGGCCGGATGGAAACCCAAGAATATCACGTCGAAGGCCCCGTTGCGATCGTCTTCACCACCACCTCAATCGACATCGACGAGGAGCTGATGAACCGTTGCCTTGTCCTCACCGTCGATGAAAGCAAAGAGCAAACCGAGCGCATCCATGAGTTGCAAAGAGAAGCCCGAACCATCGAAGGAATCCTTGCCGCCGAGAAACGTAAAGACGTGCAAAAGCTCCTCCAGAACGCGCAACGCCTCACCCAGCCGATGAGAATCGCGAACTCATACGCGAGGCATTTGACCTTCACCAGCGGAAGAACCAGAACGCGCCGCGATCATGAAAAATACCTGACCTTGATCGACACCATCGCGCTCCTCCATCAGCAGCAACGCGAAACGATCAAGCACCAAGTCAACGGGCGAGAAGTGGAGATGCTTCCCGTGACTTTAGACGACATCGAGGCCGCCAACAAGATCGCGCCCGAAGTTTTAGGCCGCAGCCTTGATGAACTCCCACCGCAAACGCGCAGCCTCCTGGAGAAGATTAAAAGTCTCGTTCGTGAGAAGATGGCCGAGCAAAAGCTGGAGCAAAGATACTGCCTCTTTAGCCGCCGAGAGCTGCGTGAAAAAACGGGCTGGAGCAATACCCAGATCCGCCGCCATCTTGATCGACTTTTGGAGCTAGAGCACCTCAACACGCGAGGCGGCCGCAATGGGATCCTGATCAAATACGAGCTTTTGACCGATCTGGAAAACGAAGGGAGCGGGTATCACATCGGCCTCCTTGACGTGGAAGAACTCCGCAAGAAAGAAGCGAAGGAGACAAAAAAGAAGAAAGGAAAATGACCTTACGACGACGACCTTGCCTAGTTTTTCGGGGACCCTGCCCCCACCTTGCCAAAACAATTGGCAAGGTCGTTTATCTCCGTAGTTGCAAGGATAGGGAGGCTTTTAAGGAGCACCTTGCCACCTTGCCGAATCGCACATCTGGAGGCTCAAAAATCAATCCATCGTAAGCGTAGAAAAAGGAAAAATCATGGCTGGTAAAAAAGGAGAGCGGAACATCGAGGGCATGAAGAAGCGGCGCAAAGGTGGGAAGTTGGAACCTGCAAACGATGGCTTTGATCGAAGCAGCCCCGACACCCTCGCCAGCCTCATCGACCAATGGCAAAAACGACTTAGTGAGCGGAATTACTCCGAGCGCACTCTTGAGGCTCATAAATGGGCTTTAAAAACCTTCCTCACGTGGACTCAAGAGCGAGACCTCACGCGCCCCGAAGCAATCACCAAGCCGATCCTCGAAAGCTTCCAAGGCTGGCTTTTTCGGTATCGCAAACCGGACGGCCAGCCGCTTGCAATCGGAACGCAACGCGCTCGCCT
>CALDZJ010000099.1 GCA_937944055.1 uncultured Verrucomicrobiales bacterium | reverse complement strand
CTCGCGGTCCTGATGCGCACCCCCGGCGATGACGAAGTCCTCATCATGGGCTTCCTCCTCACCGAGGGCATCATTGAAAAAGTCAGCCAAGTCAGTCGTATCGATCTCGAAGCCCGCGATAACCACGCCCTCGTCTTCCTCGTCGACGAGCACCCCTGCGATTGGGATCGTCTCACTCGTCACCTCTTCTCCGCCTCCTCTTGTGGGCTCTGTGGGAAGGCCACGATCGACGCCATCCTCCAAAGCCATCCGCCCATCGAAAATCGACCCGACTTCGCCCCGGAAGTGATCCAAAAAGCCCCCGACGCCATGCGCGCCGCTCAGGAGAATTTCGATTCCACCGGCGGCATTCACGCCTCCGGCATCTTCTCAAGCGAAGGCGAACTCCTCATCCTCCGCGAAGACATCGGCCGCCACAATGCCCTCGACAAAGCGATCGGCGAAGGGCTCGTCAAAGGTCTCGATTTCTCAAACTGTTTCCTCCTCGTCTCCGGCCGCATCTCCTTCGAGCTCATGCAAAAAGCGGTCGCCGCCCGACTCCCCCTCGTCGCCGGCATCTCCGCCCCCTCATCCCTCGCCGTCAGCTTTGCCCAAACCTCCGGTCAATCTCTCATCGGCTTTCTCCGCCCCCCGAAGATGAATATTTACGCCTAAGTGGCGGAGACCTCCGGTCTCCACGCCCTTTCCAAACCCTCCCTCTGCCCTGACTCCTCCTCTCCATATCCTCACTTCATTCATCTGCACCCTGCTTTACTCTATTCTACTCGGAGATGAACAAGCAGAAACAAAACGATTAGAGACACGAGCCTACGTTCTAGCAGGTTACCTCCCAGAGTATTTCACCCCTTCTACAAAAGACAAATCTCCCGATCCTTTCACCGTAGACCCATTCGACAACGATGATCAAAAAATTGTCCCCATCGAAGACACTCGATTAGCTTATAAGGAAACACTTTTGGCATACCTTAAAGAATATGGAATCACTCCTAAGGAAATAAAGTATCTCCCCAACTTCAAATGAACCTTCAGCTCGCCAAAAGCTACCGAAAGAAAGCCGTGAAACTCTATCTTGAATCAAAGGAAAAGGAGCGCTCCCTCATCGAGGAATGGCAAAAAAAGCGATGAAGATGAAATAGGTTTCCCCCACGGAGCGGCGAGACGCCGCTCCTCCGTGCTCTTTTCCTCCGAATCTTCACATTCGGATCATCAAGACTTCACATAGCTCACTCATCGTCTCGGCACGATGAAAGCCATCCTAACAACCCTAGCCGTTCTTACCACCCTCTCTCTAGCCTCTGAGCAATCTCCTCACTTCCAAATCCACGGGAAGCACCAAGTCGATTCCTTCCCGCTCAAGTCATCGCATTCCGAGGTCACCATCACCGGCGCCATTGCTGAGGTCAAACTCACCCAGACATACACCAACGAAGGTGACACTCCCATCGACGCCACCTATCTCTTCCCTGCTTCTACCAAAGCCGCCGTCCATGGCATGACGATGACAATCGGCGACCGAAGCATCATCGCGGAAATCCAAGAGAAAGAAAAAGCTCGCGCCACTTTCGAAAAGGCCAAGAGCGAAAACAAGTCCGCCAGCCTCCTCACGCAAAAGCGCCCAAACGTTTTCTCCGTGGAAGTCGCCCGCATCCTCCCCGGCGATGAACTCAGCCTCACACTCCGCTACTCGGAAATCCTCGTTCCAAATTCCAGCACCTACGAATTCGTCATCCCCACCGCCATCGGCCCTCGTTACGAAGGCGAAAGCCAAGGTCCCAAGAGCATCAGCAACCCCTTCTTAAATCAAGGCGAGACCACGCCGACCAAAGTCTCCATTGCACTCGCTCTCACCAGCCCTCTTCCCATCAAATCCCTCGCTTGCCCGAGTCACGATTCCGCGCAAATCCACTTCGACAGTAAAACCGAAGCCAAGCTCCTCCTCCCAAAGACCACTCCCGACCGCGATTTCATCCTCCGCTACCAACTCGCCGGAAAGAAAATCCAAAGCGGCCTCCTCACTCACCAAGGCCCTGACGAAAAAACCTTCCTCCTCCAAGTCGAACCTCCTCTCGAAGTCTCCCCTCAAGACATTCCCGAGCGCGACTTCATCTTCGTGATCGATGTCTCCGGCTCCATGAACGGCTTCCCCCTCAACCTCGCCAAAGACCTCTTCCGCGAACTCACCACCGCGCTGCGCCCCGAAGACAGCTTCAACATGCTTCTCTTCGCCGGAGATAATCAACTCCTCTCGCCCAACTCCCTCCCCGCAACTCCAGCGAACATCAAAAAAGCAATCAACTTCCTCCAACGCAAACGCGGCGGTGGCGGAACAAAGCTCCTCAACGCCCTCGACCGAGCCTTCGACCTCCCGCACGACCATGATCGCTCCCGCTCGCTTGTCCTCATCTCCGACGGCTTCATTTCAGCCGAAGTGGAAGTCTTCGACCTCATCAAAAACAAGGCCCAAGGAACCAACATCTTCCCCCTCGGCGTCGGCTCCAGCGTCAACCGTCACCTCATCGAAGGCCTCAGCCATTTCGCAGGAAATGATCACGTCATCGTCTCCCACTCGACCGAAAGCGACACCGCCAAAGAACGATTCATCAAGTCCATCTCTCTCCCCGTCCTCACCAACATTCAAGTGAAGGCCGAAGGAGTCACGCTCAGCGATCTCCTCCCCGCTCGACAGCCCGATCTCTTCGCCGGGCAACCCCTCTCCCTCGTCGGAAAGTGGACTGGCGAAAGCGGCACCATCACCATGACCGGCACTACCGGAGGCGGAAAGAAGATCTCGCAAAGCTTCATCATCAAGCCCGAGCAAAACCAACCCACTCTCCCCACCCTCTGGGCCCGTAGCAAAGTACGAGAAATCTCGGATTTTGCCACACTCTCGGAGCGTGAGGCGGAGCGTGCTGAGGTCACGAGACTCGGCTTGAAATACGAGCTCCTCACACCCTACACCTCCTTCGTGGCCGTCGAGACACAGCCCCGCACGCATCAGAAAGAAAGTATCGCAGTCCAACAAGCTCTCCCGCTCCCTTTAGGTGTTTCGAACGCTGCCAAATCAGGCTCAGTGCCTGAACCAAGCTCGAGCCTCCTCGTAATGCTCGTTGGCGTCTTTAGCCTCTGCCTCCGCATTCGCTAAATCGACGTGGCGGAGACCTCCGGTCTCCACGCCAATCATAAACAAACTAGTTGCCAAGGAGACCAGAGGTCTCCGCCACCCCAAGCAAAATGAACACCCGAAAGTTCCTCGCTGTCACCCTCCTAACGCTTGCCTTCTTCCCTGTCCTAAAGTGGTATTGGCTCCGTCTCGGCGATGGCGGCGGAGAGACATTTGGGCTCATTGCTCTAGCCCTCGCCCTTTTTTTCAACCGGTCACAGCCTCATGCCGCCAGCCCTCGCCTCGCAGAAATTTCCCTCCTGATTTATGCTCTGAGCCTATTTTTTCTTCCCCCACTCCTGCGGAGCATTCCGGCGCTGGGCACGATTGCTTTCCTAAGCGGGATGCATCGCCGAGCCGGGCAATTTGGCCTCCTCCTACTCTCGCTCCCCGTTCAGGCCTCGCTGGATTTCTTCCTCGGCTATCCCTTCCGCCTCATCACCGCGGAAGGATCCCGCCTCCTCTTGAATTCCCTCCACTCCTTGCGCTTGATGGCTCACCCAGTAGAGCGCCTTGGCGTTCAGCTCTCACAGCAAGGGCAGCTGGTCTCGGTCGATCCGCCATGTAGCGGACTACAAATGCTCTGGGCCACCGCTCTACTCAGCGCCCTTCTTTCTGCCCTCTTTCGTCTCACTTATCGCCGTAGCATTCAGTTAAGCATCATGGCCTTGGCTCTCTGCCTCCTCGCCAATATCTTGCGCGCTTCCTTTCTCTTTTTTCCTGAGTCAGGGCTTATCAGCGTCCCCGGCTTCCTTCATCAAGGAGTCGGCCTGATCTTCTTCGCCCTTGCCAGTCTGCTTCTCTGCAACGGAGCGCGCCGACTCCAGACAAGCATAGTACCAAGCCTCCTCCCAGCTCCGCAGAATATTTCTCATCGTTTGCAAATCCTCGCCTCCGGCACCTTGATGATCACCCTCCTGCCAGCGCGTATGGCAAGCCCTCTGCCTCAGGCCGAACTCGTTTCACTGAACTCATACCAAGGCCGCACTGTCGAAGAAACCGCCCTGAGTCCTCGCGAGAAATCATTCGCCGAAAACTTCCCCGGCGAGCTGAAAATCTACGCCGTCGCTCACGACACTCTCATTATTCGCCGCATCACCCGCGCCTCGCGACTGCTCCACCCTAGCTACCACTGCCTCAAGGCAGAGGGTTTCCTCATCACTCACTCAAGAATCGAAAAAGACGCCCAAGAACACCCCGTTCTCCGTTATCAAGCCACCCGACAGGGCGAAGCCTTTCAAGTCTCCGAAAGCATCCGCAATCTAAACGGAACTCGGCAATGGACCGATGTCTCCGCTTGGTACTGGCACGCCCTCTTCCACCCGCAATCCGGTCCATGGGAAGCCCATACCCTCATGACGCCCTTCTCCCCATAAGCTCTCTCATTCTTTCGCTGGCCTCTCTTTCCTTCCCGCTCGACCTGACTCGTTTGGGAAACTAGCCTCCCTCTGGAATGATTCTTAAGAGCGACCGCTACCTTTCCCGCCAGGTTCTCGCGACGGCCTTTTATGCTGTCTTGATCCTCAGCGTGGTCCTTGTCCTCGGGAATCTTTTTAAGGAGATTAATAAGCTTTTGGTTGAGCGAGGCGCGCCGATTTCATTTCTCGGAATTTTCATTCTTAAGCTCCTTCCCGTCTCCTTAGTCTTCACGATTCCTTGGGGCTTTTTGGCGGCAGTTTTATTAGTATTTGGACGGCTCTCTTCCGATCAAGAAATCAATTCATTCCGCAGTGCTGGAATGGGCCTCTATCGCATCGCTGCGCCGATTTTGTTTCTGGGCTTGGCCCTTTCGATTCTCTGCCTGTGGTTAAATGCCACGGTCTCACCGCGCTCGAAGGGGGAATTAAAAACCCTCCTTTATGAAACGCTGGAGGATGATCCGCTGCGGCTGCTCGATCCCGGCGTGGTGCAATCTCGCATGAAGGGCCAGCGGATCTATATCGAGTCCCGCAACCTCGATGACAGCTTACAAGGGTTTCATGCTTACCAAATTAACTCGAATGATCCGAACGCCGCGCCCATCGGCTATGTCTACGCTGACCGCGTCACCCTCCGGAATAAGGGCCAAAAGATCAAGAAGCTCGATCTGCGGCTCAGCGGCGTCTGGACAGAGACCTATGATAAAGACGGCGGCCTCCAGCAGGGATTTGGGGATAAGATTGAACCGTGGGTGCTGCCTCTGGAGGTCTCGAAAGGTCGCCGACTTAAGCCGAACCGCCTTGATAATGGTGAGATCCGGGAGCTCCTCGCCAATCCGCCCGCCGGGATGTCACAGGAGAAGATTAATGACTTCGATGTGGAGCGCACTCGGCGGATTTCTTTCTCCATGGCCCCGCTCGCTTTCGCCTTCATCGGCATTCCGCTGGGCCTCTCAGCGAGGAGAAAGGAAACTTCCACCGGCGCAGTGCTGAGTCTGGCAGTGGCCATCGGCTACTTCGTTTTCTTCATCGTCGCGGATAAAACTCAGGGTGATGAACTCCTGATTACAAAAGTCCTTCTTTGGCTTCCAAACCTCGCCTGCTTAGCTTTGGGGATTTTGCTCTTTCGCCGTGCTAACAACCGGGCCTAACGTATCGATATGGAGAAATTAAAACGGAAAGGTCGCTCTGCTTTGCGAGCCTTCCGCGATTGGGCTACCAGTCACCAACTAAGCCTTTTCCCCTTTCCTAAAAGCCTCATCGGCTATCGCACGCTTGATGCTAAGAGAGACCTCAGCGCCGCTGCTAACATTGCACTCCTCGCGATCCCTCAGGGGATGGCCTACGCTGCGATTGCGGAATTGCCGATTCTTTATGGCATCATCTGCTCGGCGATCGCCGCGATGGTGGCTCCTTTTTTTGCCAGCTCCCGGCACACCATCTTAGGACCTACCAATGCCACTTCTCTCATGGTCTTTAGTTTCTTCGCGGCGGGGACCTACACCATGTCTGAGAAGCTGCAATTGATGCCACTTCTCGTTCTGATGGTCGGCGTCATTTGCCTCATCGGCGCGCTGTTAAAAGCGGCTGAGCTCGTGCAATACATCAGCCAGAGTGTCTTAGTCGGCTACATCACCGGGGCAGCCATCCTGATCATGATCAACCAAGGGAAACACCTCTTTGGCGTCGCTGAAACTGTGGAACCTGCCAGCAATTTCTTCGGAATGTTCCGTGAGCTCTCGCAGGCCCATCAGTCCTACCTTTGGCAACCAGCCTTGCTAGGCTTCGGCACTCTTCTGCTTTACCTTGCCTTAACAAAATGGCTCAAAGCCCTCCCGAATTTTGCCCTCTCCCTCAGCATCGCAGCGCTCATCTCAGCCCTTGTTTCTGGCCACTCCGCAGTCTGGGCCGCTGCCGTTCCGAACTTTGGCTCCTTCGCTCTTTCTGATCTGACCTTGCGCTACCCGATCGCTTCAGAGGCGGGCTTCATTTCAGATATTTCCTCTCTCCTAGGGGTGGCTGTCGCGATCGCTTTTCTGGCCTCACTTGAGAATACCGTCATGGCGAAGTCCATCGCGTCACGGACGGGAAATCGCACCGAAATCAACCAAGACATGATGTCTGTGGGCATGAGCAATGTGGCCTGCGCCTTCACCGCAGCAATGCCCGCATCTGGTTCACTCACGCGCTCGGCTCTCAATTATGAATCGCGAGCTCGCAGCGGCATTTCCTCCATCATCTCGGGGATCTTTTGTCTGATTGCGATCTTCGCCTTCGCTTTCATGAGCCCCAATCCGGTCTCATTCATCCCTAAGGCCGCCTTGGCTGGGCTCGTCATCGCGGTGGCAGCCTCCCTCATTAAGACGCGCAATATCCGCATCTGCTTGCGCTCTACCCCAGAGGATTTTGGCGTCCTCGTCGTCACTTTTCTTACCGCCCTGATCTTCCCTCTCTATGTCGCAATTTTCATCGGAGCCTCATTTTCTATTTTTCTCTTTTTGCGAAAAGTCTCCCGCCCGCACCTCGTCGAGTATGAGGTCTCGGACGATGGTGAGTTACGTGAACTCGGGCAGAAACGGAAACGGCCAAATCCCGCCATCTCGATTGTTCACGTAGAAGGCTCCCTCTTTTTCGGAGCTGCTGAGCTTTTTCAAACTCAAGTCCAGCGGCTCGTGGTGGATCCAAATATAAAAGTCATTATTCTTCGCTTAAAAAATGCCCGCCATCTCGATGCTACCAGCGTGATGGCCTTGCGCGATCTCATCCGCTTTGTCCGCTCGAAGGACCGGCACCTGATCATCTCGGGAGCCACGCGCGACGTCTATAAAGTGCTTAAGAGTTCTGGCGTTTTACAAACCTTGCAGCGCGGATGCCGCCGCGAGGAAGGCGAGACCAATCTCTTCTTCTACGCCCCGAGTAATCCCAATATCTCGACCCGTGATGCTTTGATCCGCGCCCAAGATCTCCTCGGCACCACCAAGGCCGACGTGAAAATCTTCTTCGATCCGGCTCACGACAAGAAAGGCCAAACCTAGACTTTCCTCATTCTTCGCTTAGTCTCTCTACGTGCCTGATGACTTTGAAGACCGCGCGCGAGAAGCCCTCGCTCAGCCCAAAAATGTAGGAGAAATGAATGACGCCGATCGCGTCGGGACCGTTGGCTCTCCTGACTGTGGGGATATGCTGCGAATGTGGCTGAAATTTACCGAGAAGGATGGCAAGAAGGTGATCGATCGCGCCTCCTTCCAAGCCTTTGGTTGCCAGACCGCGATCGCGGTGGCCTCCATGGCGACCGAGCTCCTGAAAGGAAAGACCCCAGAAGAAGCTCGCGAGCTCAAGCCTAATGAACTCTCCGGCGAGCTCGGCCCCCTTCCTCCCATGAAGATTCATTGTGGACAACTCGTGGAACAAGCGCTGAAAAGCGCCCTCGATGGGACAGAAGCCCCTTCCAAGCCCCCTGTCGAGACCCTCGCCGGGAAACTCCAATCAGCGAGTAGCGGAAAAATCAAGATCGTACCTCTTGATGAAAATTCGAACGACTAGCCTGAGCCTATTTCTCCTCTTCTGGGCTCCTGCCTTTGCCCAGAAATGGCCCACTCAGATCATCCCACGAGACCGATTAGGAGTCTATCAAGTCAAGGCTGAGGAAAGTGCCTTCCTTTATGAAACAGCCAGCTACCGTATTCAAAGCCCAAAGAAAATCGACTCAGATCTCGTTCGTAATTTCGTAATCAGCGCGGAGTCCGTCGCCTTCGCTCTCAAGTCGATCCCTCTTCCTCTCTTCTCTCCGCCTCATCGCATAAAGCCGCTCATCCGCATCGAGCTTGATGAAGAAAGCTACGCCGCTGCTGGTGGGCCAAAGGGTTCAGCAGGTTTTTACGACGGGCGCAGCAATATCGTAGTCGTGCGCTGGGACCAACTGAAGCAAAGCCCGCGCCCCTCCCGCCTGATCCGCCGGCCTGCCTTCGATCTCCTCGTTCATGAACTGACCCACCTTGGGATGCGTGAACAGATTTGGAAAATCGAACCCTGGCTCACTGAAGGAGTTGCCGAATATCTGGCCGCCGCACACCTCAAGCAAGGTCGTTTTAATTTCCGAGACATTGAGGCGCAAATCCGGGATCACATCCGCCGCCAAAATGGTCTTTCAGGGCCCAGCATTAACGCCACTAAGCTGCAAGTTCTCGTCGATCTTAGCTACCGTGATTGGTTGAAACGGATCGCCATTCTTCCTCCAAAACAAGCGCTCGAGTCCTACACCTCTTCCCTTCTGCTCACTCATTTCTACTTCCATGGCGGGAGCGAGCGGAGACATGAAATGAAACAGTATCTCACGAGGCTTCAAAAGATCACCTCGCCACGCGAGCGAGGCCCCCTGCTCGTGAGCAGCACTGAAGCCTCTGAAATTGAAAAGAAAATCAAAGCCTACTGGAGCTCCCGTGGTCTCCAATTACA
>CALDZJ010000098.1 GCA_937944055.1 uncultured Verrucomicrobiales bacterium | reverse complement strand
GAGATGTCTGGATGGACGCTGAAGGCAGAGCCAGCGGTGGCGAGATCACTGCGTTGTCCAAGGGTGTTCACGGTGTAGTCGAAGGATGAGATGAGGCTATCATTCACTTCATTTTCCTTTTTATCGAGGATATTCCGTGATTCTTCCCATGAATTTTTGACGCGATGGACGGGCCCGGTGATGCTTTCGATGAGTTGGTAGCTTTGATCAAGGTATTGGTAGGTGTAGAAGAACAGGAGGACGGAAGGGCGGAAGGGCGGAAGGGCTCGACAGCGAGAGCCCTTCCAGTGCAGTCTCCGCTATGACGATTGGACTTATGGGCTGCGGAAAAATGGGATCAGCCCTTACGCGGGGGGCTCTGGAGGCGGGGGTTTTTTCGCGTGCGGACTTGAGGGTTTATGATCGTAATGAGGGGCGCTTTGAGTGTCTGGGTGAGGGAGTGCAGGGCTTGAACTCGTTGGATGATGTTCTTTTAGGATCCGATATTTTGCTGCTTTGTGTGAAGCCTGATGGGGTTCTTGATGTTCTGGCTCGGATCGCGGAGCTGGAGATTACGCGCGAGAAGTTGCTGGTGATTTCGGTGGCGGCTGGGGTGACAATTGCGCGAATGGAGGAGGCGACGAAGGGGCATGCTCGGATCATCCGCACGATGCCGAATACGCCCTCGCTGGTTGGCGAGGGTGCCGCTGCCTTTTCCCTGGGAAGCACGGCCACGGCGAGCGATGCGGAGTTTACTAGGAAGCTGCTCGGGGCGGTTGGGGAGGTCATTGAGGTGAAAGAATCTCTCATCGATGCTGTGACGGGGCTGTCTGGGAGTGGACCTGCTTATGTTTATACCTTTATTGAGGCGCTTGCTGATGGGGCCTTGCTGGAGGGATTACCCCGCGAGCACGCTCTAAAATTGGCAACTCAGACGGTGCTGGGGGCTGCGAAATTGGTGGCGGAGTCTGGGGAGCATCCGGCGGTCCTGCGTGACCGTGTGACCTCCCCAGGTGGCACTACGATCTGCGGGCTGGCGGCACTTGAGGAGGGCGCCTTTCGCTCTAGCACGATCAAGGCGGTGCGCGCCTCGGCGGCCCGTGCCCGTGAGTTAGGGGCCTGAGAATCCTCTGGCTCGCGAGGCTTTTTTCTTTCTCTCCTGCGCTCCGCCCGTCACCTTCCGCCCAAGTTATTCACAAATGAAGATCATCGCCATTGCTAATCAAAAAGGAGGAGTCGGGAAGACGACAACGGCGATTAATCTTTCAGCTGGGCTAGCCAATCGGGGGAAGAAGATCCTTCTTCTAGATCTGGATCCACAAGCGAACGCTACGAGCGGAGTCGGCTCAGAGGCTAGCTCCGAGGGGTGCATGTATCACCCTCTGATCGGGGAGGCTGAGATTCAGGATAAGATTATTCCGACACGCATCGAGAATCTTTCGATCGTTCCGGGGGATATGGATCTCGCCGGGGTAGAAATCGAGCTCGCGCAGATGCCGGATTACCTCACTCGGCTTCGGAAGATTCTCGGCGAGCTCCCGAAAACGCATCATTATGACTATGTGATCCTAGACACACCTCCCTCGCTAGGTGTCCTTATGACTTCTGCTCTCGCGGCAGCTGATGAGATTGTAATCCCACTCCAATGCGAGTGGTTTGGCTTGGAGGGACTGGCTAAGATTGTGCATGTGATCGAGCGGATTAAGGAATCTGGGGCAGGAGCGCCTCTGATTCTGGAGGGGATTCTGATGACGATGTATGATGGTCGCACGAATCTTTCCCGTCAGGTGGTGGAGGAGGTTTCTAAGTATTTCCCTGAGCAGCTTTATGAGGCGATCATTCCTCGGAGCATCCGTATTGGTGAGTCACCGAGTTACGGGAGGACGATTTATGAGCATGATCCGAGCGGGTCTGGCTCTCTTGCGTATCAGAAATTCGCCGAGGAGTTCTTGAGCCGCCGCTCAGACGCGCCTACCTAGGGGATTTACCTGATCCGTGGAGCCTTGATAAAATCAACAAGTGAACTCGGAAGCGGCTTGACCATCCTTGTCAAGCTCTCCATCGTCTCGCTTCCGGAGGCGGGATTTTATTTCACCTCCCCTTGTGCTCTTTGGCGCTAAGACTCTTCATTTACCCCTTTCAAAATTTACTCAAATTTCTAACAATGTCATTTTTTGCACGAATTTTTGGCTTACTTTCAAACGATATCGGGATCGATCTCGGGACAGCCAACACCTTAGTTAACGTCAAGGACCACGGGATCGTCCTCCGTGAGCCTTCTGTGGTCGCCGTAAAGGCGGGGACGAATGAGGTCTTGGCGGTAGGAGACGACGCTAAGCGAATGCTGGGCCGGACCCCGGGTAATATTGTCGCGATCCGCCCGCTAAAGGATGGGGTCATCGCTGATTTTGAGGTGACGGAGGCAATGCTGCGCCACTTTATTAAAAAGGTGAGTAGCAAGCGCCGCTCACATCCGCGCGTTGTGATCGCGATTCCCTCTGGAATTACTGAGGTGGAGCGCCGCGCTGTCAAGGAGTCTGCTGAGCAAGCAGGTGCCCGTGAAGTCTACTTGATTGAGGAGCCCATGGCGGCGGCGATTGGAGTGGGCCTCCCGGTGCAAGACCCTTCTGGTAATATGATCGTTGACATTGGCGGGGGCACCACGGAGGTAGCCTTGATCTCACTCTCCGGCATCGTTTACGCCCGTAGTGTCCGCACCGCGGGCGATGAACTGGATGAATCTATCATCTCCTACATGAAGCGTGGTTACAATCTGATGATTGGTGAGCGCACTGCGGAGGATATTAAAATCCGCATCGGTTCGGCGGCCCCGCTTCCTAAAGAGACGAGCATGGAGGTGAAAGGTCGCGATCTGGTTTCTGGACTTCCTAAGACCATTACGATCACCTCGCAAGAGGTGCGGGACGCGATGGCTGATCCGTTGACCACAATCGTGGATGCCGTGCGGACTACTCTGGAGCGCTGCCCACCTGAACTGGCTGCCGATCTGGTGGACCGTGGTCTGGTCCTCGCGGGTGGTGGGGCTCTTCTCCGAGGTCTTGATAAGCGCCTTCGCGAGGAAACGGGACTGCCTGTTCATGTTGCGGAGGATCCGCTGAGCGCGGTGGCCGAGGGGACCGGGAAGGTTCTCCAAGAAATCTCCTTCTTAAAGCGAGTGACGAATTCAGATCACTAGTTCACTCCCAGATCACTCAACGATCCGCCAGCTGGATCCCGCCTTGATGAAGCCTCTGAATTTCGTAGCACTTCTGCTTTTTATCGCAGGGCTCGTGTGGGTATTTACCCTTAGCGAGTCTTCCGTAAGACAGATTCAGAAATCCTACTATTCTGCGATCTCCCCCATCATTAGTAAGGGTGGAGAGACTGAGGCCTTTGCCAATGACTTCGTCAAAGAAGTGGAGCATTCCAAGGACCTCGAAAAAAAACTGACGCAAACCAGCAGTGAGCGGGACCGCTTCCGCCTCATCGCAGCACGTGCGTGGGCCTTGGAAACTGAAAATAACGAACTCCGAGCAGCGCTGGATTTTAAGAAAAAATCTAAATTTGACGTGCTTCCCGCTCGGGTGGTCCGCCGTCAACCGCAGATGTGGGGGAAGACGATCGAAATCAATCGAGGCTCTGAGAAGGGGCTGGAAAACTCGATGTGCGTTCTGGCTTCTAACGGCGGGCTTGTGGGCCGCATCCAGCTCCCTGGCGATGAAGTATCATCAGTGCTTCTGATCACTGACGAGGTCTCTCAGGTCTCGGCAAAGGTCGAAGGCACGACTGAAGTCGGCCTCGTGGTAGGTCGGCGCACCACTTACGGCGAGGCGCCCCGGCTGCGTTTGCGCTATCTCTCAAAGAACGCGATTCTCCGCAAGGGGATGAAAGTTTATACCGACGGGCGGGGAGACCTCTTCCCCGCAGATATTCCTATAGGAACCATCGAAGACTTTGAAGTAGGCCCTGTTTACGGCGAGGCGGAAATCCTCCCCTCCGTGAACTTTAGCAATCTCCAGACTGTCTTCGTCATTGCCTATTCATCAGGCGACTAAGACACAGGCATGCTCCTCTATCCCATTAGCCTGATCGGCCTGCTTCTTCTGAGCTGCATTCTCCAGCAGTTTCTCCCAGCGCTTGGCACCTGGTATGATGCCCGCTTGCTGATTCTCCCGCTTGTCGTTCTCTGTGGGTCTGCAACGGTGTCCACAGCGGGGATGCTGACTCTCGCCTTCTTGGGGGGATTTCTCTGGGATGCCCAGCAAGTTCTCCTCGTCGAACAAGGAGACGAGATCGTCTATCACAGCAGCACAGATAGCTTAAAATTCGGCTACTCGATCATCCTTTACACCCTGATGGGCTTTCTCATGCAGGGCATTCGCCCGCTCTTCCAAGCTGGGAAATGGTATCTCTCAGCCATTCTCACCGGAGTCGCTATTTTTCTTTATCTCTTCGTAGAATATCTTCTGAGAGGGTTTATTATTGGGGGATTTAGCCTTGAAAACGGCATGGTCGAGCAGATCGGAGCCACTTCCATTCTCACCATGATGGCCTCCCCTTTCGTCTTCTGGCTTCTCTTCCGCATCGCCGATCTCTGCGGCCACACCATTAGCTACCAGAAACGCTAAGTCCCCCAAGCCTCGCAACCCATCACTCCCCCCATGGAACCTAAGTATCGCTTTCGCCTCTACCTCCTCACCGCCCTCGTCCTTACCGGATGCGGGACCCTCCTCTCACGTCTCTACGAGTTCCAGATCGACCGCCGCGCGCAATTCGTGGCCAACATCCCCACCACTCACAATGTCGAGATTTACGAGCCCGGAGTGCGCGGACAAATCGTAGATCGCAACGGAGTGGTCCTCGCCCGCAATCGCCGCAGTTATGAAATCGTCTTCAACCTCGAAGACATCTACAAAAACTACAAACAGGAGCAGCGGGAACGAAAAAAACTCGAACAAGAACAACAAAAAAACATCTCTCCTGAGTCCCCCATCTCAGAGACTTCTGAAAATCCTGAAGCCAAGCCGACTGAAAAAGAAATCGTCCGTATCGTGCGTGAATCCATCGTCCCGCAGCTCGAGTCCTTCGGCCTCACAGGGCAACGCTTTACCGATGGAATCTCCTCCCATTACAACACCCACGGAGGGCTCGTCCCCTACGTCTATCGCCGGGATCTCTCAGCCGAGCAATTCGCAAAAATCGCGGTGCGGAGTAATGAAATTCCAGGAGTGGAAGTCCGCGTCATGCCGCGCCGGATTTATCCTTACGGCTCCCTCGCCGGCCACCTGCTCGGATACGTGAAACAGTGGGCCAAAGGAGATGCCCCTCCCGAGGAATTTCGCGGCAAGCGCAACGTCCACTTTGAAGGCCCAGCATACGGCGTCGCCGGAGTCGAACTCACCACCAATGACTTCCTCCAAGGAGCCGGGGGGAAGCGCGTCCTCGTCCGCAATGAGAAACGCCAAGTCATCGCCACGGACGATTACCAACCCGCACGCGAAGGAGCCGAGGTGCAACTCACGATCGACGCCCGCATCCAATACATCGTCGAGAACGTGCTTCGTAAAATCGGCCGCGGATCAGCCGTCGTCATGGATCCGAACACCGGCGAAGTCCTCGCCATGGCCTCCGTGCCTAACTTTGACCCCAATGACTTCATTCCAGCCATCACCACCGAACGATTCGCACAATATAATAAAAACCGGGCCAATCCACTCACGAATCGCTCGATCAGCTCCTTCATGCCGGGGTCCACTTTTAAGCTCCCCACCGCTCTTGCCGGCGCGTCCCACGAGAGAGTCGGATATGGTCATCATTGCCGAGGCTTCAGCGCCTTCGGCGTGGGTGGGAAATTGAAAATCGGCTGCTGGCTCAAGGGAGGACACGGCCCCCTTGGCCTCACCGAGGCGATCCAGCGCTCCTGTAACCCCTACTTCATGTCACTCGCGGGCGACCTCCGCACCAAAGTCATGGTAGACACCTTTAACCTCCTCGGCTTCGGTCGTAAAAGTGGCATTCTCCTCCCCTTTGAGAGCGAGGGCCTCGTCCCCGGGAGTAACGTCTGGAAGCGGAAACACGCCGGTGCCACCATGACCCGGGCGAATCTCGCCCTCCTCTCCATCGGGCAGGGAGAATCACTCGCCAGCCCGCTGCAAGTTTGCTCGGTCGCCGCCACCATCGCCAACGGCGGGCGCTACTACCAACCGCGCATCGTCCGGCGCATCATCGGCACCGACCAAGCGGGACAACCCCAAGTCCTCAAAGAAAATATCCCTCTCGTAAAAGCAGACCTCATCAAAGAAGGAATGAGCAAGCAGCAACTCGAGACGATCCGCAGAGGGATGTGGAAAGCCGTAAATGAAAAAGGCGGCACCGCCACAAAAGTCGCCATGGAGAACATCTTCATCGCCGCAAAAACCGGAACCGCTCAGGTCAGCAAGACGAACCCCGAGCACACTCACAACGCGTGGACCACCTCCTTCGCCCCCTATGACTCACCCCGCTACGCCGTCTGCGTGATGGTTGAAAATGGCAAAAGCGGCGGAGCCGTCGCTGGAGTCCTAACCCATTACATCTACCGCGCAATCTTCAGCCAAGAAGCAGGCGTTCCTCAGCGCCTCACCAAGCTCGGGGTTTACAAAGGGAACTTCGAGCCCTACCCAGAGTTAGAGCGCCCAGAAGGCGGCATTCTCGTTCTCGAGATCGACGACATCGGCGAAACCGGAGACGAAGTCGATGCCGCCCTTCTTAATTCTGGCGAGCCCATTAAAGTGAAGCCAAAGACCATTCCCCTCCCCTCCATCGCCCCCACTCCAGACAAACCATCGAATGGAGAAAGCGACTAATCATTTTCAACCAAAAAACATTTCTACTAATTCAATATGATCCAAAAAATCAAAAACGCGCTGGGACTCACCAGCGTCGATCCTCGCGAGGGTCGCACTATCATCATCAATGCGGAAACCCTCGAACGCCGCACCGCCCTCATGGAGGACGGAGTTCTCGAAGAATACAACGTGGAGCGTGACGGCGACGACAACATCGTCGGCGGCATCTTCAAAGGCCGAGTCAAAAACATCGAACCCGGCCTTAAAGCGATGTTCGTTGATATCGGCCTCGATAAAAACGCCTTCCTTCACTTCTGGGACGCCATTCCCGCCGCCCTCGACAATGGGCTAGAAGAAATCCGCCGCGAAGGCCGCCCCCAGAAAAAGCAAAAGAAAATCACCTCGAAAGACATCCCTTCCATCTACCCCGTCGGATCGGAAATCATGATTCAGGTTTCCAAAGGCGCCATCGGTAACAAAGGCCCCCGCGTCACGACCAATGTCTCCCTCGCGGGCCGCTACCTCGTGCTCATGCCCTACTCCGATCAATTCGGAATCTCACGCCGCATTGACGATCCTAAAGAACGCCAACGCCTCCGCAAAATCATGCAGAAGCTCAGCGTCCCAGAAGGGATGGGAATCATCATGCGCACCGTCGCCACCGGCACACGCGCACGCCACTTCGTCCGTGATCTCGCCATGCTCCTCGAGCAGTGGGATAAAGTAGAGGAAGCTCGTAATAGTAAGAACGCCCCCGTTTGCTGCTTCCGCGAGCCAAACCTCATCGAGGGCACCGCCCATAACTTCCTCACTGATGAAGTCGATAAAGTGATCTGCGACGATGAGCAAACCACCGAACTCGTCCGCGAGATCGCCTCAAAGGTTTCCCGCCGCGCCAAACGCAAGGTCCACTACCTCTACTCCAAACAAACCATCTTTGAGCGCTTCGGAATTCAGAAGCAAATTGACGAGGCCTTCATGCGCCAAGTCTGGCTCCCCTGTGGCGGATACATCGTGATCGATGAAACCGAGGCCCTCATCTCGATCGATGTCAACACCGGCCGCAACCGTGGCCAAAAAGACGTCGATAAAATGCTCCTCCAAACCAACGTGGAAGCCGCAGAAGAAGTGGCCCGTCAACTCCGCCTGCGCAACATCGGTGGGCTGGTCGTCGTCGACTTCATCGACATGCGCCACCGCCGTGATCAGCAGACTGTCTATCGCGCCATGAAGGAGCGCCTGAAACGAGATAAAGCCAAGACGCAAGTCCTGCAAATCTCCTCCGTTGGCCTCATGGAAATGACCCGCCAGCGCCTTAATGAAAGCCTCCTCGACTCCACCTTAGAACCCTGCCCTTATTGCCAAGGACGTGCGCGCATCAAGACCACCATGTCGATGAGTATCGAGATCCAACGCCGCCTCAACACCGTCATCCAACGCCAAAAGGAAAATAACGAAGACGGTGACCTCATCATCACCGTCAACACCGACGTCCTGAACCGCTTCAAGTCCGAGGACTCAAAAATCCTCATGGAACTCGAGCGCTCCCACAGCGGCCGCCTCATCTTCCGTAGTGATGCCAACCTCCACCGCGAGCGTTTCGCCATCATCGACGCGAAGTCTGAGAAACCGATCTTCCAGTATTAAAACACCTAAGAACGTCACCATGAAGATCCCGATGACTCGCGCCCTCGCAGTGAGCATCGGGATTTTTTTAGCCCTTCTTTTCACCTCTTGCTCCTCCCAAAAACCCGTGCCCGTGCCGTTCAAAATCCACCTTGATCAAAGCCACCTCCACACCTTCGATGGAGATGCCCTCCCCTACACCAAGTGGCTGCCGCAAGAAGAACCCGAGCTCATCATCATCGGGGTCCATGGCATCAATGGCGCAAGCTCCGACTACCGCCCACTCGCAAAGCACCTTCTCGCTGAACTTCCAAAAACCGCCATCTATGGAGCCGAAACTCGTGGCCAAGGAAAAGACCCCATCAAAGAAAGGCGAGGCCACATTGGCAATCGCCACGATTGGTTCAAGGACCTCACCTCTTTCACCAGCCTTATTCGTAAAAAACACCCAAAGGCCAAGATCATCTGGTGTGGCGAAAGCATGGGCGCGCTCATCACCCTCCATACCTATGCCGAGGCCGAAGAGCGCCAAAACCTCTGCGACGCCATGATCCTCGCCTCCCCCATCACCGACATTCGCAGCGACTTCCCTCAGTGGAAAATCTCCCTCGCCAACTTCGCCGGCTTCCTCCTCCCCAAAGCCCGCGTCTCGCTCGAAAGCTTCTCCGACCAAGAAGAAGTCCGCGTCACCAAGGACAGCGTTCACAGCGAACAAGCCGCCACCAATTCCTACCACGTCAAAAAGCACACCCTTCGCCTCCTCACCACCCTCGGCAAAATGATGCAAAGCTCAAAGCAAGCCTCCCAAAAACTCAACATCCCCCTCCTCGTCCTTCACGGAGGCAAAGACATCTTCTCCGACCCCAAGGACATCGAGGCCTTCGTCGCCCAACTCCCCGAAACCGCCACCAGCACCCGCAAGTTCTATCCCGAAAGCTTCCACCTCCTCTTCCACGACCACCAAAGCAACAAAGTCATCGCCGACATCGCAGCTTGGCTAAAAGCGCTACCCAAATAATTTTCCAGTGGCGCGACCGTCTCGGTCACTTCTCAACCCACAAACTCTGCGTTCCCCACTCTCATTTCCCCAATCCTTCATTTGCACCTTCAAAAATCACTCCTAAGATAGCGCATGAATTTCACTCCAAAGCCCAACTCGGCTTTGCTCATCGTCGGCCACGGTTCTACCGAAAACCCCGACTCCTCCACCCCTTACTTCGATCACGCTGCTGAGATCCGGAAGCGCAAGCTCTTCGCCGAAGTCCACTGCTGTTTCTGGAAAGAAGAACCCTCCATGCGCGAGGCTCTTTACATGATCGATGCCGAGGAAGTCTACGTCGTCCCAGACTTCATCAGCGAAGGTTACTTCACCCAAGACGTCATCCCCCGCGAGCTCGAGCTCTCCGGCCCCACCACTCAGGTCCACGGGAAAACGATTCACTACTGCGATCCCGTCGGCATCCACCCCTCGATGACTTCCCTCATCCTCCAGCGCACTGCCGAAGTCGCCCCCGGCGTCCCCCAAGAAGAATCCACTCTCTTCATCGTGGGCCACGGCACCGGCCTCAACAAAAACTCCACTAAAGCGATCAAGGATCAAGTCGAGCTCATCAAAACTCTCCCCGAGTGCCACTTCGCCGACGTCGTGGACACCTACATGGAAGAGCCCCCCTTCATCGCCGATTGGGCCAAGCTTTCCTCGACTCCCAATGTCGTCGTCGTGCCCTTCTTCATCGCCGATGGCCTTCACAGCTACCAAGACATCCCCATGATGCTCGGTTTTGAAAAAGAAGAAGGCCTCGCCGCCAGCCAAAAAGACGTCTTCCGGAACAACCCCTACTCCCTCCAAGACAAAACCCTCTATTACTCCGCCGCCATCGGCACGGAACCCATGATGGCCGATGTCATCCTCGATCAAATTTCCACCTTCGACGAACTCCATGTCTCTCACGCATAAACTCAGCGCAGCCCTCGACTCCGGCATCGACCAAATCGGCCAGCTTCGCATCCTTCAGAATCCGCTCCGCCTTCATCACCTCGATGACGAAGACCTCGACTCGCTCGAAGTCCACACCGATCCCCAAGACGCTCGCGAAATCGGTCTTTACACCCCCGAAGGCGAATACCGCTTCACCAAAGGAGAGCTCTCCCTGAAACGCGGCTGGATTTTCCACCTCAACTCAGTCGATGAACTCCGCCAAACCATCGACCTCTTTTACCCCGCCTCGCTCGGCCTCTGGGACGCTTGGAAAGGTGGCAACATCCGCGTGCAAAACCTCCGCGACAAGCTCGGCCGCCAAAGCGGCATGTATCGCCACGCTCGCAATGTCTCCGATCAAGGCGCCCAAGAACTCGTCCAATCACTCTGCGGCCCTGCCAACAAATGCGTAAAGAAGATCCTCTGGAAAATCGACGAGCAAATCCCCCTCGCCGACTCCGAGGCTTCCCGCTTCAATGGCATCGTCGGAGACGCTGACGAGAGCAAAGCCATCCCCATGGTCTGCCAAGAAGCCTGCAACTTCTTCGTCGCGGAAGCCCGCAAGAAGTCGAAAGCCGAATTTGAAGCGAAGGACGCCTAAACCGAGGTCATCCCGCAGCCTCCCCAAACCCGAAAATCAAATCGTAGCCGTAAGCTGCAACTTTCGGCGACCTCACACCGACACACTCCCCACAGTCCCGGAACTACCTCAGTCGCCAAAAAAATCTCCCCATCACTCCAAAGCCCGCACCTTCAAGTCACGAAGCGCATAGAGCTTCCCTCCCTCCACCGGCAAGCCCCGCGCTCCCGTCTTTCGCTTCCTGCCAAACCACTCCCGCTTTTCCCTAAACGCCTTCTCCACAAAATCTCGACTCCCTAGCACCAAACCATCGCTAAAATACCTCACCCGACATCGCAAAAGCTCCGCCTGACTCAGAACCTTCCCTTTTTGCAATTCTGCTAAA
>CALDZJ010000097.1 GCA_937944055.1 uncultured Verrucomicrobiales bacterium | reverse complement strand
TTGAG
The DNA here is from genome assembly GCA_937944055.1 of uncultured Verrucomicrobiales bacterium. GTDB lineage: Bacteria > Verrucomicrobiota > Verrucomicrobiia > Verrucomicrobiales > Akkermansiaceae > SW10. Next base: position 3,792 of record CALDZJ010000097.1, on the reverse strand, counting down.
CCGAACAGAGAGACGCAAGCCTTGACTGCCGGAGAGGTCGCGAAAGGAAGCAAGCACGGTTGCTTGTCTTCATTCCGTAAGCGGCTTTTTGGAGGTACGACAAGTGTTTGGGGGGGGCGCTGTGCTCCCTTTGATGAATTGGATTTTAAGCAGCGAGATCATGTCCCTTTCAGTGGTTGGCCCTTTCAGCGTGTCCACCTTGATCCTTATTACGCGCGAGCGCATGACTACCTCCATCTCGGTACATATTCCTACCGTAATTCAGATGCCTTAAACGATCACGAACGGAAAGTCATTCCTGGACTCTCAGACCAAACTTGGCAGCAAGATACCCATTGGAAGTTCAGCCTCCCAACTCACCTTGGTAAGTCTTGCCGTCGCAGGGTTCAAGAAGCAGAAAACATTCAGGTCATTCTCCGTGCCAATGTCACGCAGTTGTTAGTAAATAAAGATGCTAGCCGAGCTACGGGTGTAGAAGTCGCCACTTTGAAAGGAGCGCGTTTTGAACTAGCTGCTTCAAGGGTGATCGTCGCAGCTGGAGGCCTCGAATCAACTCGCCTCCTCCTCGCTTCAAATCGTGTCGTGCCCGAGGGCTTGGGGAATAAATTTGACCAAGTTGGTCGCTATTATGGCTCACATGTTAGCGGTGATTTAGGCGAGGTTTCTTTCAAGAATCGCGCGAATGACGTTCATTGGATCTACGAGAAATCGCAAGATGGCGTTTATGCGAAAAGAAATCTGAGGCTCTCGGAAGAAGCTCAGAAAAAGCATGGTCTTTTAAATGCCCGCTTTATTCTAACTCACCCTTCCTTTGCCGATGCTTCGCACGGAAGCAGTGTGCTTTCAGCGGCCTACATGGCGAAGCGATTTTTCAAAGGGCAGATTCCTCCTGAATATAGCAAAGAGCTATCGTCGCCTGGTTTTCATTCTGTACCCAAGCACTTGCAAAACATTATTTTTGGCATTCCATCGCTAATAAAATTTTCCCTACATTGGTTTTTTCAACGGATTATTGCGAAGAGGAAATACCCTTCGATCTCTTTGAAAAGTAAGGTCAATCGTTACACGATCCACTTCGACTCTGAGCAGACTCCGAATCCTGAGAGTCGGGTGAGCTTGAGCGAAAAGAAAGATCAATTTGGGATGCCGCTTGTCAAAGTGGATTGGAAATTTTCGCAGAAAGATTTGGACTCGGTCATGGTTTGTTATGAGCTCCTTCGAGAGGAGCTTGCTGACAATGACCTCGGCGAGTTCACACAGACACCCGAGGAATCAAGAAGTCTCGTTGAAAAAGGTTTCGGAGTGGGCAGCCATCATATCGGGACGACCCGCATGTCTTCTGACCCTAAGACCGGTGTTGTTGATCAAAATTGCCAAGTCCATGGGATCCACGGTTTGTTCATTTCTGCTCCTTCTACCTTTTCTACTGGAAGCTTTGCAAACCCTGTCCTCACTACAGTTGCTCTTTCTATTCGATTGGCTGATCATTTAAAGTCGGCGAGTAACTAAGTTCTATGGCGAGTAACTAAGTTCTATGGAATGCTTGCTCTTTCTAGCTCATGAAATCTTCGCTTAATTACGCTTCTTTCATCGACCAATATTGGGGGATGCTTGAGGAGAAAGGCTGGTCGAGTTTGATCCTCCATGATTGGGAGCGGATTCCCAATGGAATTGATTCAGACATCGACTACATCGTTCGTGGTCCTCAGCCCCGTGAGCTCATCCACGCACTTATTGACTATTGTGAAGAACATGGCTGGAGCCTCGTGCAGATTCTAGAGCACGAGGTTGACGCACATTATTGTGTTTGTGTCAGAAATGAGTCTCCCTTTGAATCTGTTCTCCTTGATGTCTGCTGGGATTATCGCCGTAAAGGAATCGATTTGTTAGACAATCAAACCCTCTTTCAAGGAGTCCGGCAGCCTCCTGGACGTCGCTTTAATGTTCCTTCCCCTGAAGTAGAATTCATCTATCGACTCATAAAATCAGCAGCGAAGGGGAAAGACCTTGGCAGCCTCCCTGAATTGGAAAAAAAGATGCGCGAGCTCTTCGAGAATCACCCTGATGAGTGCATGAATCTTCTCGACCAAGTCGCCTCGTATGAGGGCGAGCGTGATTGGGAGGGGGTGAAAGCATTTTTTGAAGAATCTCCTTATTTTGATAGGACGAGAAGTGGGCGGAAAATCTCATTACGAGAGCTTAAGCTCTACTCAAAGAGGATTTCTCGGCCCACTGGCCTCCTCCTTACGTATGAAGAGGGACACCCCCAAATCTCGGAAATCGTTGACCATCTTGAGTGTGCCTTCCGGCGTGTTGAATGGGTCAAGAGGGGGACACCGATTTGGAAAATTCAGACAAGTCTTATCAAGAGCACCCTCGTAGTGAAGCCGGGTAGTGCCGATCAAAGAGGTTCGGGAATTTATCTTCCGCAAGGCGGGGCAGATTCACTTTTCCATGGAGTGCGAGCGGGAATGGAGTTTCTTGCAGCGCGCATCAAAAAACAGTGGCAATATTGCAAATGACGAAAGTAAATTCCGAGATTCTAGCCAAGCCCCGCGTCCTTCTTTCGGCTTATGCTTGTGAGCCCAACCGTGGAAGCGAACCTGGGGTGGGTTGGAATGTCGCGCTCGGGATGGCTCAATATGCCGAAGTCACTGTCCTCACAAAGGCCAACAATAAAGAGGTCATTGTGGCGGCTCTTGAAAAAATTTCAGGGCCTAAACCCGAATTCATTTACTATGACTTGCCGAATTGGGTGGTTTGGTTAAAGAGAAAGTTTTCCCTCGTTGCTGTTTATTACATCGCGTGGCAGATATTTGGCCGTATAGCTGTCCGCAAGCGTCTCTCCGAGTTTGACCTAATTCATCATGTCACGTTCAACGGATTCCAGTTCCCTGGGTTTTGGTTGGGCGTCGATTGTCCCGTTGTCCTCGGTCCCCTTGGGGGAGGAATGGTTTACCCTCCTGCTTTTATCGACTCCATGATCGCGGGAAGGAGAGCTGAGAAGATGCGGAGTCTTGCCGTGAAGTTCTTTTTCTACAATCCCATCACGCGGCTTTTACTTAGATCGGCAGATCAAGTCCTCGCAGCCAATCAGGAGACTGCCGATTTGCTCCAAGGTATGATAGGGTCACCTGTCTCGGTTATGTTGGAGACCGCTTACCAGACAGATCAAGTTCGGAAAATCCCTGAGAAAAAAGTCAACGAGAGCGCGGAAATTAGGGCTCTTTGGATCGGAGGTTTGATGGCTCGCAAAGCTCCACAAATTGCGATCGAAGCAGTTAGAGAAGTTCGCAAAAAAGGAGGGCGAGTCACTTTAGATATTGTTGGGAGCGGTGAGTTGCGAAAATATCTGGAACGAACGATGGAGGAAGGTGATCAGGAATGGCTTACTTTCGAAGGCCAAGTTCCTCACCAGAAGATTAATGAGTTTTTCTCCCGCGCAGATTTTCTCCTTTTTACCAGTCTTCGAGACACCTCCGGAAACGTTGTCTTAGAGGCGATGGCAAATGGTCTTCCCGTGATCGTCCCAGATCACCAGGGCGTTGCGCAAATTTGCTCAGCGGATCATGCGCTGATGATTCCTGTAGAATCTCCGAACCAACTCGTTGGGGATTTTACTCGGGCGGTCTTAAAGTTCGCTAACAATCCTGAACTTCGCAGAGAAATGGGGAAGGCCTCGCAGGAGAGGTTGTTGGAGAAATGGGGTTGGGCCGCTTACTGCGGGAAGATGGATAAGGTTTATCGGAATTGCCTTTCAAGAGACGACCGTCATCGACCATCTGATGCCGA
>CALDZJ010000096.1 GCA_937944055.1 uncultured Verrucomicrobiales bacterium | reverse complement strand
CGAGATGATCCGAGTGAATCTGATTAAGCGGGAGATTCTCTCAGCTGATGCGGGAAGTTTTGTGGGGCGGATTGAGGGAGACCCCTTCAGCTTAGTGACCATCGCCTTCCACGAGGGATCAGACGCGGCTGAAATTCACATTCCTAGCCGAGATGCGTTCATTCAGATCCAGCCCTATGATGACTCCTTAGTCATTGTGAAGGATGTGGATCACGCGACCGCTCATGCCGAGTATCCCTGCAGTCATTGCTCAGCAGCGAAGCAGCAACTGGGGCGCTGAAAGCTAAAACCAAGATTTCTCACTGTTTCACAGTGAATCATAAAAAACACACATAATACCAAATATGAGATACCAAAAAACACTAAGACAACTGCTGGGAGCAGTGGCTCTTCTGAGTGCCACGCCTGCCTCTGCAGCAAACCACAACACAGATATCCTTGCGATGTATAGCCAGGAGACGATCAATATGTGGGGCTCCGAAAGTGCGGTGAAAGCACAAATGCGAGTCGCCTTTACGGGAGCAAACCAGATCTTTGAAGATTCTGGGGTGGATGTACAGCTCTCGATGATCTGGCCTCAGAAGGGGATCCCCCCTGCCACGGATTATCAACTCTATGATCCAGGAGTCGGAAATTCGCGGATCCATATGGACCTGATGGGCACAGACTATGTCATGATGGTCATGCCGCTAACGGGAGGCGGGGGCTTTGCAACTATCAATGGAATCACCAATGTGTTAAACCCCACTTGGGGATTTTCAGGCCTCATTCTCGCTCATGAATATGGTCATAGCTGTGGAGCGTCTCATGATAGGGGGCACTCCTTCACTGGTAATGACGGCAAGCTGTATAATACTGCGATGCTGGTGAATTCAGTGCCTGGCGGTACGACGATTCCGCGGATGAGTAACCGGAACCAGTTCTACAAAGGAGCCCGTCTTGGTGATTCCTTTAGTGACATGGCTACTTTCATGGTCCCACGGATTCAGGCAATTAGTGGTTTCCGCAAGTTGAAACCGCAGAATGGTCCTGGTGATCTTCTTTGGTCCATCAAGAACCGCGTCACGAAGAAAGTGATTTCTAGCTACGCTAATTCTCTGAATCAGGGAACTCCAATCACTCAATACGACAACTTTGGAGTTTCAAGTCAGACATGGCGGATCGTCCCGGGGACTTTGAATAACGAAGTTGTCTTCCGGAGTGCTGGTTCTTTTTCTAAGTATCTCGGCATGACATCGACCGGAAATGGAGCTGGAGCGACAGTGGAACCTTGGTCAGGGCCTTATGGAACCTTTACTCGATTTTATCTCGAAACGAACGTGAGAGGATTCACTCAGCTTAAGAACCTAAATAGCGATAAGGTGCTCTATCCGAGCGGTCCTGATAATTCTGCCCAGTTGCGGCAGTGGCAAGATTTCGAACAAGACCTCACCCAGTGGTCCTTTGATACCGTGAACTAGGGATTAGCTCGCAGAAAAGTATCTCAATCACCGTGGAAGCAGCCTTTGGAGGGTTGTTCTGCGGTGATTTTTTTTTAACGACGGCGTCTGCGGCCGGTGCTGCCGTCGGAGACGCGCCCGCGTGCCTGACTTTGGGTGTTGTTCCGGCTGCTGTTGTTCCGGCTGCTGCCACCGCCGTTGCGTCCTCGTCCGCCGCCCCCACGGCGGCCTCCTCCTTTATTCCCTCCGTTGTCACGGGTGGATTCACGGGCTTTGAGGCCTCGGGAGTGGAGCTCAGCCAGCTCTTCGTGATGGTATGGATGGTCGAGGTCGACGGGGAGTTTCTTTTTGATGAGCTTCTCAATATCCATGTAGAATTCATGCTCTTCTGGGGAGCAGTATGAGACGGCGCTGCCGCTGGCATCTGCCCGCCCAGTGCGGCCGATGCGGTGGACGTATGCCTCGGCTTCATTCGGAATGTCGAGGTTGATGACGAGGGTGACGTCTTTGACATCGACTCCGCGCGCGGCGACATCTGTGGCGACGAGGATGGGTAGGCGGCCTGCCTTAAATTTCTCGAGGGTGCGTTCGCGCTGGGGTTGCGAGCGGTTTCCGTGGATCGCCTCGGACTCGAAGCCGGCGGAGTTGATCGATTTGCAGAGCTTATTTGCACCGTGTTTGGTGCGGGAGAAGATGATGGTGAGGCCGTGGCCTCGCTGAGCTTCTAGGTGCTGAAGGAGGAGTTCCTTTTTATGGTCTTTATCGAGGAAGCAGACGCGTTGGTCCACTTTTTCGGCGGTGGTGCGCTTGGGCTCGATGGAGACGTGGGCGGGCTCATGCAGGATGCGGTTGGCCAGGTCTTTGATGGAGGGGGCGAGGGTGGCGGAGAAGAAGAGGGATTGTTTTTTAGCCGGGAGGGCTGCGACGATTTTTTTGACGTCACGGAGAAATCCCATGTCGAGCATGCGGTCGACTTCATCGAGGACGAAGAATTCGACTCCGGAAAGGTCGACATCTCCCTCGTTCATGTGGTCGAGAAGGCGGCCGGGGCAGGCGACGAGGACATCGACCCCATTTTTCATGGCACGGATTTGCGGGTTTTTACCGACGCCTCCGAAGATGAGGGTTTTTGAAAAACGGATGCCCTTTCCGTAGGTCTCGAAGGATTGAGAGATTTGTGAAGCGAGCTCGCGAGTGGGGGTGAGGACGAGGACGCGGGCGGAGCGGCGCTGCGGGTGTTTTGACTCTTGGTGGAGGGCGTTTAAGATGGGGAGTGAGAAGGCGGCGGTCTTGCCGGTGCCGGTCTGGGCGATTCCTAAGAGGTCTCGCCCTTCGAGCAGGATGGGGATGGATTGAGCCTGGATTGGCGAGGGTGTGGTGTAGTTTTGCTCGGCGAGAGCGCGTTTGAGGGGAGCGGCCAGGGCAAGCTCCTCGAAGGTGGTTGGAATCATGTGGTAGTGAGGTGCCGGCTGACCGTGAAAAAAAAGAGGGGAAAGCGGGCGAGGCTCGACGAGTGAATTTAAAGGCCCGTCACCAGTCTCTCATCGACTCGATTGGAAATGGGGGAGGGAGTTGGAGTTTCCCAAGAACAGAGCTTAGTTAGCTGGGATTCTGGGAATGGCAAGAGTGAAACGAGGGGAGGGTGCTGCCGTTGGCAGGGGCTTACTCGAGGGCCCACTTGAGGAGTTTCTCTGAATCGTTCCATATCTCGGTGGTGGTGGAGCCGAGGGCGACGACGATGACGGCCTTGCCATTGAGAACTCCTGAGGAGACGAGGCAGCGGCCTGCGGCTCTGGTGTATCCGGTTTTCATGCCGGTGCAGTAGTCGAGGCGGGAGAGGACTTGGTTGGTGTTGTTGAGGGTTTTTGTGCGGCCATCTGAGTGGGTGAAGGTGTAGGACTTGGTGCGCATGCACTCGCGGAAGTATGGGGTCTTGGTGACTTCCCGGGCGAGGGTGGCGATGTCAAGGGCGGTGGAGTATTGGCCGTCTTCGGTGAGGCCGTGGGGGTTTTTGAATTGTGACTGGGTCATGCCGATGGAGCGGGCGGTGTGGTTCATGAGCTGGACGAAGGCGGCTTCATTCCCGGCGACGTCTCGGGCGAGGCTTTTGGCAACGTCGTTACCGCTTTTGATGAGGAGGGCTTTGACCAATTCACGGCGGGTGTAGGTCTCTCCGGCTTTGACGTAAATTTTGGAGGGTTCGACCTTGGTGTCAGATTCTTGGATGGTGACGGGATCGGCAAGGGGGCCAGCTCTGAGGACACAGAGGGCGGTGAGGAGTTTTTGGGTGCTGGCGACGGCTCTTTGTGAGCTGGCGTTTTTTTGGTAGAGGATGCGGCCGCTGATGGTGTCGATGACGACGGCACTTTCTGCTCGGATTGAAGGGGGCGTTGTGGAGGGGAGAGGGGGGCGAACGGCACTGGGGCGGACGATGATGGGTTGAGGGTTGGGAGCTGTAGCGGTGGGTGGAGCGGGGGAGGGCGGCTGGATGGGGGGAGCTTGGCCAGCGCTGCAGGCGGCAAGGAGAGCGGCGATGGTGGCGATGAGAAGCTCGCGGAATTTCATTGGGAAGAACGTGGGCTGGGGAGGGAGGACTGGCAAGAAAAGAGAGAGCCTAGCATCCTCTGGGAGGATGATAGGCTCTTGTTAGGGGGGACAGACGTTGTTGCTCGCTGTGTCCTTGAGACGGAAAGGGGCGGGGCTTATTCGAGGAAGCTGTGTTTTTTTCAATTTTTTTCTAGCTTAGGATTTTTCCGTCGGAGTTGCGGATTTTTCCCAGGCTTTGAGCTGGTGGAGGAGTTGTTTCTCGGTGGTTTTGCTGCGGGAGGATTGGCCGTATTGGACGGCGTAGTGGTAGGTGAGGAGATCATGGGTGAAGTCGGGTGCCTCGATGAGTGAGAGGTGGCTGCGGAGGGTGCGGCTTAGGGGCATGGGCTGGCCGTGGGCAAGGCAGGCGCGGCGGAAGGCGCTGAGGTAGTGAGGGGTGCTAGGGAGGAGCTGGAGGGCGGGGGATGGAGGGGCGGCTGGGGTGCCGGAGCGCCGGAGAAATAGGGTGATGAGAAGGGCGATGAGGGCGGCAAGACCTACGAGGGAGGCGGCTCGGCGAAGGGGGGCGAGGAGCTGGGCGGGGGTGTCTTCTTCTGCGAGTTCAAGGAGGTCCTCAAGGGGGGGCTTTTCATTTAAGTCGGCGAGTGAGGAGCTGCCTTCATCTCGGCTGGCGGGGGTGGTTTCAAAGATGACCCAACCGAGGTCGGGGAGGTGGATTTCTGTCCAAGCGTGGGCTTCACGGGCGCGGAAGACGAAGAGCTTAGGCCCTTCAAAGTAGCGCCCGCCGGACCAGCCGAAGGCGATGCGGGAAGGGATGCCCATGGCGCGAGTGAGCATGGCGGTGGCGGTGGCGAAGTGGGTGCAGTAGCCGATGCGGGTCCCGAAGAGGAAGGAGTCAAGGGGGTCTGTCTCATCGGGCATGTTGACTTGGAGGGAGTAGCGGTAGCGGGTCCTTAGGTCCTCGCGGAGCTGGAGGAGGGCGTCTCGTGAGGCTGGGCCAAAGCGGGCGGCGAGGGTTTTGATTTTTTGCCGGAGGGCGGGATCGCTGGGGAGGGTGAGGTAGTCGCTGTGTGCTGATGGGGCTGACGGGGCTGAACTCGCTAAGATGGGGGCATTTTGCGGGACTTGTTCGAAGCGGAAGAGGGTGGAGGCGACTTGGTAGCGGTAGGTGCTTTTTGAAATTTCTGAGGAGGGAAGGCGGAAGGTATCGGGTGAGATTTCTCGGAGGCTAGGGAGGCTGATGGAGCTGAAGTCAGGGATGGTGACGGCGAGAGTTTGGCCGAAGGGGCTGGCGGGGTGAGAGATGTCATAGCTGACGGAGGAGCCGGGCGGGGTGGGCTTGGCAAGGGGGCGAGCGATGGAGGAGTTTGTGGCAGTGAGCGTGCGGGGGATGGTGGCTTTGGGAAACCAGGAGCCGCCTCGATAGGTCGCGAGAGTGAAGCTGCGCAGGAAGAGTTCTGAAGAGAGGAGGCGGGAGGCGTCTTCCTTGGTGGTGGGGAAGAGGTAGAGCTCGGGGCGATTGGAGGGGGTGACTTTGTCGTTCTTATTTAGGGAGCGCGGGCCAGGGCCGGAGAAGAGCCAGTTTGAGGTGGTGCGTGGGCCCTCAGATCCGGGAGTGGCTGGGGCATTTTTTTGATTTGAGTTTGGGTCGGTGGTGTTTTGGTAAATTTCTGGGTGGAGGGACTGGTCAAGCGCTAGGGCGAGGTATTCCGTCTTCGAGGGAGCGAGCGAGAGGAAGACAAGGAAGAAGCACTCGATGCAGAGGATGGCAATGCCTACTGTGAGGTAGTCAAGGAGATGTGGGGGGCGCAGGGGGCGGGCTGCTTGGGAGCGTGGTCGCTCGCTACGTCCCCAGATGGCGAAGGCGATGACGAGAGCGGAGACGGCGAGACAAACGCGGACGATAGGGTGCCAATCGGCGGGCCATCCTCTCAATAGGGCGTATCCTAGGATGATGCTGATGATGAGAAGAAACGACCTCACGTTTAGGCAGGGTAAGGGTGAGGGCTCTGGCTGTCGAGGGGCATCGGCCAGAAAGGCAAGGGGGTGATCTGGATAGCAGAAAGCCCAACTTTCACTGGGGGGCGTGAAAGTTGGGCAATCTAGTTAGGGGGGGGAGGAGGCCAGTCTGCTGAAGGGGGGGGAAGGCAGCCTGACTTCGTATTTGCCCTTTTTAGACGAGGGTGGCGGTGCTTTATTTTATGGAATTCAGAAAAAAGTGATTTTTTTTAAATGAGCGAGTCGAGTGCGTCGAAGTAGGAGGGAAAGGTGGGCGACCAGCCGGTGTTGCGGAGTTTGTGGTTTAGGACCTTTTTATGAGTCCAGGCTCGCTTGCGGGAGGTGTTTTTTTCCCCCGTGGGCGGGAGTGGTTTCTGAAAGTGGGTGGCGAGCCTTTGGTAGCATTCGAGTTGGGTGATGGGCTCGTTATCAGAGATGTTATAAATGCCGGAGAGATTTTGGGTGGCGAGGTGGAGGCAGGCGGAGGCGGCGTCGATCCGGTGGATTTGGTTGAGGATGCGCTGGCCAGATTCCTCGATGAGGGCGGAATGGTCGAGAAACTTGCGGAGGATGACGCTGCGGTTCGGGCCATAGAGGCCGGCGAGACGGGCCACTGTGCCGCCAGATGCAAGGACGATTTTTTCGGCCTCGAGAAGGAGTTTGGATGTTTCGCGAAGCGGTTGGGTGGGGGAGTTTTCATCGACCGCGGAGCCATCGGTTTGATGATAGACTGAGGTGCTGGAGGTGAGGAGAAGTTGGGAGGTGGGGAAGGCGCGAAGGAGGTTCTGAGATCCTTCAATAAAAACGGCGCGGTAAGCTTCAGCGCCACCACGTCCTGAGGAGGCGCAGTGGATGATGAGGTCCGGAGTGGGGTGTTTTTGAGAGAGGGTGGCGACTTGGGTAGGGCAGGAAAGATCACAGGCCTCGCTGTGGTCATCGCCCGATTTTGTGAGGGTGATCACTGTGTGGGTTGCTCTGGCTTGGCGGGCGATCTCGGTGCCGAGGTAGCCGGCGCCAGCGATGAGAATTGTCATGAGCGAGAGTAGTAGCGGGTGAGGCCCTCGGCAACTGCGCGGGCGTATTCAAGGAAGATTTTTTCAGGCTTCTCTCGGAAGCGTGCAATGAAGGGGTGGCTATTCATGATGTAGGGTTCCATGAAGATAACGGGGCATTGATAGAGACGATTTGCGAGGAGGTTGCGTGCCCAGAGATTAGGGTGGTCACCAATGTTTTGCGAAGTACGAGATTCTTCGGAGTATAGATATGGAGGGAGGGAGCTGTGCTTATTAAAGGCATCGGCGATTTCGCGAGCGAGGGGGATTTCTTCCTCGATCGTCCCAGCGAGGAGGCGCTGGAGCATTTGAAAACGTTCATCCTCGTGGGCGAGTTCTCCGGCGGTGTAGGTGCCATTGAGTAGAATGTGAAAGTTCTGAGATGATTCAGGGATTTGTGAGGCGGTTCCATTAAAGTGAAGGCAGATGACGAGGTCTGGGCGGAGCGATTGGTTAATCCGCTCAGCGCGTGCGCGAATTTCTGAGGTGCGGTAAAAAAGACGTGGATTGGCGAAGTCTGAGACGCGTTTTTCTGTCACGGGGCTGAGCTCGCTGCGGACGAAGGTGACTTTTGCGCCACGCTCTCGGAGCATGGGTGCAAGGACTTCAGCAGTACGGAGGGTGAGGGTCCCTTCGCGAATGATGACGTCTTCCCAGACGTATTCGCGGTCCTCGAGCGCGGCGAAATCCCCACCAATGTGGCCGGGATCGAGCGCGATGTGGAGGCCGGCGAGCGGTAGGGAACGATGTGGGGAAAGCTCGCTACGGGTCTGCCAATCGAAAATTGCGCCCGGTGGGTTTTGATCTGAATCTGAGAAGAATAAGGTGAAGTCGCCCAGCGAGGCGGTCTTTTTTTCTTCATCGATGATGATCCATTTTTTCCATGAATCATCTTTTGTGTAGATTGCTTGGAGTCGGTGGAGGAAGGTCTCGCGGGAGATCGTTCTTTGGAAGCGCTCGAGCTCTGACCAATCGGGCGGGAGGGCGAGGTCTGCTAAGTTACGGGGCGTCTTTGCCGGAGTGGTGGAGCGAGTGAGGGAGGGGTCCTCTGGCGGAGGGGGAGCGGGCCTTGCGAGAAAGAAGGTGATGAGAGCGATGGGGAGAAAGAGAAGGAGCCAACGAAATGGCGTTGTAACTTTTTTGATTCGCATGCTTCACTAGTTCAGCGAGTCAAAACGGCGCGCAACTTTAAATTTTATCATTACTTGATTTATGAAGATTTTATTCTTGGGAGATGTGGTGGGGGCGCCTGGGCGAAATGCAGTAACGCAGAATCTCAAGGCCATCAAAGAGGAGCTAGGAGCTGATTTTATCGTGATCAATGGCGAGAACTCGGCGGGGGGGCGGGGGATCACTCCAAAGATCTGTATTGAGCTTTTGCGAGCGGGAGCGGCGGTCGTGACAAGTGGAGATCATGTCTGGGATCAGCGTGAAATTTTGGACTACTTTCCCACGGAACCGCGCTTACTAAGGCCGATTAACTTTGTTGATGCTCCGGGAGCAGGATCAGTCGTTCTGGAGACTCAGAAGGGAAAGGTGGCCGTTCTTAATGCGATGGGACGCACCTTTATGAATCCTCCCTTGGAAAATCCCCTGACTCTTCTTGAGGCCGAAATTGAGAAATTGAAAGCGGAGGGAGTGAAGATGATCATGGTTGATTTCCATGCCGAGGCCACCAGTGATAAGATCGCGTTAGGGCGGGCGCTGGATGGTCAAGTCTCATTCGTGGTGGGGACCCACACCCATGTGCAAACTGCTGATGAGGTGATTTTTCCTGGGGGCACGGCCTATCTGACCGATGCGGGAATGTGTGGACCTGAGTTCTCTGTCCTGGGGCGTGAGGTGGATTCGGTGGTCTGGCGCTTCCGGACTGGGTTGCCAACTCGGTTTCCGGTGGCAAAGGGGGCGGTGCGCTTATGTGGGGTGCTTGTTGAAATTGACGAAGAAAGTGGAAAGGCGACGGCGATTGAGCGCTTCTCACGGCTAATCGAGGCTGAAAGTGCTTCCGAGTAGGGAAATCACTCGTTTTTTTAGGAGATCGGCTGCGCTTAAAACCCTCTCAAATAAAGGCCTCAGATGAAAAAAACTTTCTTTTGAAAATACTTTTGACAGAGTGGCCGACTTTGCTAGTTTGCGCCCGCTTTCAGCAGCGGTGCGAGGGAAGGTGAATAATATCCCGTTCAAACGAGCGGTTCTCGCTCTTCTTCACTCCGTTCTGGCGGCACTCACTATAGCAACTTTCTGGTTCTGCTTTTGTAGCTCAGGGGTAGAGCGCGTCCTTGGTAAGGACGAGGTCGCGGGTTCAAATCCCGCCAAAAGCTCCAGAAAGATGTGTGAGACGACCCAAAACCAGCTAAAACCAGCTAAAACCAAATCAACCAATACAATGGCTAAAGAACAGTTCGAACGGAACAAGCCTCACGTTAACGTCGGCACAATCGGTCACGTTGACCACGGTAAAACCACCCTCACTGCAGCAATCACCACGATCCTCGCTGAGGTCCAAGGTGGTGAAGCAAAAGCTTATGATGAGATCGACGCAGCTCCTGAGGAGAAAGAGCGTGGAATCACCATCTCCACGGCTCACGTTGAGTATGAGACCGAAAATCGTCACTATGCACACGTTGACTGCCCAGGTCACGCTGACTACGTGAAGAACATGATCACCGGAGCGGCCCAAATGGACGGCGGTATCCTCGTGGTCTCCGCTGCTGATGGCCCTATGCCTCAGACTCGTGAGCACATCCTCCTTGCTCGTCAGGTGGGAGTGCCTGCACTTGTAGTTTTCCTTAACAAGACTGACCAGGTCGACGACGAAGAGCTCCTCGAGCTTGTCGAGATGGAGGTGCGCGAGCTCCTCAGTCAGTATGAATTCCCCGGTGACGACATTCCTGTTGTCAAGGGATCCGCTCTTAAGGCTCTCGAAGGAGACGCCGCACATAAAGACGCAATTCTCAAGCTCATGGAGGCTGTTGACAGCTACATTCCTGAGCCTGAGCGCCCTGTTGATCAGGACTTCCTCATGCCGATTGAGGACGTGTTCTCGATTGAAGGCCGTGGAACTGTTGCGACTGGCCGTATCGAGCGTGGCATCATCCAGAAGATGGGTGAAGTTGAGATCGTCGGTATCCGCGACACTCAAAAGACCACCATTACTGACATCGAGATGTTCCGTAAGCTTCTTGACGAGGGTCGCGCAGGTGACAACGTCGGCCTTCTAGTCCGCGGACTTAAGAAAGACGACCTCGAGCGCGGTCAGTGTATCGTAAAGCCAGGTTCCGTGAATCCTCACACCAAATTCACCGCTGAGGTGTATGTCCTTTCTAAGGACGAAGGTGGACGTCACACCCCTTTCTTTGCGAACTACCGTCCGCAATTTTACTTCCGCACGACTGACGTGACCGGTTCCATCTCCCTCCCTGACGGTGTCGAGATGGTCATGCCTGGTGACAACGTAAGTCTTACCATCGAGTTGATCACACCAGTTGCTATGGAGAAAGCTATGCGCTTCGCGATTCGCGAAGGCGGACGCACCGTAGGTGCTGGTCGTGTGGGTGACATCATTGCCTAACTCGATTTATTGACAGGTTGACTTTTCAATCCGAGAAGGCGACTTGTTGGCTGGTTTTACAGGGGCACTCCTTTTAAAAGGGAGTGCCCCTCACTCGCCTCAAAATATAAACATCTTAAAAGTTAAAGGACAGTAGCTCAATTGGTAGAGCATCGGTTTCCAAAACCGAGGGTTGTAGGTTCGAGTCCTATCTGTCCTGCCACTTTCTTCCTCATTTTCAAAAATGTTCCAAAAACTCTTCAAATTCATCGGCGAGGTTAAAACTGAGCTTCGTAAAGCATCCTGGCCTTGGGAGTCTGATCCTAAAATTCGTGGATTTAAGAAATACAAGGAACTCATCGATTCAACGATCGTTGTTCTCATCGCAATCATCCTTCTTGCCGCCTACGTGGCTCTTTGGGATCTCATTCACACTCAAGCAGTGACCTTTTTAGGAGGCTTGGCCAAATAAGGCCGCTCTTCCCCATAATTTTCCGTTTTTAACGAAACATCAATTTTTCAAAATGCCTCGTATTCCCGCAGCAAAAGACCAGTGGTATGTCGTTCACGTCCTTTCTGGCCAAGAAGCCAAAGTGAAGGCCCGCATCGAGCGTCTCGTGGAGTCTGAAGAGCTTGGCGACAAGATCTTCAATGTCCTCGTCCCCACCGAGCTGGTTTCCGAGGTTCGGGCTGGCAAAAAGACCGAGGCCAAGAAAAAGTTCTTCCCGGGCTACGTCATTATCAACATGCACCTTCTCGATGAACACAACGAGGTGGTCGAGGACACTTGGTCCTTCATGCAGCAGCTGGATGGCTCGATCGGCTTCGCTGGAGCTAAGAATAAGCCTATTCCCATGCGCCCCAAGGAGGTCGCTAGTATGCTCAGCCAGATCGAGGAACGCGAAGGCAGCGTGCGTCCATCCATCGAGTTCGAGGTTGGCGACGAGGTCAAAGTCTCAGACGGTCCCTTCGAGTCTCAGAATGGCATCGTTGAAGAGATTGACCCAGAGCGCGGTAAAATGCGCGTTGCCGTCACCATTTTTGGACGTTCCACTCCTGTCGAGCTGGAATACTGGCAGGTTGAAAAGGCCTAAGCAGCATTCAATCTTCATCGCAAAGCAGTTTCATCTTGACTTTTTCTAAATTTTCTCCCCACACACACCTCGCCCTAGCGGCAAATCTCTACTAGCACTTTATTTATCATGGCCAAGGAAGTAAAATCAGTCCTCAAACTCCAAATTCAAGCCGGACAAGCAAACCCCTCACCTCCCGTCGGACCTGCTCTCGGTCAAGCTGGAGTAAATATCATGGGTTTTTGTAAAGAGTTCAATGCCGCGACTCAAGGGTCGGCAGGTGACCTTCTTCCCACCGTGATCACGGTCTACAAAGATGCGAGTTTCTCCTTTGTCACCAAGCAGCCACCCGCCGCAGTTCTTTTGAAGAAAGCCGCAGGCCTCGCCTCCGGTTCCGGAGAACCCAATAAGGTCAAGGTCGGTAAAATCAGTAAAAAGCAACTCATGGAAGTGGTTGACCGTAAGATTGTTGACCTTAATACGAAAGATCCTGAGCAAGCTGCTAAAATCCTCGCCGGAACGGCCCGCCAAATGGGCCTCGAGATCGAGGGCTAAGTATTTCCAACACCCGCAGGAGGGGTGGTGAAAGCATTCCCACTCCGCCCGCACTGCAAATAAAATAATGAGTAACAAAAGAAGTAAACGATACGAGAAGGCTGCAGCCCTCGTCGAAGAAGGGAAGAGTTATTCCCTCGACGAAGCGGTGGGCCTTTTGAAGAAATTGCCAGCTCCGAAGTTTGACGCCACCGTCACTCTTTCCGCGCACCTCGGCGTTGATCCCCGTAAGAGCGATCAGATGGTCCGTGGTTCCGTCGCCCTTCCGCATGGAACTGGTAAGAAGGTCAAGGTCATCGTATTCGCCACCGGTGATGCCGCTAAGGCTGCCACCGATGCCGGCGCAGATGAGGTTGGCTTCGAGGATCTCATCAAGAAAGTGCTTGATGGCTACACTGATTTTGACGCGGCTATCGCGACTCCCGACGCCATGACTGAAGTGCGTAAGATCGCCCGAGTTCTCGGACCGCGCGGCCTCATGCCAAACCCCAAGACCGGGACCGTCACAGACGATACCGCCGCTGCTGTCAATGCCGTGAAAGCAGGCCGGATCGACTACAAGGTCGACAAAAGCGGAAACATCGCCGCCGCTTGTGGCAAGCTTTCCTTCTCGGAAGATCAAATTGGCGAGAACCTCGGCGCCCTTGTTGACAGCATCTTAAAAGCCAAGCCCGCCTCCGCGAAAGGCAACTACATCCAGAGCTTTACCCTCGCCGCCTCCATGCTGCCAGGTCTCTCTCTCGATATCACCCCTTACACCGCTTAACCTGAAACACAGACCATGAACCCAGATAAGAAATTCATTCTCGACGAAATCAAGGGACGTGTTGACGAGTCCTCCTTCGTCCTCGTCGTTGACTACGCTGGAACTACCGTCCCTGAGTTTGATGAACTCCGCGGTCGCCTCCTCGAGCAAGGAGCTGAGTGCCATGTTGCCAAGAACTCCTTCATGAAGCGTGTCCTCGCCGATGCGGGCCTCCCTGACCTCAGCGAGGAGCTTAGCGGGCAAACTGCCTTTGTGACTGGAGACTCAGACGTCTGCGCCGTGGCAAAGGTCGTCGCAAACTTTGAAAAAGAGTTCAAGAAGCCTGAGATTAAGGCAGGCATCCTAGATGGTGCTGTCCTCAGTTCATCAGATGTGAAGGGCCTCGCGGCACTTCCACCACGCGATGTTCTTCTCGCCCAGCTTCTTGCCACCATCAACGCTCCGGCCACCCAGTTGGCACGCATCACCAACGAGCCAGGGGCAAGCCTCGCTCGTGTCATCAAGGCAAAGGTCGACAAAGGAGAATAACAAATTTGAACGGATGGCCCGACTGGATCTGCTCGGCAGGGAAGGAGAGGCCTGGATCACAAAACTGGTTCCTCGTCGGTCTTGCGGCAGTCAGACTGAAATAATCGGAAAGCCCCGATTGCGACGATACCGACAAAAAAAATACAATGTCAGACATTACTAAAATTGCAGAAGAACTCGGCAAGCTCACCATCTTGGAAGCTGCTGAATTGGTTAAGAATCTCGAAGAGGAGTGGGGCGTAAGCGCTGCACCTGCCGCAGGAGTCGCTGTTGCAGCTCCAGCCGGTGACGCCGGTGGCGCCGCTGAAGAGAAGACCGAATTTGACGTCATGCTTGCTGAGGCAGGTGGCAACAAGATCGCAGTCATTAAGGCTGTGCGTGGAGTTGCTGCTGGGCTCGGTCTTGCCGACGCTAAGAAGCTTGTTGAGAGTGCCCCAGTGGCAGTTCTCGAAGGAGCCAGCAAAGACGATGCGGAAGCCGCTAAGGCAGCCCTCGAGGAAGCTGGAGCCAAAGTCGAGCTCAAGTAAAATAATCTCCGGATTTTTCACCCAACTTCGATTTACGAATCGGAGTTGGGCCCGGCCGGAGGAGAGTCCCAATCGACCCTAATTTGACCCAAATTTCATATTTGGGATTTTTCGTCGAAAGTGATTCCCCTCCGTTCGTGCCCACCATCACAAGTAGACACACTCGGAAATTGCAATTCCAGACCCAGAACTCCGCCACGCTTTCAACGATTGAGTTGATCACGAAAGCTAGGCGTAAACTCTCATCCGGATCCTAATATTATGTTGAAGCGAGAATACTTTGGAACCATCGAGGAGGTCATCGAGCCACCCAACCTGATTGAGGTGCAGTCTAAATCCTATGAGGATTTTCTGCAAAAAGACGTCCCGCCCTCCAAGCGGACAGAAGGCGGCCTACAGGCTGTTTTTCAAGAGGTCTTCCCTATTAAATCTTATGACGAAACCATCGAGCTTGGTTTCGTTTCCTATGACATTGAAGACTCGAAAGAGAGTGCCCTTGATGCCTTGAGGACCGGCGAGACTTTTTCCGCCGCTCTTTATGTCACTTTCAATCTGAAAGATGACACGGGAACGAAAAAAGAGCGCGTTTACATGGGGGAACTTCCCATGATGACTCGTCGCGGAACATTCGTCATCAACGGAGCGGAGCGCGTGATCGTTTCTCAGCTTCACCGTTCTCCCGGCATCTGTTTTGAGAAATCAGTTCACCTAAATGGTAAGATTCTCCATAGTTTCCGCATCATTCCAGATCGTGGATCTTGGCTTGAGGTCCAGTTCGATACGAACGATCTTGCCTACGTCTACCTCGACCGCCGCCGTCGCCGTCGTAAGTTCCTCGTCACCACTTTCCTCCGTGCTCTCGGATACCCAACTGAGCGCGATTTGGTTTCCAATTTCTACAACATCCAGAAGCTCAAAATTAGTGAGAAAATGGATGAGGAGTCTCTGGCCTCTCTGATGGCCTTCGAGGACATCGTGGACGGGGAGGTCGTTGTGGCGCGCGCCTATGAACCTCTCTCGATCGGAGTGATTCGCCAACTGGTCGCTCTTGGTCAGAAGACGATCGAGGTGATCGACTCTAGCGAAGATGAGATTCTTGTGAAATCCTTGAAGAAAGACCCAGCTCATGATGAGGAGTCAGCCCTGAAGGATATTTACCGTAAGTTGCGCCCTGGTGATCCACCAACCGCAGCCAACGCTCGCGCGCTCCTGAAGCGCCTCTTCTTTGATCCTAAGAAATATGACCTCACTCGCGTCGGTCGTTATAAGATCAACCAAAAGCTCCGTATTGATGTGGACTCAAATGAGCGCATCATGGTCGGTGAGGACTTCCTCGCTGCCACGAAGTATCTCCTCGGACTAAAGAAAGGGGAGGGCATCCTCGATGATATCGATCACCTCGGCTCTCGTCGTGTTCGTGCGGTCGGTGAGCTTCTTGCCAACCAGTGCCGAGTCGGTCTCGCCCGCACCGAGCGCTTGGTCAAAGAGCGCATGACTCTTTTTGAT
Source organism: uncultured Verrucomicrobiales bacterium (assembly GCA_937944055.1). Classification (GTDB taxonomy): domain Bacteria; phylum Verrucomicrobiota; class Verrucomicrobiia; order Verrucomicrobiales; family Akkermansiaceae; genus SW10. The sequence continues at coordinate 13,594 of CALDZJ010000096.1, read as the reverse complement.
GTGAACATTGAGGGCATGACTCCTCAGAAGTTGATCAACCCGAAGGCACTCAGTGCGGTGGTTCGCGACTTCTTTGGTCGCTCTCAGCTCTCTCAGTTCATGGACCAAACTAACCCGCTCGCTGAGCTCACCCACAAGCGCCGTCTTTCGGCTCTTGGACCTGGTGGACTGAACCGCGATCGTGCTGGCTTCGAGGTTCGAGACGTTCACACCTCTCACTACGGCCGGATCTGCCCAATTGAGACTCCGGAGGGACCAAACATCGGTCTCATTAACTCAATGTGCACCTACGCTCGGATTAACGAGTTCGGATTCATCGAGACTCCCTACCGCGTCGTTAAGAAAGGTAAAGTCACGAGCACCATCGAGTATCTCACCGCTGACCAAGAAGAGGGCTACCTCATTGCGCAGGCTAACAATACCATCGATAAGGCTGGTAAGTTCCTGAACGCACGCATCACCGCTCGTGAGCGTGGGGAATTCCTCGAGGTCGATCCTGATCGGGTGGACTACATGGATGTTTCGCCGAAGCAGCTTGTTTCAGTTGCGGCTGGCCTCATTCCCTTCCTTGAGCACGATGATGCGAACCGCGCACTCATGGGATCCAACATGCAGCGCCAAGGGGTGCCACTTCTCGTTTCCGACTCGCCATACATCGGCACCGGTCTTGAGGAGAAAGCTGCTCGCGATTCCCGTTCGGTGATCGTCGCTGAGGCAGACGGCATCGTCGCTGCTTCGTCCGCTGAATTCATCATCACCACGAAGGACGGAAAGCTTCCTGTTTCAGAAGAGCGTTTCCTTTCTGAGCCTGAGTCGATCAAGTCGAACCCTGATAAGGGGATCTTTGTTTACCCGCTTCGTAAGTTTATGCGCTCGAACTCTGGTTCTTGCATTAACCAAAAGCCCCTCGTCAATACAGGTCAGAAGATCAAGAACGGCGACATCATCGCAGACGGCCCGAACACCCAGCACGGAGAACTCGCTCTCGGTGCCAACGTGCTCGTCGCCTTCATGCCATGGAACGGCTATAACTTTGAGGATGCCATCGTCATCTCAGAGCGCATGGTAAAAGATGATATCTACACCTCGATTCACATCAGTGAGTTCGAGTGCGCTGCTCGTGACACCAAGCTCGGACCTGAGGAAATCACTCGTGACATTCCAAATGTCGGGGAAGAGGCTCTTAAGAATCTCGATCACGACGGAATCGTTCGTATCGGTGCTGAAGTGAAGCCTGGTGATATTCTCGTCGGTAAGATCACTCCAAAATCCGAAACTGAACTTGCTCCGGAAGAGCGCCTCTTGCGCGCGATCTTTGGTGAGAAGGCGGCAGATGTGAAGGACACCTCGCTTCGTGTTCCTTCCGGTTGCACCGGCATCGTTCAGGACATCCGTATCGCCACTCACGGGATGGCTCGCCGTAAGGAGCTCGAGGCTGATCCTGCGAAGCTCAAGAAGCAGCTTAAGAAGATCAACGATGACTATAAGAAGAAAAAAGATCAACTCACGGATCAGCTGACTGAGAAGCTCTCCGACATTCTTCTTGGAGAAAAAATCCCGCTCGATGTCGTAAACGCGCAGTCTGGTGAGATCATCATTCCTGCGAATCGTAAGATCACTAAGACTCTCCTGCGTAAGTTGGCCTCAGTCTACGATCACATCGAGATTGATCCTTCTCCGATCCGAAACAAGATTCTCGAAATCATCTCCACCTTCGAAGGTCGCTTTGCGGAACTCGATGGAGACCGTGAGCGCCGCCTCGATCAGATCGAGAGTGGTGACGAGATTGATCCCGGTGTCGTAAAGGAAGTGAAGGTCTTCGTCGCGGCGAAGCGTAAGCTCAGCGTCGGTGATAAGATGGCGGGACGTCACGGTAACAAGGGGGTTGTCTCGGTCATCGTGCCGGAAGAGGACATGCCCTACCTCTCTGACGGAACGCCAGTCGATATCTGCCTAAACCCTCTCGGTGTTCCCTCTCGTATGAACGTGGGACAGGTTTTGGAAACTCACCTTGGAGTCGCCGCGAAGGCGCTCGGCTTCAAAGTGGCCACTCCAATTTTCGACGGTATCCACGAAGACAAGATTTGGGAATACATGTCCCAAGCTAAGAAAGTCGACGGCTTCACCTGGATTGGTGATGGCAAAGATGGATCAGTCGCCGGTAAGTCCACTCTCTATGATGGACGAAACGGAGAAGCGATTCACCAGCCCGTGGTGGTCGGCATCATTTACATGCTGAAGCTCGGTCACCTTGTGGCTGATAAGATTCACGCCCGTGCCGTTGGTCCATACTCACTTGTGACCCAGCAGCCGCTTGGTGGTAAGGCCCAGTATGGTGGTCAGCGATTCGGTGAGATGGAGGTCTGGGCTCTCGAGGCTTATGGCGCAGCCTACACCTTGCAGGAGCTTTTGACCGTCAAGTCAGATGATGTCCAAGGCCGGACCCGTATTTACGAGGCGATCGTAAAAGGGGATAATCAACTCGAAGCAGGAACTCCTGAGAGTTTCAATGTTCTCATCAAAGAGATGCAATCACTCGGACTCGACGTTCGACCCGGACGTTCCGGATCGGAAGCCGGTGCGAAGACGGGCGATGACTTCTCACTCGATGATCTCACTCTCTAAATCAACCTCAACCCATAACCTAATAACCTAAAACTAGAAACCTAGTACCTAATATCATGAGTGTTGAAACTAATCTTCGCGAACTTTACGGAGTCGACCAAAAACCAGATCCCTTCGATCAGGTTTCGATCACCGTCGCAAACCCAGAAACGATTCGTGGCTGGTCCCAGGGCGAGGTTCTCAATCCTGAGACCATCAACTACCGGACCTTTAAGCCTGAGAAGGGTGGTCTTTTCTGCGAAAAAATCTTCGGTCCCACCCGTGACTGGGAATGTGCCTGTGGAAAATATAAGCGCATTAAGCACAAGGGCACCGTTTGTGACCGTTGTGGCGTTGAGGTGACCTTAAGCCGCGTTCGTCGTGAGCGCATGGGGCACATTGACCTTGCCGTTCCCGTCTCTCACATTTGGTTCTACAAGTGCATGCCTTCCCGCATCGGTCTTGTCCTTGACATGACTGCCCGTGAGTTAGAGCGCGTCATTTATTATGAGGACTACCTTGTCACTGAGCCCGGTAAGACCGCTCTTGAGCGTGGTCAGCTTTTGACAGAAGGGGAGCTTCGGGATGCTGAAGATGACTACGGTGATGAGTCCTTCCGCGCCGGAATGGGCGCTGAGGCGATCCGTGATCTTCTCAGCCAAGTGAAGCTTGAGGAGCTGATCGTTGAGCTTGAAGAAGCGATGGAGGCGACTCGTTCAAAGCAGAATCGTAAGAAACTTGCGAAGCGTCTTAAGCTCGCTCGCGGATTCCTGCAGTCCAACTCACGCCCTGAGTGGATGATCATGACGATCCTCCCAGTCATTCCTCCTGACCTTCGTCCGCTTGTTCCTTTGGAAGGGGGCCGCTTTGCGACCTCTGACTTGAATGATCTCTACCGCCGCGTCATCAACCGGAACAATCGTCTCCGTAATTTGATGCAGCTTAAGACCCCAGAGGTCATCATCCGTAACGAGAAGCGCATGCTTCAGGAAGCGGTTGATGCGCTCTTCGACAACGGTCGCCACGGCCGTGCGGTCACCGGCGCTGGAAACCGCGCTCTCAAGTCCCTTTCTGACATGCTTAAGGGTAAGGGCGGACGTTTCCGTCAGAACCTTCTTGGTAAGCGAGTGGACTACTCTGGTCGCTCCGTCATCGTGATCGGACCTGAGCTCAAGCTGAACCAGTGTGGTCTTCCTAAGAAGATGGCTCTGACTCTCTTCGAGCCATTCATTATTCGTCGCCTGAAAGAGCTTGGCTACTGCCACACTGTGCGTTCAGCGAAGAAGATGATCGACCGCAAGACCACCGAGGTCTGGGACATCCTCGCTGAGGTGACCAAAGGACACCCGGTGATGCTCAACCGCGCTCCGACTCTTCACCGTCTTTCGATTCAGGCCTTCGAGCCAGTTCTCATTGAGGGATCCGCGATTCGTCTGCACCCGCTCACTTGTGGTGCCTATAATGCGGACTTCGATGGTGACCAGATGGCGGTGCACGTTCCGCTTTCAGTAGAGGCGCAGATGGAGTGCCGCCAGCTTCTGCTCGCGACTAATAACATCTTCTCGCCGGCATCTGGACGTCCCGTGATCACTCCCTCCCAGGACATCATTCTAGGGACGTATTACCTGACGTGGTCCAAGAACCGGACCGCGAAGGAGATTGAGAAACTCGGTCACTTGCCTCTCTTCGCGGATACTACGGAAGTGGAATTTGCGATTGCGAACCGCAAGGTCGACTACCACGAGCCGATTCGCATCGCGAACCCTGACTTTGGTAAGGACACCGTCTTTGGTGATAAGGAAGCGAAAGTGATCCAGACCACTCCGGGCCGCGTTCGCTTCAACGAGATCTGGCCTGAAGGCGTCGGTTTCTTCAACCACAATGTCGGTAAGGGACAAATCGGCGACATCATCTGGCGCTGCTACCAGCAAGCTGGAGGTAAGGCCACGGTGGCGACGATGGATCAGCTTAAGGAATTAGGCTTCAAGGAGGCGATGCGCTCCGGTTGTTCTATCGGGATTGTCGATATGGTGATTCCTGAGGAGAAGCCAGAAGAGCTTAAAACTGCGTATGCAGAAGTTGAGACCGTCAATAAGCAGTATCGCAATGGTGTCATTACCAATGGCGAGCGCTACCAAAAGGTGGTCGATATTTGGACCCGTGCTGGAGACAACATTGCGAATGCTCTTTATCGTAAACTCGAGTTTAACGAGGGTAAGGAAAAGGCCAATTCACTCTTCATGATGGTCGACTCCGGTGCTCGTGGTAACAAGAACCAGATTAAGCAGCTCTCTGGAATGCGTGGTCTCATGGCCAAGCCTTCTGGTGAGATTATTGAGCGTCCCATCACCTCAAACTTCCGTGAAGGACTCTCGGTATTGGAATACTTCATCTCCACTCACGGAGCCCGTAAGGGACTCGCTGACACCGCTCTGAAGACTGCTGACTCGGGTTACATGACTCGTAAGTTGGTAGATGTTTCTCAGGACGTGATCCTTACCGAGCCTGATTGTGGCACGGTGAAGGGGATTACGGTTCACGCCATTTACTCTGGTGATGAAGAGGCCGCTTCTCTTCAGTCCCGTATCTATGGCCGGACTTCTTGCGAGACCATCAAAGACCCTGTTTCTGGCAAAACAATTGTCAAGACAGGTGAGCTGATGGATGAGGCAACCTCGATCGCGGTCGAAAACGTCGGCCACGAGCGCCTGAAGATCCGCAGCCCGCTCACTTGTGAATCAGAGCGTGGATGTTGTCAGGCGTGTTACGGCTTGAACCTCGCCACGGGTAATCTTGGTAAGATCGGTGAAGCAGTCGGTATTATTGCCGCGCAGTCCATCGGTGAGCCAGGAACTCAGTTGACGATGCGAACCTTCCACTCCGGTGGTGTTGCTCTTGGTGCGACGAAGCAGCCAGAGATTAAAGCGAAGAACAAGGGAGTCGCCTTCTATAAGGATCTCCGCACCGTTAAGGATGTCGATGGGAACTTCGTAGTCCTGAATAAGAATGGAGCTCTCCTCATTCGTGATAAGGATGGTCTTGAGCTTGAGTCTTACAATGTCGTGATCGGATCTGTGATCTCGGTCGAAGATGGAGGAGAGGTGAAGAAGAATCAGTCAATCCTCACTTGGGATCCTCACTCCGTTCCCATCATCGCTGAGTCCGGTGGTAAGGTGGAATTCCGCGATATGATTTCTGGAATTACAGTGCAGTCTGAGACGGACAAGGCGACTGGTAAGAAGGGAATGACCGTGACTGAGCACAAGGAAGATTTGCACCCGCAGATTGTCATTGTTGATGCGAAGTCTGGCGATGTCCTTCACAGCTACTCGATTCCAGTTGGCGCTCACCTTTCGGTGAAAGAAAATGCCAAGATCGCTGGTGGTGTGCAACTGGCACGGACACCTCGGAAGATCTCTAAAACGGGTGACATCACCGGTGGTCTTCCTCGGGTTGCGGAACTCTTCGAGGCTCGCCGCCCGAAGGATGCCTGCGTCATTGCTAAACTCGACGGTGAAATCTCCTTTGGAGGAACGGTTCGTGGTAAGCGCAAAGTCATCGTCACGCATGCTGAGTCTGGCGAAACTGCCGATCACCTCGTCCCGATGGGTAAGCACATGATCGTCGGTGAAGGTGACATGGTGGTCCGTGGTGATCAAATCACCGAAGGCCCCGTGGCCCCCGAGGATCTCCTCGAGGCCTGTGGTCCTCAGGCTCTGCAAGAGCACCTCAATAACGAGGTTCAGACGGTTTACCGTTCGCAGGGTGTGGAGATTAACGATAAGCACATCGAGATTATCATCCGCCAAATGCTGCGTAAGGTAAAAATTACCGAGCCTGGTGATACGGAGTTCCTCTGGGGGGACCAGATCGAGAAGTCGACCTTCAAGATCGAGAATGACCGCGTGAGCGCAGAGGGTGGTAAGCCCGCTGAAGCTGAGCCAGTTCTTCTTGGTATCACGAAGGCTTCCATCGAGACTGAGTCCTTCATCTCCGCTGCTTCCTTCCAGGACACCACGCGTGTTCTGACCGAAGCCGCGACGCTTGGTAAGATTGATACTCTTCGCGGCTTTAAAGAGAACGTGATCCTTGGACACCTCATTCCTGCTGGAACGGGCTTCCCGGTCCACAAGAATTCCGAGTTCGAGATGACGGTAGAGGAGCCGGAGCCAATTGTTGAGGAGAAGGAGCCGGAGCCCGGTGAAGTTCTTCCCGAGAGCGAGGCTCCACCGAAGGTTGTCGAAGCTTCTGGCGAGTAATCTCTAAGAACCATTTCCAAGGCCCGGTGCGTGAGAGCGTATCGGGCCTTTTTCTTCGATAGGGAAGAGATGGCGCAAAGGGCCCAACTGTGCAGATGTGGAGCACTGAAAATTGACGAGCCTTCTTTGCTGGGGCGATGTTGAAGAAAGACTTTCGGCTGAGAGATGCTGCGTTATAGTCTCGGCGATGCCTGCTGATGATCATGAGTCTCCCGAGAAGAAGGAAGAAGCCGCCGAGAAGGAGGTGGACTTAACCAAGGGCTACGCCAAGACGCGCAAGAGCTTGATTGCACGGCTTGAGAATTGGGATGATCAGCGGACGTGGGATGAGTTTTATCAGACTTATTGGAAGCTGATTTATTCGGTAGGGATTAAGGCTGGCTTACGGCATGACGAGGCCTTTGATACCGTGCAGGAGACGATTCTCTCGATCGCGAAGCAGAGTAAGAAGAATCTCTATGATCCGAATCAGGGGTCCTTTAAAACTTGGCTGATGAACATGACTCGCTGGAGGATTAATGATCAATTCCGCAAGCGGAAGAAGGATACCGCGATGCCGGGTGGGGGTTGGGATGATGATCGGAAGACGGCGATCATTGACCGCTTTGAGGACCCGAAGGGGGATTTGTTAGAGCGGATGTGGAATGTGGAGTGGAAGAAAAATATCGCTGATATGGCACTCACGCGGGTGAAGGCTCAGGTCTCGCCGAAGCAGTATCAAATTTTCGATTACTACGTGATTAAGCAGTGGGATGCTAAGAAGGTCCAAGATCATCTCGGAGTGAGTATGGCTCAGGTTTATTTGGCGAAGCACCGCGTGGGGTCGGTCTTGAAGAAAGAGTTGGTGAAGCTCGAGAAGGATGCAAAGAAAGATTAGGCCAGATCCTTTGATCCCAGATCATGAGGTCCTCCGCAAAATCGGGGGTGGGGCTTATGGTGAGGTGTGGTTGGCACGTGGGGTGACGGGGGCGATGCGGGCGGTGAAGATCGTTTATCGGGAGGATTTTTCTGATGAAAGAACCTTTGAGCGAGAGTTCGAGGGGATTTTACGCTTCGAGCCAATCTCGCGGGATCATCAGGGCTTTGTCAATATCCTCCACGTGGGGCGGAGTGCGGATGAGTCTGGCTTTTATTACTATGTGATGGAGCTGGGGGATGATGTTCATGAGGAGGGTGAGGTGAATCCGGTGGAGTATGAGCCAAGGACGCTGCGGACGGATATGCTGCGGGCCAGTGGCTCGCCCTTGCCCACAGATTTCTGTATCGAGTCTGGGCGGCGGCTTGCGGAGGCATTAGCGGAGTTGCATGAGCGCGGGCTCACTCACCGAGATGTGAAGCCCTCGAATGTCATCTTTGTGGAAGGGAAGGCGAAGTTGGCAGACATCGGGCTGGTGGCGGCGAAGGATCAGCGCACTTTTGTAGGGACGGAGGGCTTTGTGCCGCCGGAGGGCCCGGGTTCTGAGCAAGCGGATATCTATGGACTGGGTAAGGTGCTTTATGAAATGGCGACGGGGATGGATCGCTTACAGTTCCCGGAGCTGCCGGAGCAGGGGCCGGGAGATGATCAGCGTAAGAAGTGGATCCGGCTGAACCGGATGATTTGTGATATTTGTGATCCTCGGCTGGCGAAGCGTAAGATTCAGAGCGGTAAGGAATTGGCGGATGCGCTTTCGCGACTTCAGCAAGGGAAGGCGAAGGTGAAAAAGGTGCCTTTGATTGCGAAGCTGGGCCTGATTTTTTTAGCGTTGGTCGGCTTATTTACGAGCCAGATCTGGATTGAGAAAACTTGGGGGACTCACATCATTGAGGGAAAGCGGGAGCCGCTGCCACCTCGCTTTGTGATGGTGAAAGTCATTAGTGATCCGGAAGGGGCTGAGGTTTATAATGAGGAGGGGGAGCTGCTGGATTATACGCCTGCGAACTTACCGAACCGTGAGGTGGGAACGGAGTTAGTTTTATATTTAAAGGCGCCGAGGTGTCGGGAGCTAAAGGTGGAGATTGAGGTGGTGGATGAGGGCCAGCAGGTGATGGTGATCAATGAGACGCTCTCCCTCTTTTCCCCCCCTAAGGAAGGTGAGCCGTGGTATGATTTTTTAGGGAAAATTTACCTGCCTCATGGTGCAGAGGGGGATCAGCATCAATCGAGCAAGCATGTCTCGGAGGCTGACTGGCGGCGCTTTCTCAAGGAAAGGGACCTGAAGTTCAAGGAGGTCGTCTTCTCGCATGGCGGGCAGAACATCGTGGCGACCGCGGAGTGGAAGGCGAATGAGTATGCCAAATGGCTGATGGAGAACTGTATCGAGGAGGGGTATTTTGAACAATACTCGGAAGAGAATCTGGATATGAATCGGCAGATCATCGCGGATTACGATCGCCGTTTTCCGGAGAATAAATTGCCCGCTGCGGCGAGGGTGGGGGAGCGGGTCTTGAGGCCATTCTACTGCATCGTGCGGCCAATTCCATACGGGACGATCGCGGTCGATACGGTCCCAAGTGGGGCCTATGTTTATATCAATGACGTGCCGGTGGGGGTGACTCCCTTTGGGGGGCCGGGCTTCGAGGAGAAGGTGATCCCAGGAGAGGTGGAGTTACGATTTGAGTATGGGGGATACACGACGTTTACTCACCGATTTCAGCTCCCGGATGGAGGTGATTTTCAAGAAATCTTCACCTTAAAAGAGAACTATAGTCTCACGCCGGGCGAGCGTTGGACAAATAGTCTGGGCATGCGCATGGAGCCACTTGGTGAGACTCTCATGGCGGCCGCTTGGGAGACCCGTAGTGGCGATTACCGCGCTTATTTGAAGGCGACGGGGCAGCAAGCGGGGGAGCTTATTTTAAGCGATGACCCGGAGGTGCCAGTGGTGGGCCTGACGCGGGCAGAGTGTGAGGCTTTTTGTGAATGGCTCACGCAGAAGGAGCGCCCCGATTTTATCAATCAAGATTATCGCTACCGCCTGCCCACCGATGAGGAATGGAGTTGGATGGTGGGGCTCGTCGAGGAAGGCGAGGGACCGGCTGAGCGGGAGAAAGAAATCGCAAATCAGGGGAAATTCCCATGGGGTGAGAGCTTTCCTCCTGAGGACGGAGCTGGGAACTACTCGGATCGTTCCGCGAGCGAGCTGATCCCTTCAGAGAAATTGATCGAGGGATATGATGATGGCTTTGCCAAGCTGGCTCCTGTGGGGAAATTTGTCGCGAATGACTTAGGCCTTTATGATCTTGGCGGGAACGTCCACGAGTGGGTTTCTGATTCTTATTTGAGCGATTCCTTAGGAGTGCTGAGAGGAGGGGGGTGGAACAGCTTTAGCGAGCCGAATTTAGAGTCACGATTTCGGAATCTGGCGGATATTGATTCCCGAAAAGAGAGTTTTGGATTTAGAGTCGTGCTTGCCAAAGAGCCGGAAGATGAGCAAAAGGAGGCTCCCCTAAACGAAGACACCGATGGTTGAGATCCGAATAGACTATGAAGGGCAGTTGCGCTGCAATGCCCAACACATGCCCTCCAGCACCAAGCTGGAAACAGATGCCCCAATAGATAATCAAGGAAGAGGCGAGAGCTTTTCCCCTACTGATCTAGTGGCCACTGCACTGGGGACCTGTATGGCGACCATGATCGGGATCACCGCGCGGCATAAAAATATCGACGTGCGCGGCATGAGGATCGCGGTGCAGAAGGAGATTTCTGCTGACTTACCCCGCCGGATTGGCCGCTTGATCGTGGAGGTGTTCATGCCTCTCAGTGAGTCTCATCCTGATAAGAAAATTTTTCAAAGCTCGGCATTAAGTTGCCCAGTGCAGCACAGCATTCACCCAGATATTCAGGTCGATCTGACTTGGCACTGGAGGCCGGATGAGGTGACACCAACCCGCCCGCAAGGCACGGGCTGGGCTGGCTAGGTGGGGATGCGCCAGAAGCGCCTTAGGAGATGTCAAACATCCCGTAATCGCCGTCTGGTTTACGCCAGACGATGGATACGACGTCACGACGGGCATTTTGAAAGGCGACGAACGGGCGTTCAGTAAGATCGAGTTCAACGACGGCTTCTTCCTTGAAGAGTCGGCGTAAGCTGACTGATTCCTTGTGGACGAAGAACGGTTCTGGCTCTTGCTCCTCATTCACCTCATCTGGGAGATGGTCTAGGAAGTCGGCACGGTAATTACTCTCATCAAGGTAGCGGATGCTTTCCTCTTGGCGCGGGGTGCGGCGCTTGAGAAGGCGCGTTTTATGCTTTCGCATTCTCCGTGTGATCTTATCGATCGTGAAGTCGATGCTTTTATACATATCCTCGGTTTCTGAGGAGGCATCAATGACGATGTGGTTGGCACAGAAGAGAATGATCTCAGCCTTGTGTCGGCGGTTACCTTCGACATCCAGGATCGCCTTCGCCTCGATGATGCGGGGGTAGTCTAAGTGAATGCCGCCGATCTTCTCCATCGCATATTGGCGGAGTGAGTCGGTGACGTCTTCGTGACGCACGGTCACGGTAATGTTAGGGTCTGCGTTTCTTGTTTGCATAATGAGCTTCGGTAAAAAAATTCACCTTATCCCATTAGTAGCAGTCGGTGGAGCAGAGCGCCACCTCTTTCGCTTTGAAAAAAATTAGCCCTTAATTTCCATCAACATCTGAGCGTTGTTAGGGAATTTCCTCATAAAGAAGAGGAGTCGCTCCATCGCCTCGATCGGTTTATGACCTGCGAGGCCACGGCGGACCATATAGAGTTTTTTGAGCGTCATTTCTGGAAGGATGAGTTCCTCCCGCCGAGTGCCAGATTTAAAGATATCAGCAGCAGGGTAGACATAGTGCTCTGCGATGCGGCGATCTAGAACGAGTTCCATATTACCGGTGCCCTTGAACTCCTGAAAGATGGCTTCATCTGCCTTAGAATTCGTCTGGATGAGCGCGGTGGCGATGATGGTCAGAGAGCCTGCTTCCCGCGTATTCCGAGCCGCTGCGAAAAGCCGACGAGGCATTTCTAAAGCGCCCGCCACGATGCCGCCGGATTGGTAGCCCCGGCCCCGGCTCTGCTTGCTCCCACCCATGTTACCATTGTAGGCGCGAGCGAGGCGGGTGATGGAATCCATCAGAATAAAGACGTGCTGACCTGCTTCGACGAGGCGCTTAGCCCGCTCCACGCAGAGTTCAGCGAGGCGGCAGTGATTGCGGGGTGATTCATCATTCGAGCTCGCGTAGATCTCTGCATCGGGGAGCTGGCGGCGGAATTCGGTGACCTCTTCTGGCCGCTCATCTACGAGCAGGACCATGAGGTGGATGTGCTCCTCGTGCCGTTCTTGGACGGCCTGAGCCATGTGGAGAAGGAGGGTTGTTTTGCCGGAGCGGGGAGGCGAGACGATGAGGCCGCGCTGTCCTCGGCCCACGGGTGACATGAGGTCGACAATGCGAGTCGTGAAGCGCTCAGAGGTGGTTTCAAAGCCAATTTGCTTGCTCGGGTTGATTGCCTTGAGTTCCTCGAAGGCGGGTAGCTTGCGCGCCTCCCGAGGGTCTAAGTCATTAATGGCGGTGACCTCGATCATTTGCAGTCCGCGCGTGCTATCTCTGGCCATTCCCTTGAGCCAGACGCCGGGGCGCAGCCCATGCTTGCGGGTTAGATCCGGTGGGACAAAGACATCTTCTTTCCGCTGTTCAAAGTCCTGATCCCCCTTGCGTAAGAAGCCAAAGCCTTTCGGGGCAATTTCAAAAAGCCCATCCACGGCGACTGGTTCTCCCGTAAACTCGAATGGCTTCCGCTCACCGCGTGGCTCATCACGGTGATTTTGATCTCGGTCACGAGGGCCGTATCCGCGGACGCGGCCCTGTTTTTGACTACCACCGCCACCGCCACTATTTCCGCGGTTGCGGCCCCGGCTCCGATTGCGGCTTCGGTTGCGGTGACGTCGGCGTCCATCAGAGTCGCCGGCCGCTTGGTGGCCTCCTTGATGCGAGGAATCAGAGTCAGGTGGAATCATAGAGAGATGTGATAAGAGAAGAGGAAAGGGTGAGTGCAGGGAGTGTGAGTGCAGGGAGGGCCTGCTCTCTCCAAGCCTGCTCACGGCCCGCGCGGGATCGCGGAAGCACGGAGAAGGTGGATTTGAGAAAGTTCTTAAGCGCCACTCACTCGCCGGAAGCACCGGAAGTGCTTATTTTAACCGGGGTGAAAGATCGAGAATCTCTCAAAAAGAAAAGAGGGAAGTGGTGGAAAGTTCACTAACTTCCTTCGATGAGTGCGAGCTTGCTCAGAAAGCCTCGTAAGATCAACGATTTTTTCCATTTAGAAAGATCGTGAACTTTCCTTGCTTTTCCCTTGACGATGCGGGGGATTTTCATAGCTTCCGCGTCCCGATTTCTGACTTTTTAAGACTATGCCACGCGACATCATCATTCTGGAATGCACTGAGGCCAAGGCCGAAGGCAAGCCCACTTCCCGCTACACCAGCACCCGCAACAAGAAGAGCCTCAATACGCCTGGTCGTCTTGAAAAGAAGAAGTATAATCCTTTCTTGAAGCGCCGCACCCTCCACCGCGAGCTCCGATAGTCTCTTTCCCACTTACTTAATTTATCATGTCTGAGCCCAAGACCATCCAGCGCCGGATTAACTTCCGTAAGCACAATAAGTCGATGACCACGAAGCGTCTCGACCTTCCTTTTGAGAAGATCAGCTACCAAAATCCTGATGTCCTCACGAAGTTCACTACTGAAACCGGCCGTATCCTTCCTCGCAAGGTCACGGG
>CALDZJ010000095.1 GCA_937944055.1 uncultured Verrucomicrobiales bacterium | reverse complement strand
TTGGCGCTTGGAAAGCGCCGCCACGCTGAACTTCCCATCCGCCGTCTCCAGAGAAACCTGATCAAACATCGCCACCGTCTCGTAATCGAGATGCCAATGCGCCAGCTCCCGCCCCGCCTGCGAGTAAGCCATGAAGTCGGCAAACTGCTTCACCGCCGGAATGCGCGGGAGTTCTTTGCCAAGGTTGTCTTTATAACGACTGCGATACTCCGGCGAATGGAGAAGTCCGTAAATGTAGTAGAACAGATCCTCCTTGCTGATCGCCGAACCTTCGCCGGGATAGGCTTTCTGGAAATGGGCGAGGCCGGTGTCCGTGATGGCGTCGCGGCGGGTGTAGCCGGTTTCGGAGGCTTCGTTTTTGGAAAACAATTCGGTGTCGGAGGCTTCGTCAGTTTTTTCGTAGAGGTAGAGTGGAAAAAACTGAGACCCTACCATATCTGCGGCGTGGAGACTGGGAATCTGATCGCTGATAATTACCGAAAACGAACTCCTTGATTCCGAAGCTGAAACACCAATCACTATATTCTCCGCCTTGGGATTTGGAAACAGCTTTGGCATCTGGTAGACCATCTCATTGAAGCGACGATTGAAATACTGCCACTGCTTTGTGTAAGGTCGGTATAGTGCTTGAGTGAGACAATCTGGTTCGAATTCAAACTGACGATCTTTCGTAAAGTCCTGCTTCAACGCCCGGGTCCAACTGATCTGTTTTGTGTCGGTGTCGATGAAGGAATCGATAGCGGCGCCACGAGCCTTCCTGTCTGAAGCTGAGTATGTATCGTTGAAGCGCCTTAATTGAGCATTATAAAAACCGATCATCCTATGCATGTTTTGGGAAACCAACTGCCGTGATGAGTTGTAGCACCACGCATCTCGCTGGGTTTTCACGCCACTCGAATAGGTTTTGAAGACAGCGGATTCTGCATTCTTCTTTTCGCCTACTACGATAAATTCCCCGAAGGACTCATCTCTCTGCTTCGCCCAATCTGCATATTTATTTGGAACAATGGTTCCCCATCCATTCAATTCAGGTGTTCTGCCTGTGCTTCCAGAATCATCGACGATCTTAAGCTTATCTTCTTGGCTTAGATACTCACCAATATCACGCCATAAAATCTTACCCTGAGAATCCGACTTAGGATTTTTAATTAAAAATGTGATCGCGATTGGAGCTCTGCTTCCACTCCCAAACACTTTGCCACCTTCCTTTCGAGATAGCTCTCCTGATGTTCGTTGATTACCTCGCAGATGAAACACGACAATTGAACTGAACTCATCTGCCAGACACTTGCGAAGCCCATCCGTAGTTCGAGCTTCGAGGAAGCTCGCATTCGTGACGAAGCCGACGATACCGCTTTCACCGATTCGATCACTGGCCCAACGGATTGCTCGAATGTAAGAATCATACAAGGCATTGTTATTTGTCGCTTCTGACCGGGCACCGTAAGTATCTCGGATACTCGCATCCAACTCAGGATAGGCGACATTTTGATTATTGTCATTCGCACTTTCCTGCCCCGCTGAATAAGGCGGGTTCCCCATGATTACCCTAATATCGAGGTTCTTCTGGCGATTTCTCCGGTCGCTGTTGTCCGCGAGGAGATTGCTGATGAGGTCGTCTTTTTCGTAGAGCTGGAAGGTGTCAGTGAGGCAGATGCCCTCGAAGGGTTCGTATTTCCCACCGACGATGCCGTGGTAAACGGCCTCGATATTGATGGCGGCGATGTAGTAGGCGAGGAGGACGATCTCGTTTGCGTGAATCTCGTTTTTGTATTTATGGCGGAGTTCCTCCGGCTTGATGAGGCCGCTTTGTAAGAGGCGGGTCACGAAGGTTCCGGTCCCGGTGAAGGGGTCGATGATGTGGACGCCCTTGCTGCCGAGGGTCTGGCCGAACTCCTGCTGGAGGAGGTCATTGATGCTGTGGATGATGAAGTCCACAACCTCGACGGGAGTGTAAACGATGCCGAGGCGCTCGGTCATCTTCGGGAAGGCATTGCGGAAGAACTTATCGTAAAGCTCGACCACGATCTTTTGCTTCCCCTCAGCGGTCTGGGTGTCGGCGGCTTTTCGCGCCACGCTTTCGTAGAATTTCTCAAGCGTGTCTGCTTCCTTGGAGAGGCGGTGCTCTTGCAGGACATCGAGGACCTGCTGCATCGCTTGGGAAACGGGGTTATGACTGGCGAAGGAGTAGTCCTTAAAGAGGGAGTCGAAGACGGGCTTGGTGATGAGGTGCTGGGCCAGCATCTCGATCACTTCGCCATCGCTGATGGAGTCATTGAGATCATCCCGCAGCTCGTCAGCGAAGCCCCTGAAGGCGGCGACCTCCTTGGTGTTTTTTTCATCCGAGACGATGGCGGTGATGCGGCTGATGTGGGTATTGGCAATCTTGGCGATGTCCTTGGCCCATTCATCCCAGTAGTTCCGCGAGCCGCATTTTTTAACGACCTTGGCATAGAGGGCGCGCTCTAGCTCGCCGACTTGGAACTTCAGCTCGGTCTGTTCCGGCGGGACTCCGCTGTCGCCTTTTTCGCCAATGCTGTGGCTGCCCTTTCCGCTGGGGCCTTTGCTTTTGTCGCCGTCGGATTTTGATCTCTTGCTGGCTTTATCGGTGATGGAGATGACCTCCATCTTGCGCTGGTTCTCGCCATCGAACTCGAGCTTATTGACGAAGGCATCGAAGGTGTCATCGTGCGAGCGGAGGGCTTGCAGGACATCCCAGACGACTTTGTAGACCTTGTTATCATTTAGGGCCTCGTGGGCTTCCATCCCACTGGGAATGACGACGGGGAGGACCACGTAGCCGCGCTCTTTTCCGGGGGCATTCCGCATGACGCGGCCAACGGACTGGACGACATCGACTTGGGAATTTCGAGGGGTGAGGAAGAGGACGGCATCGAGCGCTGGGACATCGACCCCTTCCGAAAGACAGCGGACATTGCTGAGAATGCGGCAGGTGTTCGGCGGGGCCTCGGCCTTAAGCCAGGTGAGTCTCTCCTCCTTCTCGGAGGCATTCATGGAGCCATCGACGTGGGCCGCTTCGCAGACGAGGTCACTCTCGCCATCGTCTTGCTCTTGGTAGGCATCGACGACGTTCTGGAACATGCCTGCGATTTGCTTAGAGCTCACCTTGTGGGTTTTGGCTTTCCCGCCTTGTGGCTCGATGACTTGGCAGAAGGCGACGGCGCGCTTCATGGGGTCGAGATCATCGCCAAATTCATCTTGCTCGCCCTGCTTCGAGAGAGCCTTCCAGCAACCGATGATGCGGGCCGCGTCATCGACCTTGAGTTGGTTATTTTCATCGGCGAGAAGGCCTTGAAGGCGTGAGGAGACATGATCCTCGCTGATGGTTAGGACGAGGACTTTGTAGTCGGTGAGGAGCTTCAGCTGGACGGCTTCGGAGAAGGTGATGACGTGGAGCTGCTTTCCGAAGAGGGCTTCATCATCCATGGAGCAAAGAGTCGTGTTATCCTTCTCGGCAGTGACCTTTGCCATATCTCCGTAGATTCGAGGAGTGGCGGTCATGTAGAGTCGTTTATTGCCCTTGATGAAATCCGCATCGTGGATTTTTACAAAATTGCTTTCCTTCTCATCATCAAAAGTTGCACCCGTCGTGCGATGGGCTTCATCACAGATAATGAGGTCGAACTCGCCGAGGCCATGGAGGTGTTGGGCCTGACTGATGACATCGATCGAGTGGTAAGTTGAGAAGACCACGCTGAGGTGCTGATCGTCATGGCGCTTGTCGATTTCAAAAGCGAGGCGCTTGGCATCCGTCGTGGCTGGGTAGCGGAGTTCGTGGGCGAAGGTCTGGACGATGTCATCATCCTTCTTCCGCTTCTTGCCCACCTCGCTATCGGAGCAGACGGCGAAGGAATGGAGGGGAGTCTTACTCTGCTGAGTCCACTCGGTGAGGGTCTGGGAAAGGAGGGAGAGACTGGGGACGAGGAAAAGGACCCGCTTCCCTTTGCTTGAATATTCCTCGGCGATCTTGAGACTGGTAAAGGTCTTACCGGTTCCACAAGCCATAATGAGCTTGCCTCGGTCAGCGGATTTGAATCCAAGCAGGGTATTGGTAATGGCACTCTCTTGGTGCGGGTGGGGATCGTATTTCGGCTTAAGAACGGGCTTCTTTGAGGGCTGATATTTCGCCCAATCGATTTGGGAGTTTTCGAGATCGTAGAGGTCGATCTTGTAAACAGGCGGGGTCTGATTTTTGAGTGAGTTTTCAGCATTGTCAGACCAGTCATTGGTAGTGGTGACGATGATTCGCTGGGTGAAGGGTGCCTGACCGGAGGCAGTGAAGAAGCTATCGATATTTGATTTCTGGACACGGTGGTCCTCGGCATAGCACTTACACTGAATGGCGTGATATTCCTCAGTGCCTAGAGTTTTTGCGACAAGGTCGATACCGGTATCTTTCGCTGAAAGCCCAAACACTGGGGAGCCGATTTCCTTTGCCCAATCTGCATAGAGCCAAACTTCGGAGTAGAGACCCGCATAAGAGGATTCGTAGCGGAAGTAGGTCTGAATGAGTTCCTCGAAATAGCTTCCTTTTTCCCGCTCGCTTTGAGAAATTTTACGATAGTGTTGAAGGAGCTGCTTAAGATCGGACATGGAGAAAAATGACGGCGGTATTTTGGGACTGGCTTAGAATCGCTTTTTTTTCAGTCGATGGGAAGCGAGATCAACTGATCAAGCGCTCACTCGGTCCAATCAATCCAGTCCGCATCGGTGAGGACTTCTCCGAGGATCGGGACGGGGCAAAGTTGCTCTAGGATCATGCGATTCGTGGTGGCGGCGACGTCACGCTCGGCTTCAAGGTGATTTAGGACCACGCCGAGGCAATCCAACCCAGCAGCTTGAATCGCCTTTACCGTGAGTAGGGTGTGGTTGATGGTGCCCAGCCAATTCGCAGCGACGACGAGGATGGGGAAGCCGAGTTCTTTGGCAAAGTCTGGGAAGCTAAAATCATCCGCCATGGGGACCTCCCAGCCACCCACTCCCTCAACGAGGGTGAAGTCTTGCGTATCTCGTACTTCATGAATTTGTGAAATCATCTCTGGGAGGACAAGCGGGCTACCCTCGATCCGGGAGGCGACGATGGGGGCGACGGGGGTGCGATACCACCAAGGGTTAATGACCTCGAGATCGAGCGCTCCCCCGCTGGCTTTCCAGAGGCGCTCCGCATCATCACGGGCACCACTGAGGACGGGCTTTAGCCCTACCGCAGCGCTCCCGCTCTTACGCAGTTCTTCGACGATGAGGGCAGAGACCCAAGTCTTCCCGATCCCGGTATCTGTCCCGGTAACAAGGACGCCGGGGTGTTTTAAAAAATCAGATTTCATGAGGCGGAGAATGAGAGGATCATCCCCGTGAAGAAGGGCTTCCCGCCGTTGAGATTAAGGTTAATCAGATACCAAATCGCGATCGCTAGAGCGAGTGCCGCCAGCTTTCCCGTCCAGTTCTTGAGGATCCATTTCTTCAGTTTTTTCGCCATGGCTAATGAATATTTCTTCGAGTTTTTCGCGGAATTCCTCTCCGCTGAGGTTACGGAAAATTTTCCCTTCGACGACAATTGAGATGGCACCTGTCTCCTCACTAACGATGACGGCGACGGCATCTGTCTCTTCACTAATGCCGAATCCGGCTCGGTGGCGCAGCCCCAGCGAGCGGTCAGAGAGGTCTTGTTGACTGACAGGGAAGATGCAGGAGGCGGAGGCAATTCTCTCTTTTTTAAGAATCATCCCTCCATCATGGAGGGCAGTTTTTGGATGAAAAATAGTGGCTACGAGCTCGACTGATAAGACGCTATCGATCGTGACTCCAGTCCTCTCAAACTCTTCTAAACTGATGCCCCGCTCGATCGCGAAGAGCGCGCCGAAGCGTTTCTTTGAGAGCTTCACGACGGATTCTGTGAGTAGCTCCAGGAAGACCTTCTGCTGACTGGTGGAGAAGGAGAAGAGGTTCGCGCTGCCGAGCTTAGCGAGGCCATTACGCAGCTCCGGCTGGAAGATGATGAGAAGGGCGAAGGCGAGAATGGCAGCAGCGCTTTTAATGATCCACTCGATGACTTTGAGCTGAAGAACTTGCGACGCGAGGGTGAGGAGGATGACGACGACGGTGAGGCCGACGAGGATGCGAGCGCCGCGAGTGGCACGGAAGACGCGGTAAATCTGATAGATCAGAACCCAGAGCAGCAAGATCTCCACGGCAGCGCGCCAGTGAGTGCTAAGGAAGTCGATCGGGTTCACGCGATGAGTTGGGCTAAATATGAGCTTAGAAATGAATAAGGGCGAGGTTCTAGCGACCTTTCAGCTTAATCGTCATTTCTGGGGTGACGGTGAAGCGCAGGGTGCCGGAGGACTTTGGCTTAGAGCCGTCTTCGATCTGATACTCGGCGGCCTTGATCGGCTGAGTGCCGGGCACCTGAGACATGAGGTAAACCCGCAGGGTGATGGGAGCTTTGGGATCGCCTCCCGGGATGTCCTTAATAGAATATTGCATTTCATTAAGGCCATCTACGGCCCCTCCGATGACGACGTCTGAGCGTTTGGTGTTTTGGAAAAGATGGGATGAGGTTTTGTTCACGAGTAATTTCACCTCACGTCCGGGACAGAAGACGTAGGTTTTAGCGATGTATTTCACGGGCCCACGGATCGCCAGCGGGGCGGGCTCCACGATGCCATTGGGGTGGAAGTCCTGAGAGTCAAAAAATTTTAAATCTCCGGCCCGAAGCTGCTTTCTCACTTCCGGGAGCGCGCCAAGATTGACGAATTCTCCGCCATGATACTTCCAGCTAGAGGCCTCCTTCACATAGGAGATGACGAAGACGTTATCAGTAGGCTTTCCACCCACTCCAAAATCAACCTTACCAAAGTAAATGGCCTTGGCGGTGTTGCCCTTTACTCGGACGCGCTGCGCACTCAGCTGAGCAATGCTGGGAGGGGAAACTGGGGCGGAGAAGACGGACTCAGGGAACTTTTTACGCTCACTCCAGAGACGATTACGGACATTGACCTGGCGGGTATGAGAGGTGAGGCGCTTCCAAGTGGCTGAATCCTTACGGACCATCGCGCCACGCCAGCTCAGATAAATCTGCTTGAGATGGCCTACGAGCTGCTGATCGCTCATGGCTTGCGCGGGGGCCGGAGTCACGATGCTCAGAAGACTGAGAAGTAAAATGAGGCGTTTCATGGAGAAACTATGGACAATTGGACCCACATTTGGAAAAGCTTTTCTACGCGAACGTAAGTTTGTCCCCTGAGACCCGCATGAATATCCCTCCAAAGTCGCCCATAATTGGTGAAGCTCGGAACCAACAGCTCCTGTCTTCTGCCACCTCTTATGTCTATCAGCAGACGCCGGCAGGAGAGTTGATGGCTCACTTTTTCTTCCCGCCAGATTACGATTATCAGGTGGATCGACGACCTGTGGTGGTCTTCTTTCACGGTGGCCTTTGGGACATCTCCGCGCCGGCACAATTCATCCCGCACTGCCACCACTTCGCCTCCCGTGGCATGGTCGCAATCACGGTGGAGTATCGGAATAAAGCTCACCTTGATGGCACTCCAGAAGATGCCATCATCGATGCTAAGGAGGCCATGATCTTCCTTAAAACACATGCCGCGAGCATGGGGATCAACCCTGAAAAGATCATCGCGATCGGAGCGAGTGCGGGTGGAAACGCCGTCCTCTGCACCGCGGTGCATCCGCAGGCGAACGATGGCCGCCCTTCTTCTCAACCCGCCGCGATGATCCTCTTCGGCCCAATTAGCGACACCAGCGCAAAGGGCATCGGGAACGAGAGCTTCGCCAGCCCGAAGATTGGCAAACTGCTCAGCCCCTCCAGCAACATTCCTAAAAAAGAACTGCCTCCCTGCCTCATCTTCCACGGTAAAGCGGATCGCGTAGTCCCCTTCGAGCAATCAGAGCGCTTTGCGAAACGATATCGCAAAAAAAAGAACACCTGCGAGCTGATGGAGTTTGAAAAAGCCGGTCACACCTTCTTTAACTTCAATTCAGATGAGCGAAACTATGAGCTCACCCTACGGGCCGCAGACCACTTCCTCGTTGAATTAGGAATCCTTGAACCGGATCCTCTCGCGGACATCATGCGCTGACCCTGCACAAGCACTGCACTGATCTTGCGCGCTGGAAATTTGCTGTCATGATCCATCCCTTATGAGCGAGCTGCAATTTTCTCCCATTGATGAAATCGTCGCCGAGATGAAGGCCGGGCGCCTTGTCATCGTCGCAGATGATCCCGGGCGCGAGAACGAGGCAGACCTCATCGCTGCCGCCTCTCTGATCACCGCCGAATCCATCGCCTTCATGGCGAATCACGGACGGGGCTTAATTTGTACCCCCATCCTGCCTGAGCGAGCCGAAGCGCTAGACCTCCCCCCAATGACTCCGAAAAACCGCGAGTCCCACAACACCGCCTTCACCGTCTCTATCGATGCCGCCCAAGGCATCACCACTGGCATCTCCGCCGCCGACCGCGCCCACACCATCCGCCTTCTCGCCGACCCCCAAACCACCCCAGATGCCTTCGTTCAGCCCGGACACATCTTCCCGCTGGAAGCCAAGCAAGGCGGGGTCCTCCGCCGAGCCGGCCACACCGAAGCCGCCATGGACCTAGCGCGCCTCGCCGACCTCCCCCCTGCTGGCGTGATCTGCGAAATCATGCATGAAGACGGCACTATGGGACGAGTGGGAGACCTCGGAGATTATCAAAAAAAACACGGCTTAAAATCCTGCACCATTGCACAACTCATCGAGTACCGTCGCCGCTCTGAGCGCCTCGTCACCTGTGAGGAAGTCATTTCCATGCCCACCGATTTTGGCGACTTTAACTGTCACCTCTACCGCGTAAACACCGACAACTCTGAACACCTCGCCCTCGTCCGCGGCGAGATTCATCCAGATCAGCCCGTCAGCGTGCGCGTTCATTCCGAGTGCCTCACCGGGGATGTCTTTGGCTCCCGCCGTTGTGACTGCGGTGGCCAACTTCACACCGCGATGGAACACATCTCAAAAGAAGGTGGAGTCCTCCTATACCTTCGCCAAGAGGGAAGAGGGATCGGCCTTGCCGCAAAAATCCACGCCTACAAACTCCAAGAGCAGGGCTTTGACACCATCGAGGCGAACGAGAAGCTAGGCTACGGCTCAGACCTCCGCGACTACGGAATGGGCGCACAAATGCTCTACGACCTCGGCATCCGTAAAATCCGCCTCCTCACCAACAACCCGAAAAAAGTCATCGGCCTAGAAGGATACGGGCTCGAGATTGTCGAGGAAGTTCCCATCCGCCTCCCCTCCAATCCTCACAACGAGAAATACCTCGAAACAAAACGGACCCGCATGGGGCACGAC
Source organism: uncultured Verrucomicrobiales bacterium (assembly GCA_937944055.1). Classification (GTDB taxonomy): domain Bacteria; phylum Verrucomicrobiota; class Verrucomicrobiia; order Verrucomicrobiales; family Akkermansiaceae; genus SW10. The sequence continues at coordinate 3,253 of CALDZJ010000095.1, read as the reverse complement.
CTCTAATTGACAAACCCCTCATCCATCTTCATATCACCCCTCTCACCTGAGTCTTATGTCATCCATCATCCCTCCCAAACCCCGTGTCCTCTCTGGCGGCAAAATGCGGATCGCGATTGTCGCGGCAAAATTCAATCAAGAATACACGGACGCCCTCGTCGAGAATGCGGTGGATGAAATCGATGAGCTTAGCAGCAACGCCCGCATCGACATCGTGCGGGTGCCCGGCGCTTTCGAAATACCCGTCATCTCCAAAGCCATCATCGAAGAAGAAGCGCCAGACGGCCTAATTGCCCTCGGATGCATCATTCGCGGCGGCACTGGGCACGCCGACCTCGTCGCCACTTCCGTCACCGAGGCCCTGCAAAGCCTCGCCGTCTCCACCATCACCCCCATCATCCATGAGGTCCTCCTCGTCGAAGATGAAAAACAAGCTTACGCTCGCTGCATCGGTAAAAAACTCAACCGGGGCCGCGAGGCCGCCCGCAGCGCGATCGAAATCATCGAGATCATGCAAGAAATCCGCCGCGATAACCAATCACTGCGCCTTCACCCGAGCAATGGCTAGTCGCCGCCAGGTCCGCCAAGCGGCCGTTCAACTTCTTTACGCGCGCACCGCCTCTCCTAAGGAGCAAGGCGGCCCAGAACTTTGGGAACTCATCAATGACCGTGCCGGCCTAAACTACGACCGCGCGCGCATTAAAATTCTCAACCACCTCCAGCAAGGTCGTGAAGCAGCCGCAGCCAAATTCCTCAGCCTCTTGACTGATTCCGCAACCGCGATCCTAGCCGCAGATCCCAGCGAAAAACTAGCGCGTGATCTCAAGACCCACGCCGCCGCCGAAAGCAAATGGGCCGAGCGATGCGGCAACCTCAGCCGCCTTCTCAAAGCAGACACCGGCGGCTGGCGGCGCGAACTCCACAGCCTCCTCCCAGACTCTGACACCCTGCGCAAACAACGCGAAGCCCTCCTCCCGAGAACCGAACCCTTTCCCCCCGCCCAGCATCAGGCCCTACAAGAAATCTCTGCCAAACTCCACACCTACGATGAGCGAGTCCGCATGGTCCATTTCCCCGCCAATTATCCTGACCAAAGAGACCTCGATCACCTGCACCGGCTTAGCAGCGAAATGCAGACCCTCGAAGAAGAAGTCGTCAAACTCGCCAACCAAGTCGAGTCCAGCGTCATAGAAATCGATGAACTCATCGACCAAACCGTCGACAACTTTGACATTAACCGCCTCTCCAAGGTAGACCTCGCCATCTTGCGCCTCGCCGTCTGGGAGATTCTCAAAGCACCAGAAATCGACACCGCAGTATCAATTAACGAAGCGGTCGACTTAGCTCGCTCCTTCTCCGGAGAAGACTCCGCCTCCTTCGTCAACGGCATCCTCGATAAAATTGCCAAAACCTAAAAGACAGGCTGCAACTCAAAACGGGACCCCACTTGAGACTCTTATAAAACAAGCTGGAATTTACCCTTCCACAAATCCGCTGACTTCGGCAGCTTCGGCACCGTGGAAGAAACAGATCAAAAATCATTTCCCAGCGAGTTCCAAAAACGAACCCTATGGAAGGCTGTCACTGGTCTCGCCATCCTCGTTCTAGGCTCCCTCTTAGTTGGTCTTATCTGGCTCACGAGCTCCGCTCTGGGCTACCTGCAGCCGGTCTTTGTTCCCCTAGCAGTCGCAGGGATCGTCGCCTACCTCCTCCACCCCCTCGTGAAATGGCTTCAAGAAAAAGGCCTTTCTCGCGTGCAAGGCATCATCACCGTCTTCGGCAGCTTCCTCCTCTTCTTTGGAATTCTCCTCTTCTTTGTCGGCATCAAACTGTCAGAACAAATCGAAACCGCATACTCAAAAGGCTCCATCGACTGGATCACCCCAGGCATTCTAAAACACTCCAAAGAAAACGCCTTCTATGGCTGGATCGTACAAAGAGCATTCACAAAAGACCTCTCCGCCACCGAAAAACGCCTCAACAATGGCGGACAACTCATCGGCCCCGATAAGGAAAAATGGCGGCGCGCCCCAGACTCCACCAATCTCACAAACGGCGAGCGCGCAGCCTCAACAGAGCTCCTAGAACTCTTCAATTCTGACTGGAACAGCGGAAAAGGTTTTGCCGACATCACCAACGCCCAAGAAGTCATCGCCCTAAAAAACTTTGGGGTCACCAAAGGCGGAAAATGGCTCTCAGGAATCGGGCAAAAAACCCTTAGCTGGCTCTCTGACAGTTCGGGTAAAATACTAGGCTTCTTTGGCCTCGTCCTTGGATTCGCAATGGTCCCCATCTACCTCTACTACTTCCTCAAAGAGAGCGACAGCATTCAGAAAGGCTGGACAGACTACGTCCCGCTTAAAGCCTCCGCCTTCAAAGATGAAGTCGTCTCAACCCTTCGAGAAATCAATGGTTACCTGATTTCATTCTTCCGTGGACAAGTCCTCGTAGCCTTCATCGACGGCATCCTTGTTGGCATCGCCCTCACCATCTTTCAACTTCCCTACGGCCTCCTCATCGGCGTCTTCATGGCCCTCCTTGGCATCATTCCCTTCATCGGGAACATCATCTGCCTCATCCCCGCTTGCATCATCGCCTACTTCCACGGATTTTCTGAACCCTATGGCATTCCGCAGTGGGGATACGTTCTAGGAGTTCTCGCCATCTTCATCGTCGTCCAGCAAATCAACTCGCTCCTTACCGCCCCTAAAATCGTCGGTGACTCAGTCGGGCTGCACCCCATGACAGTCATCTTCTCCATGCTCTTTTGGTCCCTCCTTCTTGGCGGCTTCCTTGGAGCCCTCCTCGCCGTCCCCTTAACTGCTGCCGTGAAAGTCATCTTCCGTCGCTACGTCTGGGACCGCCAAAATCCCTCACCAGAAGCCGGGACCCTCGCAAAAAGCACCATGTAAAAGAACAAGCTCCCAGCATGAGGCGACTTAAGCTAACGGGGCCAGCCACCCTCGATCTAAACCACCGCTTCCATAGTTCAAAATTAAACAGCCCGTCACTCCAACTTCTTAAACCTCCGCAGAGAAAACAGCCCCTCCCCAGAAAGTGGCAAGCCGCGCAGCCTAGCACCTTTCTTCTCTCCGCCCTCTCCGCCCTCTCCGTTCTCTCCAAACCACTCCCGCTTCTTCGCCAAAGCCCTCTCCACAAAATCTCGTGACCCCAAGATCAAGCCCTCACTAAAATACCTCACCCGACAACGCAGTAATTCCGCTCGCGACAAATCCTCCCCAGTCGCCAACTT
>CALDZJ010000094.1 GCA_937944055.1 uncultured Verrucomicrobiales bacterium | reverse complement strand
ACTCAAGATGTTCGGGGCAATGCGTTGGTAATTAGTATTTTATGCAATGAAGGGAGCTTAGGGAGTGGGGGTGAGCATGGGTGAGCATGGGTGAGGGCGAGCGAGCTGGGGAGCTTTGAGTGAAATGGGGACACGCCGGTTTTCTTAGCGCGGATTTCACGGAGTTTGAGGGGGGTGAAAAAATCAGGGTCCTTGGGTTTTCTGCGAAGAAGAAATCTGTGAAAATCTGCGCAATCGGTGGGGCCTATGCTGCTTGCTTGGAGCTGGTGGGCTATGAGTTTAGCTCGGCTTCGAGGGTCTCGATTTGGGCGCTGAGATCTTCCCACTTTGAATAGGCGTTTTGGAGTTTTTTGGAGAGTGCCTCGTAGGCTTGAGTGGTTTCGCGGAGTTTCTGGGGGTGGGCGGAGACTTCGGGGGACTCGAGGTGGGTGGTGAGGGTGGCTTGGGCGGCTTCGAGTTCGGCGATGTTGGTTTCGGTTTTTTGGAACTCGGCTTGGAGGGGTTTGAGGACTTTGTTGCGTTTCTCGCGCTTGGCGGCGTCGCGTTTACGGCGTTCTTTGGAGGAGAGTTGGGGGGCTTTTTGTGAGGGCTTGGAATTTTGAGGGGGGGGTGAGGTTTGGCTTGGAGACTGGAAGTCTCCGCCACTGTTTTCTTCTTCGATTTTATCGAGGTAGTAGGTGAGGTTACCGGCGAAGGTGCGGGGGTCCTCACTGGGGCGGAATTCCATGGTTTTTTCGACGATGGGATCGAGGAAGTTGCGGTTGTGAGAGACGATGAGGAGGGTGCCGGGGTAGTCGATGAGGGCTTTTTGCAGGATGTCTTGCGACTGCATATCGAGGTGGTTGGTGGGTTCGTCTAGGATGAGGAAGTTGGCGGGGCGGACGAGCATGCGGACGAGGGCGACACGGGAGCGTTCCCCACCGCTGAGGACTCCGATTTTTTTAAAGACGTCATCGCCTTTGAAGAGGAAGCAGCCGAGGACATCGCGCGCGGACATGGTGGAGCCGCGGGTTTGGATTTGCTCGACGGTTTCGAGGACGGTGAGGGTGGGGTCGAGTTCGTCGGCGTGGTTTTGGTTAAAGAAGGAGGGGAGGGATTTGGGTCCGAGTTCGTGATGGCCGGTGGAGGGTTTTTCTTCTCCGGTGATCATGCGGCAGAAGGTGGACTTACCTGCGCCGTTCGGCCCGACGATTGCGATTTTTTCGCCCCGGGTGATTTCGAGATCGAGGTCTTTGAATACGGTTAGCTTGCCGCTGTTTTGGGTGGGGTAGACTTGGGCGGCGTTTTCGAGCTTGGCGACGAGGTGGGTGGAGGCGGGGGGATCTGGGAAGCGGAAGGACATGACTGAGTCCTCGGCATCAATCTCGATACGCTCGATTTTGGCGAGTTGTTTGATGCGGGACTGGACTTGCGAGGCTTTGTTGGCTTGGGCGCGGAAGCGGTTGATGAATTGTTGGGTTTTGGCGATCTCGCGGTCTTGGTTGATTTTTTGTTTGCGAAGGTTGTCTTGGCGTTCCTTGAGCTGGGTCTCGTAGGAGGAGTAGTTACCGGTGAACTCCTCGGCGCGGCCGTGGTGGAAGGCGATGGTGCGGGTGGTGAGGCCATCCATCATGGAGCGGTCGTGGGAGATGAGGATGATGGCGCCTTTATAGTTGTGGAGGTAGGTCTCCATGAAGCGCTGAGCGTTGATGTCGAGGTGGTTGGTGGGTTCGTCGAGGAGGAGGACTTCTGGCTCGGCGAGGAAGAGCTTGGCCATGGCGATGCGCATTTGCCAGCCGCCGGAGAACTCACCGCAATCACGCTCGAAGTCCTCGTGCTTGAAGCCGAGCCCGGTGAGGACGGCGTGGATCTTGGGGCGCATGCGGGCGGGGTCGTGCCCATCGAGGTGGAGCTCGAGCTCGCCGATTTTATGAAGGAGGTCTGAGAAGGCTTGGGAGCTGGGGTCGAGTTTCTCAAGCTCGGCGGAGTGGCGGTCGATCTTTTCTTGGATTTCTTTTGTCTCGGCGAAGGCGGACTCTGCCTCGTCATAGAGTGAGATGCCTTTGATGTGGATCCCTTCTTGTGGGAGGTAGCCGATGCGGTGGTGCTTTGGTTTATTGATCTGGCCGGCGTTTGGTTCGAGGACGCCGCCGATGCATTTCATGAGGGTGGACTTGCCGGCGCCGTTATGACCGGCGAAGGCGATGCGTTCCTGGTCTCCGATGGAGAAGGTGAGGTCTTTAAAGATGACGCGAGGACCGAATTCTACGCGGAGGTTTTTGACGGCGAGCACGGAGGAGGCAGTAGTCGAGAGCGGGCTGGATGAGAATCAAAAAGCGAGTGAGTTAGGTGCAGGGTGGAGGGCGGTGGCGCTGGCTCAGCGAGAGTGATGAGAGGAGAAGCAGGAGGGCGGCGGAGGGCTCAGGGACTGATGCGGGGCTGATGCGGTAGCGACCTTCGAACTCTTGCACGCCATCGATCGAGTAGCTGAGGAGGCCATCTGGATAGAGGTGAAGGAAGGCTCCATCGGGGTATGATGGAGGGTTCAGGAAGACGCGGTAGTTGATGCCGCTGAGCTCCTGATTGGTGAAGGTGAAGGCGGGGTAGCCAAGGGCGGCGTCATCTGCGGCGGTGTAGTTGCGGCCATCGAATTCTTGAAAAAAGGAGAGGATGGAGGATGCGGAGTCATAAGAGATACGCTGAGTGGGGGAGGCGGTGAGGGCGGAGGTGGCGAGGTCGACTCTGCCGGGGAAGGTGACGGCTTCAAAGCGGGCTGCCTCGAGGATATCCCAGGTGCTAGCCTCGAGCTCGATGAGCCAGGAGCTGTCTTGCCCGAGAGCTGGGAGGGGTAGAAGGGACAGGAGAGTGGGAAGGATGAGATTTTTCATAGGGTGTTTGAGGATGAGGATGAGTGTGGTCTGGGCTAGCCGAGCCACTCGATGCTGGCGCTTTTCTTAACGAGGTAGACGCTGGCGGATAGGGATGCGCTGGCGGCCAGGGTGGTGAAGAGGAGCATGATTTTTACGAATTGGAGGCGAGGGAAGAGGTGTAAGATCCAGCCTGTGAGCGAGAGGCAGCAGCCGGAGGCGATGAGTGCGATCATTATGAATTGGATGAGGTTTTGGCCGCTGATTTTGCCTACGGCGGCGGCGTAGATGGCCATGGTGGCGCTGAGTGCGCCGATGAAGAGGGTGAGGCTGAGTAGAATGGAGAGGCCAGGGTTACGGGGGCTTTTACCGGCGGTGCTTGAGTTCTGGATGAGCTGCATGGCGGCGAGGCGTTGCTTATCGCGCTGGTGTGCTGCTTGGGTTTTTTTGAGAAGGAGTTGGGCTCTTTTTTGGGCATAGATGCCCATGGCGAGGGTGGGGTTCCCCCCTGCTTCCGCCATGGCAGAGGCGTAGCAGGAGGGTTCCAGTTTGCTGCTGAGGATCTCAGATCCTGATTGATGCAGGGCTTGTTGTAGGGAGGTGTTCATGGTTTTTAGGTGGTTTTGGGGGGTCTGTTTTTTTTCCGGGGTTTTGTTTCTCCGCGGTTAGCGGTTTCTGCGCAGCAGGATCAGGGAGGAGAAGGCTGCGAGGAGGAGTGAGGTGGAGGGCTCGGGGATTGCGGTCGACTCGACGGCGCCCGCTGAGACTTCTCGCTGGAGTTTCTTTACGAGGGTGCTTTCTACGTCAGTGAAGTCGATCGCGGCCTGGGTGAAGGCGTCGACTCCTCCGGCGCTGCCGCCGATGACGTTATCGATGTAGTATTGCTCGAGGGCTCCTCCGGCGTTCCCGATGGGGAGGCCGTTGATCATGTCAACTCCGGCGGCGAGAGCGGCGTCTCGTGCTTGGCGGACGTTCGCGGCACGGTTCGAGTTATCCGGTGGGGTATTGTTATCAGTTCCGTCACCGGAGACATCGATGATTTGTGCGATGCTCTCGAAGCCGTTTCCGGCGCCGCCTGTTTCTGAGCCGAAGAGGTCTGCTCCGAATGAGATGCCAGATCCGATGGCGGTCATGCCGGAGAAGGGTCTGGAGGTCGCGGAGAGGGAGTCGGCGAAGGAGTTGGCAGAACTCGCATCATTGATCAGGGTCCAGTCCACTCCGATTTGTTGGTCATTTGCGCCGGACCAGAAGACGACGGAGGCTGCGATGGAGCCAGTTTTACCGCCTTGGATGGCGTCTAGAACCGAGGAGTCGCGAAAGGCTCGCTGGTAGCCGTTCATCATATTTGAGTATTCGGTGGAATCGACGCTGCCAGAGACGTCGACGAGTAGGATGAGCTCGGTATCGACCTCGATCGAGAGAGCTTTGTTAGCGAGCCCGCTCAAAGTGAAGAGAACTAGCCCGTAGTTGATAGGGTTATTGTAATTTGCTTTCATAGCACCCCTAGAGAAGCCGAGGGTGTGCCAAGCGCTTTTCAGGGGGAGGTCAAAAACCCATAACTCTTTTCAGTTCAGTGCTTTAAAAAATATCCGAGCGATTTTTGGAAGCTTGCTAGGGGCTTCAGAAGTCCGGTAAATTTTACAAAACCCCTTCTGATTACGATAAATTTTACCGTCCTTTTTAGGGGTCTAGGAGAGGATTTCTGTGAGTTGGGTCTCCAGCTCGCCTGGGTTGAGGGGCTTTGAGAGGAAGGCGTCCATTCCAGCGGCGAGGCATTTTTCGCGATCTTCTGCGAGAGTGCTGGCGGTCAGGGCAATGATGGGGATGTCTTGCGAGGCGGGGCCTGCTTCGCCTTTCCGGATGCGAGTGGTGGCTTCAATCCCATCCATTTTGTGCATGTGGCGATCCATGAGGATGACGGCGAATTTTTGGCCACTTTTTAAGGTCTCGATCACCTCGATGCCGTTGTTAACCACTTCTGAGGGGTAGCCGAGGCGGCTGAGCATGAGGACGACGAGGCGGGCGTTAATCTGGTGATCCTCGGCGACTAGGACGGGGCGATTTCTTGGCAAGGCTTGCTCGCAGGAAGGGGGCGCGGGTGGAGCGGGGTCAGGATGCTCAGTCTGTGCAGGGGGCTCGGCGAGCGGGAAGCGGAAGATGAACTCAGCCCCGGTGCCGGGATTTCCGTGAGCTGTAATCTCGCCACCCATTTGGCCGGCGAGCCTTCGGCAAATTGAGAGGCCTAGTCCGGTGCCGCCGTACTTGCGCGTGGTGGAGACATCAGCCTGAGTGAAGGAGTCGAAGAGGGCCTCTGTCATGGATTCGTCAAAGCCGATGCCGGTATCTTTTACGGAGACAGTGATCGTTTTGTCTGCACAAGTGACGGTGATTTTGACCGATCCCTCGCTGGTGAATTTGAGTGCGTTAGAGACGAGATTGGTGATGACTTGCTGGACGCGGACGCGGTCACCTTTGATGACTATCGGAAGCTCTGAGGAGAGCTCATAGGAGAGGGCGAGGCCTTTTTTCTGACTGAGCGCAGACTGCATGGCGACTACGTCCTCTAGGATCTGATGGAGGGAGAAGGGCTTCTCTTCGAGGAGGAGTTTCCCGCTTTCGATTCGGGAAAAATCGAGGAGGTCGTCAATCATGTGGAGGAGAATGTCCCCGCTGCTTTTTACGAGGTCGAGGTGCTGGCGTTGTTCCGCATTGAGCTCTGTGTCTAGGACTATTTCGGTAAAGCCGAGGACGCCATTGAGCGGAGTGCGGATCTCATGGCTCATGCTGGCGAGGAAGAGGGACTTTGCCTCATTGGCTTTCTCGGCCTCATCGCGGGCTTGCTGGAGATCGGCCAGGGCGCGGCGTCTCTGAGTGATGTCACGCAGGATGCCTTGGATGATGGGTTTCCCGCCGACGAGAGCGCGGCTGCCTACAATTTCAGCGGGGAAGGTGGAGCCATCGATGCGGATGAGCTCAGCCTCGTAGCGGCAGTATCCGGTGCTGGTGACTTGGCGCAGGGCGCTCCGAGCAGTCTCTTTATCCTGCTCGACGATGAGATGGGGGATGGGGGAGCCGATGATGATCTCGCGTGAGTGGCCAAGCATGCGGAGGGCGGCATGATTCGCCTCGATGATTCTCCCGCGGCCATTGATGAGGATGATGCCATCCATGGAGGCGTGGAAGACGGATTCAAAGAGTTCTTCTTGCTCGACGAGGCGGCTCCCTTGGTTACGAATCTGCTCCTCGAGCTTGCGATTGGCTTGGTAGAGTTCCCGACTTTTGTCTTCTAGAAGCTGCTCAGATTCTTGGCGAGCAATGCGCTCACGCCGGAATCTGGCCTGCCATTTGTCGGGCTGATCCATCATGAGGGCTCGGCGATCAGGGAGATGGTGAATTCTTCTCGGAGGTCAGGGAGGGTGCGGCGAGTGAGGTCAGCCTTTTGCTTAAAAAATTCTAAACATCCCTGAATGAGGCCCTCGCAGAGGTCTTCTAAATGGCGGCCGGAGGCGTAGATCATGATGAGTTCATTATCTGATTTACGGTGGCACTCAAACTTTGGCAACTCGGCATCTGGGTAGAGTTTGCGCACCTCGACGTGGATGTAGCGCTCCACTCCTTCTAGGAAGTCTAGGGGATGCTCTACTCCGGCGGCGAATTCTGGGTGACCTGCGATGAGGACGCCGAAGAGGTGCTTGCCGAAGGTCTTTAGCAGGGCATCTACGCCGATGTCGGTGGCGGCGCTCAGGGCGCTGACTAGGGCCACCGCCTCGCTGTGATCATAAGTTCCCACGGCAGTATAGGCGCCGCCGGACTCTAGTTCTGAATTCTCGATAATGGTATCAACCATCTCGAAATCCCAAGTGCTCTCGACCATGTCGAGGAATGTGGTGAAGACGACTCCTTTCATAATTTTTTATAGCTCGTGGCGTTTCATTTTATTGTAAACAGATTTTTCGGTGATGCCGAGTCTGCGTGCGGTTTCGGCCTTGTTGCCTTGGCAGAGATCGAGCGTTTGGAGCAGGGCTTCTTTTTCGAGTTCCGCGAGCGAGATGCCGCCGATTTGCTGGAGCTGGGAGGAGGTTCTCTCGCTGTTGAGAACCTCGGCTGGGAGGTCCGCGATCTGGATCACTCCTTCATCGCAGAAGGCGGCGGCTCGCTCTAGGATGTTTTCAAGTTGGCGGACGTTACCGGGCCAATCGTAGCGCTGCATCACTTTCATCGCTTCGCTAGAAATCCGCGTGATGGAGTTCTGACGTTTGGCGATCTTTGAGAGGAGTCCCTCGCAGAGAGCCTTGATTTCATCCAGCCTTTTTCGCAGGGGAGGAATCTCGAAGGGGATGACGCTGAGGCGATAGAAGAGGTCACTGCGGAAGCTTCCGTCTGCGACCTTTTTTTCAAAGTCCACATTTGTGGCGGCGATCACCCTGACATCGACCGAGATGGTTTCTTCCCCGCCGACTCTTTGGAACTGGCGGTCTTGTAAGACGTTTAGGAGCTTTGGCTGGAGATCGAGCGGGAGGTCGCCGATTTCATCGAGAAAAATGCTCCCTCCTTGGGCGGCTTCGATTTTTCCAATGCGCCGTTTCGTGGCTCCGGTGAAGGCTCCTTTCTCATGGCCGAAGAGCTCGCTCTCTAAAAGTTCACGCGGGACTGCGGGGCAGCTAATCGTTACGAAGGGCTTGCTGGAGCGCTTGCCCTGTGAGTGGATCATGCGAGCGAGGACTCCTTTTCCCACGCCGCTTTCTCCGGTGATGAGGACGGTGGAATCTAGATCAGCGATTTTTTTAGCCTGGCCAATGAGGGTGAGCATTTCTGGACTCGTGGCGACCATTTCCACGGTTCCGCTTTCATTAATCGTTTCCCGGAGGTCTTCATTTTCACGTTCGGCACGGTGGAGCCGCTTCGCTTTTAAGAGGACCGCGACGAGTTCATCTGGGTCGAAGGGCTTCGTGATGTAGTCGAAGGCGCCCAGCTTCATAGCGGCTACGGCATCATCCGCATTATTAGCTGCGGTGAGGACGATGACGGGGATTTTCGGGTGATCCTTCGAGATGATTTCGAGGCAGCCGAAGCCATCGATCCCCGGCATCTTGAGATCGACAATGACCACCTCGGTGCGCTCCGAGATGAGCGCGATGGCTTCATTTCCATCAGCTGCGCTAAGGACCTCGAAGCCCGCCCTTTCGGCCTGATAGCTGAGGAGTCGCCTGATTGTTTGGTCATCGTCCGCCACTAGCAGCTGGGCTTTCCCGCTCATCTTCTCGGGCGCCCTTCCACTTGCCTTTTCGTTGACCATACCGAAGGATGAAGAGGAACGGGGAGGATTCCAAACTTAATTGCTAAAGCGCGCTACTTTCATGATTGATACGCATCAGCTCAAAGCCCTCTCAGGAGGGGCTCCGGAGATGGTTCTGGAAATTCTGGCAGACTTTTTAGAAGAGGCCATCGAGCGTCTTGGGGACTTACCGAGTCTGCTTGCTGAGTCCCGTCATGTTGAGGTTGCGGGGCTTTTGCATAAGTTGGCTGGGTCATCTGGCACGCTGGGGCTTTCGCGATTTTGTGAGGAGGTTCGCCGCTTGGAGAGCGAATGCGAGGCGGGGCTGGCTCGGCCAGATGCAGTCAGGACGCTCCGTGAGTTGTTAGAGCAATCAGGAGAGCAAGCTCGGTTTTTTTTGGAGGGTGAGCGCTCAGTGGGGGATGGGGCCTAAAGGAAGAAGAATTCTCTAGTTCACATTCCGAGGGCTTGTGAGATGCTGAGGTTGTCGATGAACTGGCTGGATACCCTTCTTAGCCTCCCTGCGATCTGTAAATTTTTGCAGAGCAAGGAGTGGAGCTATGATTTTCCCTCGCAATATTTAGCACGGGGGCGTCTCCTTTCAGATGCTGGAAAGGTCTTAGACATCGATCATTTTATTGGGAGCCAATCGGGCTTTGTGGGGACGGCGCGGGTGCAGGGAACCCGCTCACAAGCCTATAAAGTGAGCTTGAGTGGGAAGTATGAATTTGGGGAGTGGATCTTTTGGGGGAGTTGCACCTGTCCCGTGAGCGAGGACTGCAAGCACGTTGCCGCCTTTGTCTATGATTTGCAAAAGGCGATTGCGGGGGCGGAGTTGGAGGAGAGTGGTTTATCGACTCATGAGAGTTGGCTCTCTGCCTTGTCAGAGATCGCGCTGCCAGAATCTCCGGTGACAGTTGAAGAGCCAAAAAGGCGGACTCAGGCGCTGGCCTTCCTCGTTACGCCGCGTGAGGATGGCCTCTTGCAGGTGGGCTTTGCGAAGATTCGCTACCCCGCGAAGGGGGGCGCGCTCGTGGAGCAGCCGAGCTTTGAGCCAGCGGGAGCTCGGCGGGCAGCGCAGTATTTGCAGGAAGGTGATCGGGAGCTCGTGCATAGTTTTCAGGAGCGTTTGCCAAATGCCCCTGATACTGATTTCCACTGGTATGAAGTGCGGGTTTTAAAGGGGCCCTACGCTGCAAATCTCCTCCCAGAACTCTTCCGCTCTGAGCGCCTTTTTTATGAGCCAGAGATTGGCTTAAAGGGGGCCGCTTTGCCTCCTGCTCTGAGCGAAGGTGAGCCACTTAAGCTGGGGGCACGCTGGGAGGTTTCTGAGAGTGGGGAGCACCGCCCCTCGGTTGGTTTGCCTTCTCCAGCCTCTCTGCTCATCGAGATCGATGGGCCGTATTATCTGGATCCGGAGGCGCATCTCATCGGTCCGGTGCGCTTAGAGAAGGGGCAATCAGTGGAGTTCTTACGCCTCTGGCTGGCGGGACCTAGCGTGGATGTCGAGACGGCTAAGGAGCTCTCGCTTGGAATGGAAGGGCGCGGGATTCCCGTCACTGTCCCTCGCCCGGTCGCGCTAGAAGAAGAGATTTTAGATCATCGGGGGCCCTCTCCTCTGCTGACTCTGGCGCGGGAGGACCTCTTCCCAAATGGGCCGGAGCTCACTCAGGCGGGAAGGCTTCTGGAGAGCATCCCCCCTTTAATCACGGGGCAACTCTCATTTCTCTACGGCGAGGCGCGGGTTCCTTTTCATGCAGATTCTTCAGCGGTGACTAAGCTTGCGAAAGGGGGGCGCCTCCTTGTCATCGAGCGGGACCTCGAGGCGGAGGCTGCTTTTCAGGCTGAGCTGGAGGGCTTGGGCTACGTCCTGTTACGCGATCTGGTTGATGAGAAAATGCAGAGCCCGGAGCATCTTGATCTCTTTGGGCCTAATGCTGAATTTTCAGATTGGGACGAGATGTGGGCTCATTTTAAAATCTTCACCCAAGGAGAGTTGGAGGCGAAGGGGTGGCAGTTGGAGCTGGCAGAAAGCTATGATCTCCAGATTACGACAGCGGAGGAAATGTTTACCGAGCTCTCGGAGGACTCAGGCTTAGGGATCGATTGGTTTCAGTTTGATACCGGGATTGTCACCACGGAGGGGCAGAGGCAAAGCTTGATGAAGCTCATTGCGAATGCCCTCAAAACGGGCGCGGAAATTCCAGATGATGACACGCTGGGGGATGAGGCGCGTGTGGTGGTGACTGATGAGCTGGGGAAGTCATTTTTCGATCTCCCCGCGAAGCGTTTCTTCCGCATCGTGCGCTCGGTGCGTGATTTGTATAATCGCCCAGACGATGGGCTCCATAAGCTGCAGGCAGCCCGTCTGTGTGATGAGTTGGGGATGGATGATTCTCAGACGCTGGCAGATCTCCGGGCCCTCGGTGAGCAGTTGAAGAAAAAAGAACCTCATCTCTTGCGGCCTTTGCCAAAAGCAATTCAGGCTGAGTTGAGAGACTATCAGAAAGATGGTTTTCAATGGTTGCAGTTTCTGGCGCGGCACCACCTTCACGGGATTTTAGCGGATGATATGGGCTTGGGGAAAACGCTGCAAACGCTCACTCACATCGCCGCTGAGGTGGAAAGTGGGGCGAGTGCGGGGCGGCCTTGTCTGGTGGTGGCTCCCACGAGTGTGGTGCCGAATTGGGAGAATGAAGCGCGGAAATTTTCTCCTAGTCTTAGAGTTCTCGTACTTCAGGGTGGGCGGCGGAGGGAGCGTTTCCGGGAGATTTCGCAGAGTGATCTTGTCATCACTTCTTTTGCCCTTTTGCAGCGGGATGAGAAGGAGCATGGGAGCCACGCTTACCATCTCGTCATTTTGGATGAGGCGCAGTATATTAAGAACCCTTTGGCGAAGGTTACTCAGGCAGCTTGCTCGCTGAATGCGCAGCACCGAGTCTGTCTTTCTGGCACGCCGATGGAGAATCATCTCGGGGAGTTGTGGTCGCTTACGCGTTTTTTAATGCCGGGGCTTTTGGGGAGTTTGCCGGCCTTTAATAAGACTTTTCGTTACCCAATCGAGCGGCATGAAGATCGGGCCGCTCAGCAGTCTCTAAACTCGCGGGTGGGTCACTTAATCTTGCGCCGGACTAAGGATCAGGTGGTGCAAGAGCTGCCGCCTAAGACGGAGCTCATTCACCGCATCCCGCTGAATAAGGAGCAGCAGGAAATTTATGAAAGTGTGCGCTCGGCGATGGATGCCAAGGTTCGGGAGGCGATTGCCGATAAGGGCTTAGCGAGGTCTCAAATCATCGTGCTAGATGCCCTCCTGCGGCTTCGGCAAATTTGCTGCCACCCGGTCTTGATTAAGACTGAGATTGCCAAAAGGGCGAAGAGGTCCGCGAAGTTCGACTTCCTCAAGGAGCTTCTCGCCACGCTGGTGGGGGAGGGCCGGCGCATCCTCTTGTTCTCACAATTCACTACGATGTTGAGCATGATCGAGGAGCATTTGAAGGCGGAAGGAATTCGCTATGTTAAGATTACGGGAGCGACCCGGAATCGGAAAACTCCGGTGGAGAAATTCCAAGAGGGGGAGATTCCCGTCTTTTTAATTTCGCTCAAGGCTGGGGGCACGGGTCTGAATTTAACGGCGGCAGATACTGTGATTCATTATGATCCGTGGTGGAATCCTGCTGCTGAAAATCAGGCGACTGATCGGGCTCACCGCATCGGCCAGACTCAGCCAGTTTTTGTGCATAAGTTGATCTCAGAGGGCTCAATCGAGGAGCGGATTCTGGACTTACAGGAAAAGAAATCAAAGCTGGTAGAGGCCTTGCTCACGGAGAAGACGAGCTCGCTGAAGTTGGATAGCGAGACCTTGGAGGAACTCCTCTCGCCGATCACGCTCTGAGAACATCGCTCGACGCAGGGGAGAGAGGCCTTATAGTGTCAGGGAGATGCCTCAGATCGTTTTCTTGATTTGTTTGATATTAACGAAGTCGCTTTTTTCGGCTCCCTTAATTTCGGAATTTATGGCGTCCAATGAGACGAGCTTGGCGGACGAGGATGGAGAGTTTTCTGATTGGATTGAGATTTTGAATCCGGATGATGATGAGCTCAATTTGGAGGGGTATTTTTTGACGGATGAGGAGGATCAGCTGAGCAAGTGGACTTTCCCGGCTAGGGTCTTGGCTCCGGGAGAGCGAGTGCTTGTCTTTGCCTCCGGTAAGGACCGTGATGTGGGTGAGTTGCATAGTAATTTTAGGCTTTCGGCGAGTGGTGAATACCTTGCCTTGGTTTCGCCGGATGGGCTCACCACGCTCTCTGACTTTGGCGAGAAATACCCCCCGCAATTTGAGGATGAGAGCTATGGAGTGGGGGTCTTTGGCATCGGGTATTTTGACTCACCTACTCCGGGGGAGGAGAATGCAGCGGGGCGCGTTTCTGGTCCGCAGTTTCTGGAGGTGCGGAGGGGTGGGGCGCGTCCGCAGCCGGCCGAGAGCTTGGTGATTAATGCGACTGTTTCCGAGGCAGCGGAGGTCACTCTTTTTTACCGCACGGGCTTTGAGGAAGAGCAGTCCATCGCAATGACAAGCGATGACGGTGAGAATTTTTCTATCTCCATTCCGGGAGCGGGGGCTGGCCAGTTGATCCGTTGGCGTTTCGTCGCGCAGGATCTCGCCGGGCGGGTTACCCGCGAGCCGCCGTTCCGGGATCCGGTGGATTCTCATGAATACTTTGGGGTTCCGGTGAGTAACCCGGATGTCGAATCGAACGCGCAGGTGATGGAGTGGTTTATCCCGCTGGCTGACTATCGTCGCCTAGTGAACTTCCAAGCCGTGCGAGCGGGAATCTATTTTCTCGGTGAGTATTATGATAATGTCCGCTTCACGCTGCATGGTCAATCGAGCCTCTTTTTTAACAAGAAGAGCTTCAATATGGATTTTAACCGGACGCAGCGCTTCCGCTGGAAGGAGGGCGAAGCGCGGGTCAAGGATCACGATCTTCTGACGAACTGGGGTGATAAATCGAAGAGCCGTAATGAATTGGCCTACCGGATTCTGCGTGAAGCTGGGGTGCCCACGCACGTTGCGGAGACGATCAGACTGCAGCGCAATGGGGAATTTTTCAGCCTGACCGATATGATCGAGGATGCGGATGATCTCTACTTGGAGCGGGCGGGCCTCGATCCAGAGGGGACGCTTTACAAAGCGGAAGACATTACGCTGAGTCTCAGTGATCTTGATCAAAGTCGCCCGCTTAAGACGAGGGTGAGGAAGCTGACTCGGAAGGATGGTGACTTGAGTGATTTGGCGGACTTCATCCGGGGGCTTAATCGTTCTGGCGAGGAGGTGTGGGACTATGTTTATGATCATGTGGACCTGCCGATGACCATCAATACCCTCGCGGGGTTAACGGTGATCATGCAGGCCGATATGTTTCAGAAGAACTACTACATTTATCGGGATACGGAGGGAGATGGAGAGTGGGCGCTTTTACCTTGGGACTTAGATCTCAGCTTTGGGCGCGTTTTTACTGACCGAGCTGGATATTTCGATCAGACGCTTTTTGCAGAGGGCTTCACAGAGTTTGAGGAGTCTGCAAAGATCATCAGATTAGTGGACTTGTTGATCGATGAGGGTGCGGCGACGCGTGCGATGTTTTTCCGGAGGTTGCGCACCTTGGCCGATGAGTTCTTGGCGAGCAATTACTTGCGTGAGCGCAGCACAGAGCAGCTTCAGCGGCTCTCTCCTCCGGGGGTGACGGTCTCGGATGCTTTTCGCGATTCATTCACCTGGGGGACTTGGTTTGATAATAATCCGGTTCCTCAGGCTTTTTCTTCAGTCCATCCTGATGCGGAGACGATGGAGCGGGCCATAAACCGTTTGCTTGATGAGTGGCTCCCAAAGCGGAGATTTGAGCTTTTTGAGTCGACCTTCGATTTACCGAGTGAGCAGGTGAACCCGGCGATTATGATTGGGACCTTGGACTTTGATCCCATTTCGGATGATCAGGATCAGGAGTTTGTGGAGTTGATTAATCAATCAGCAAGTGCGGCGGATGTTTCTGGCTGGTCGCTGAGTGGGGCCGTCGAGATTACCCTGCCTCCGGGCACGGTGATTCCTGCTGGGAGTTCTCTGTTTCTGAGCCCGAATAAGGCGAGCTTTCGCACGCGTGATCTGAGCCCTACGGGAGGGGAGCAGCGCTTGGTGGTGGGGCCGTATTCTGGGAATCTTTCGGCGGAGGGGGAGACGATTGATCTCCATGATCCGGAGGGTGAGCTTCGTGATAGTAAAACCTATAGTGGGCGCAATCCGGGCTTTAATGGGAATAGCCGCGAGGATCTAGATGGGGATGGCTTGAGTGCGCTTCTGGAATGGGCATTGGCGAGCTCAGATCGGGAGTTTAACGGGCTGAGCGCTCCGCGATTCGGTGAATTCACCTACACCGCTCGATCGGAGCTGAATGGGTTTGAGCTGCACGTTGAGACGAGCGCTGATTTGGTGAATTGGGAAAGAAACGGGGCGCCCGAGACTCAGCGCGTTGCTCAAGAAGGTGGGCTGGATCTCGTGACGGTGCAGCTCCCGCATGGGAATGGGCCTTGTTTTCTCCGCGTGGTTTTGGAGCGCGCTCCGTAAAAGGGGACCTCGCTAAAAAAAATCGCAAGAGAGCCCCTTGAAGTCATGGCACTTTATTCTAAGCTTTAGTTCTATGTTGAAGGTTTTATTTCCCATCGTCTATCTCGCCCTCGCCGTTCTGCCCACTTGGGCTGCCCAAAATAATGTGAAAGTGGAAGGCAGTGCTGAGGACATCCGCTGGGGTCACCATTGGGCCGGCCCTGAAGTGAGCTCGGCCGCTGCCATGAAGGGGAAGGTCACGCTCCTCGTGATTTGGGGTGGATGAATCGGCTGTAAGAATCTCACTCCGGGCATGGTCAGTTTGGCCAAATCGCTCAAGGACGAACCCTTCCACATGATCGCCTCATACTGTCAGCGTGGGACTAAGGAAAGCACACTCGCTTCTTTGGCGAGACATGGGTGGAAGAAGGATCTGGAAAACACCTCGGTGATGTTTCAAAGCACCTTCCCGAAGGCTCCGATCAAGTATGTGCCTTACTACCTCATCTTCGATCATACTGGGAAGCTCCGCTATAATCATATGGCAGGTCGCTTCCACGGAGGCGATGGTGACACTTATCAGAAATTGGTAAAAAAGCTTCTGAAAGAGGTTCCTAAAAAGCGTGGATAAGGTTAGGAAACTCAATTCATCAAGAAAGGTGATCTTGTAGAATGCCTTTATAAGTTAGCTTTCTAAAGGGAGTCGTTATATTATTGAACCGCCTTTATATTGATTTATGAACCTGTGCGAACCGTCGAAGTGGATGGTCCTTGGCAAGCACACAATCTATGAAGCGACTCGCAGGTTTTCTCTTTTTTCTCATTCCGTTGATTCTTTGCACGATCTTCGCAAGACCTCTCTATGAGGAGCGGATCGAGAAAGATTTGACTCAAAAAGTCCGCTCGATCCTTCTTGAGCAGGGGCTAGATCCTTCTGAACTGAGGATTGAAAATCACCATCTTATCGAAATTGGCGAACAAGAGAGTGGTGATTTTGATCGTGCAGAGCTGCTCCGCGAGCTCGATACGGTGGCGGGTCTTTATGTGGGAGAGCGGGTATTGTCGCATAGGGTTCTGAAGCCTCCTTACTTTTCGCTGGTCGAACGAGCAGATCAATCCGTCCTTCTAAAGGGAGTGGTGAGAGATGAAAGTGAGAGGGAATTTTTAGGAGAACTTGTAGCGAGGCCTGCGAAGGAAGGTGAGGCGGAGCGAGTGGTCGAGAATATGTTAGAGGTGAGCAGTGAGGTGTCCCGCATCGTGGCCAAGGAGAAGCTGAGCGATTTTACGCCCGATTTTTTGGCTGCTACGGAAAAGGGATCACTTGTTTGGTCTCCGAGTGAGTTCGAGATTGGCGGACTCCTTGATGATGCCGCTCAGGAAGAGGCGGTGCTGGCGAAAGTGGCAGAGGCCTCGCCGGATATCAGCCCGGTCAACGAGCTTCTCGTGCAGCCTTATCAAGCGGTCGACTTCGGCTTCGAGAGAAATCATGAAAA
This sequence comes from uncultured Verrucomicrobiales bacterium, assembly GCA_937944055.1. Classification (GTDB taxonomy): domain Bacteria; phylum Verrucomicrobiota; class Verrucomicrobiia; order Verrucomicrobiales; family Akkermansiaceae; genus SW10. The sequence continues at coordinate 14,090 of CALDZJ010000094.1, read as the reverse complement.
CATCGTGGTCACCGGCTTGTTGCCGGACGCAGCCACCCGTGATCGCCTGCTCAGGTTAGTGCAACGTGAGTCCCGAGGGGTCTATTTACAAAATAAAACGACCCTAGCAATCCGCCCTCTCCCGGCTTGGTGGTCTGAGAGTCCAGAGACGCTTCTTCCCGCGCTGCTCTCCACGACCAAGGGCATGGCGAAGGTGCATTACTTTCCCGATCGCTTCATTGCGGAGGCGACCTTTGATGAGCGCTCTGACTACGATGTGGTGAAGGCCGAGATAGAAAAATTTCCAAAAGAAATTCAGCGAGCGAGCAATCTGAAAGTCGTGAAGAAAGTGGGCGGCCCCTCCTACACGCCACGTAATAACCCGCTGAAAGCGGAGGCGCTCATCTCGCGGCTGAAGGATAAGGCTGTTTACTTTGCGAGTTCCTCAGCTTGGATTAAGGAGAGAGAAAAGAAGAAGATCAAGGAGAGTGCGAGGCTCATTCTAAACTCAAAAAATGTCACTCAAGGCCTCACGGTAGGTGGGTATGCTGACTTAAGAGGAAACGCGGCTTATAATCGGAGGCTTTCCTTAAAGCGAGCAGAGGCAGTGCGGGACCAGTTAATTAAGGAAGGGGTCCCAGCTGAGCGACTTAGCGTGAAGCACTTCGGCGAGGACACTTCTAAGACTGCCAAGAAGAACCTTTGGAAAAGTCGCCGAGTGGAAATTTCTCTCACACTCCCGACGAAAGAAACGGAGCGCTAAATCTTCCCTTTGTCTTCCCTTTGCCACTGATCAAAAAAAATCCCATGACCATTTTCAGCTCTCAAAATCTTTTCTACACTCATGCCTGGGAGACTTATCTGATTGGGGGGCTCTTGATCTTTCTTTGTGGGCTTTTTTTAGGAAGGCTGCTTTGGCGGGGCCAGCGGGCGCGTTCAGAGCGGATCGAGCAGCGCAATGAGACTCTGCGTAAAAGTCTGGCCACTTTAGAAAGCACGAACCGCGATCTTGCCAAGCTTATCGCGGAGCTTCCGGAATCCAAAAAATCTTAAGTCTTAGACTATTCTCTGACTCACCCTTCCTTTCATGATCACCCTTTCACTTTTAGAACATTTAGAGAAGATTCCTTATCTTCTCTCACTCTTTTTTCCAGTCGCCTTATTCTTTTTGGCGGGTCTCGCTCTGGCTTGGGTGATTTGGCGTAAGGAGGGGCGGCGTTTGGAGAAGGTCCTCGCCGAGTATGATCAACTCAGTGCTGATTTTTCATCCACCTCTCAGAAGAAGTATGAGCTCGCTAGGCGTTTCTCAAGGATCTCTCATAAGACACAAGAATCCACGATGCCTGAGAGGGCGCAGAAAAATCAAGCCGGGGCAGAACTCTCTCCGCGGAGTTCTGAAAAATCCGCTCAAAAAGCGGAGCTGATCCAGTCAGATTTCTTCGAGGGTGAGTCCGTGGAGGTAGATCCTAAGTATGGGCTTCTCTTCACTGAGAGGCCTGTGGAAGTGGATGATCTTAAAAAGATCAAAGGAGTGGCGGGAGTTCTAGAAGGAAAGCTTCATGAGATTGGTCTCTATCGCTTTCGGCAAATCGCGCTGTGGACCGAGGCGCAAGCCGCTGATTTCTCAGAGAGGCTGGCCTTTCCTGGGCGAGTGGAGCGGGATCAGTGGGTGCAGCAGGCAGCGGCCCTGCATGCTGAAAAGTATGGTGGCTCTTAGGGGATGATCTTGTTCGGTGTGAGCGTGGTGGATTCTCGTGCTTTAGCGTTGAGGCTCTGAAGTAAGTGGTGTTTGTTCTTCAACAAGGATGGGAACTCGCAGAGAAGACCGGCTTCAGATGGCTCTCCAGGCCTCGAAAGAGGGAATCTGGGACTGGGACCTTGTTAAGAAGACGATCTATTACTCTCCCCGCGTGCATCGTTTTCTAGGCTATCGTAAAAATGAGATGCCGCACCTCTTTGAAGCGCGCGAGGAGTATATGGATGAGGAATCTGCGGCCTTAGTGGAGAAGGCCCTGCGGAGGGTTTTACAAGAAGGAGAGGATCTTTTTGCGGTGGAGGCGAAGGTGCGGACCGCGAGGTGGGGGTGGAAGTGGTTCCGCGTTCGTGGCACTCCGGTGAGGGATAAGCTCGGGAAGGTGGTCCGTATTGCTGGGAGTCTCATTGATATTTCTAAGCGCATGATTGCGGAGCGTGAGCTGGCTGAGGAACGGCATCTTATCAAAACGCTCATCGATAGCATCCCGATGAATGTTTATTTTAAGGATACGCAGTCCCGCTTCGTGATGGCGAATTTATCGACGGCGCAAAAGATGGGGCTAGAGAGTGCGGAGGAGTTAGAGGGTAAGACGGATCGTGATTTCTTCGAAGAAGAGCATGCCGGTGCGACGAGGGAAGATGAGTTAAGAATCATGGAGTCGCGGGAGGGCTTTACGGATCAGATTGAACAGGAGAGGTGGGAGGATGGCCCGGACACTTGGGTGAAGACTACGAAGCATCCTTGGCTCGGTCGAGATGGCGAGGTGAAGGGTATTCAGGGAGTCACCAGTGATGTTTCAGAGCTGGTCCGCACGAAGAATGAGCAGGAGCGGATCGCGAGCCAGCTGGATGCTCAAAATAAGATGATGGAGGAGGAGCGGCAGCTCATGAGGCTGGTCATCGATAGCGTCCCTCTCAATGTTTATTTTAAAAACCGGGACTACCAGTTCGTGATTGCGAACCGCGCACTTACGGAGTGGTATGGCTGTGAGCGATCTGAGGATCTTTATGATCAGACGGATCGGGATTTCTTTACGGAAAATCATTGGGCTAAGACTGAGGCGGATGAGAGCCGGATCTTGCAAACGGGAGAGCCGCTAGTGGGCGAGATTGAGCGGGAGACGTGGATCGGCCGCAGTGACACTTGGGTCATGACCTCGAAGTATCCGTGGCGGGATAGTGAGGGCGAGATTGTGGGGACCTTTGGGGTCTCCAGTGATGTTTCTGATCTGATCCGAGCGCAGCAGAAGCTGGAAAAACTCGCAGAGACCTTCGAGGCGAAGAACCGTGAAATGGCTGCGGAGTTGAAGTTAGCGCGTGAGGTGCAGCTGGCCCTCTTGCCGGATCAATTCCCGAGGATTTCCTCAGGTGGAAGGGCTTTAGAATTCGCGCGTCATTATCAGGCGGCTCCGGATCTCACGGGTGAATTTTTTGAGGTCATGCCGATGGGGGCGGATAAGGTGGGCTTCCTGGTGTGTGAGGTGATGGGGCAGGGAGTGCGCTCTGCCTTGATCGTATCAATGCTGCGTGGCTTGATTGAAAAAGAGATCGCATCAGCGGGTGATGCGGGGTCTTTTTTAACTGGGCTGAATTTAGGAATGTCCCATTTGTTCGTGGAGTCTGGCTTAGAGATTCAGGCCTCGGCCTTTTATGGCGTGGTTGACTTGGCCTCTTCTGAGGTTCAGGTGTCGATGGCGGGCCAGCTTTGCCCGGTGGTGGTTTTTGAAGATGGGGTTCGCCAGTTAGTCCCGCCAGAGGAGGCAAGTGGCCCAGCTCTGGGGACGCTCAACGAGGCAGAATACGGTTCCGTAAATGCTCCGCTCACTGGGCTGCGGCGCATGATTTGCTTCAGCAGTGGTGTGCAAAAAGCCTGCAATGCCGATGGCGAGGAGTTCGGCCTAACGCGCCTCATTGAAACGATCGAGCGGGGGGGGAATCTCGTAAAAGTGATGGAGCGAGTGGCGCAAGATGTGGTGAAGTTTAGTGTGACTGATGAATATCGAAAAGCGATCTGTCTCCTCGGTTGGGACCTGACGGCATGAACTTAGAGGACGAGAGACTGGATCTGGCTTTAAAGGCCTCCAATGAGGGAATCTGGGATTGGGATCTGAGTTCTGGGGAGATTTATTACACGAATCGCCTCCTGATGTTTCTCGGATACGGTTTGGTGGGAGCGCCGAATATCTTTGCGGCGGCGCAGGCGAATGTGCATGCCGAGGATTATGGGCAATTTCAGAGAAAGCTGGATCGTGTGATTCTTCGCGGAGGTAAATTCTTCGCGACGGAGGCGAGGATCCGGACGAAGGACGGCGAGTGGAAGTGGTTCCGGGTGCGGGGGGTGCCGGAGCGTGATCCTGCTGGAAATACGATCCGGATGGTGGGGAGCTTGATCGATATTTCTCAGCGTAAGAATGCCCAGATTGCGCTGGCTGAGGAGCGGAACATGATCGACATCGTCCTCGATAGTACGCCGGTGAATGTCTATTTTAAGGATCGTGATTCGCGCTTCGCGAGGGCGAACGTGGCGACGGCGGATCGGATGGGCTTAAGGTCGGTGGAGGAGCTAATCGGAAAAACGGATTATGATTTTTTTGATGCGGAGCATGCGGATTGCTCGCGGGCGCGGGAGCTAGAAATCATGGAAACAGGTCAGGGTCAGGAGGAGACCCTAGAGCATGAGCTATGGGAGGACGGCACGAAATCATGGGTGCTAGTGACGAAGAAAGTTTGGCTCTCGATGAGTGGGGAAGTTCTGGGGACCTTCGGTTTAACCCATGAGGTCACGGAGCTGATGGAGGCGCAAAATGAGCTGAAGCGGGTGGCGAGTGAGCTAAAGGGGGTGAATCGTGAGATTAGTGAGGAGCGCAATCTCCTGCGTCTCGTGATCGATAACATCCCGGTCTTTGTGTATTTTAAGGACCTGGAATCGAACTTCGTCTTAGTCAATCAACGGATGGCTGATTTGGTAGGGGCCAGTTCTACGGCGGAAGTTGAGGGGAGGCACAATCGGGATTTCCTTCATCCTTCGCTAGTGGAGAGTGCGGAGGCTGATGAGAAAAAGATCATGGAGAGTGGGGCTCCGATCGAGCAGAAGATCGAGGAGCTTACGTGGAAGGATCAGCTTTCTACTTGGAGTGTCACTTCCAAGTATCCTTGGTATCATACGGATGGGACGCTGCGTGGGACCTTCGGGGTGTCATCGGATGTCACTGCGCTGATGCAGACGCGCCTCAAGCTGGAGCAGATTACTTATGTGTTGGGGCGGCAGAATGAGTCGATGGAGGATCAGCTGAATCTTGCGCGCGAGATCCAGCAGGCTGCTTTACCGAGTGAGATTCCCTCGATTCATTTAGGGGGGAAGAAGGCGCGTTTTCATCATCGCTATCAACCGGCCTCGAAGCTGGCGGGAGATTTCTTTGAAGTCCTGCCGCTTGGTGATGGGATGGCGGGTTTTTTCATCTGTGATGTGATGGGGCATGGGGTGCGCTCAGCCTTGATCGTCTCGATGTTGCGCGGCTTGATTGAGAAGCAGCATGAGCCGCTAGGGGCGCAGGCCGGAGAGTTTTTGACGGGCTTAAATGATGGGCTTTGTCATTTGTTGGAGCGGGCTTCTCAGATGATTTTTGCGACAGCGGTTTATGGGGTGGTTGATTTAGGGGCGGGGGAGATTCGTTTTGCCTCAGCGGGGCATCCGAATCCTCTTGTTCGCCGTAATGCTGAGGTGCAGCCCTTAGAGGTGGAGCAGCAGATGAAGGGGCCGGCGCTGGGCGTGGTGCCTGATTTTCAATTCCGTGAGATTTCGATTCCGCTGGAAGGCTTGAGTGGGATTCTCGCTTTCACTGATGGAGTGTTCGAGGTGCTCAACGGGAGCGGCGAGGAATTTGGGATGGAAAGATTACAAGATGCGCTGGAGAAGACGCGTGGCGGGGGAGCGGCCCTTGATGAGGTGGTGAAGGCGGCGCGCGAGTTTTCAGCGGGCGATTCCTTCGATGATGATCTATGTTTATTAGGAATCGAGTTCCTGAAAGAGAAATGAAGCTAGCGGGTGACGCCACGTTCGGAGTCTGCGATGAACTTGAGCAGAGTTGCGACTTGGGGATTTTTTTTCAAATCCTCGTCTAAATCGGCGATGAGCTCGCTTAGGTTGCCGTCTTTTTTAAGGAAGAGTTTTTTGTAAGCGCTGCGGAGAGCGCGGGTGTCTTGCTCGCTGAAGCCACGGCGTTGGAGGCCGATTTTATTAATTCCGCGAACGGCGGCGGGGTTCCCATCTGCGATCATGAAGGGGGGAATGTCTTGGGTGATTTTAGCGAGCCCTCCGGTGATGGAGTGGGCGCCCACGCGGCAGAATTGATGGACGGCGCTGAGCCCTGAGATGATGGCGTAATCAGCGACTTCGACATGACCTGCGAGGGTGCCATTATTTGAGAGGATGATGTGGTTGCCGACTTGGCAATCATGCGCGATGTGGGAGTAGGCGAGGCAGAGGTTATGCGAGCCAAGGCGGGTGGGTGAGCCATCTAGAGTGCCGCGATGCACCGTGACGTTTTCGCGGAAGACATTGTGATCGCCGATCACGAGGGCGGTGGGCTCGCCGAGGTATTTTAGGTCCTGCGATTTGGTGCCGATGGCGGCGAAGGGGAAGAATTCGTTATCCGTTCCGAGCTGGCTATGGCCGTGGATGACAACGTGGGAGTGAAGTTTACAGCGGTCGCCAAGGATGACGTTCGCCTCGATGACGCAGTAGGGGCCGATCTCGATATCGCTGCCGAGTTGGGCGTCAGGGGAAATGATCGCGGTGGGGTGAATCATGCTTAGGTTATGGGATCTGTAGCGTGCTCATCGCTAAAAAGCGAGCGTCCTTCCACGCTGGCTTCGATGAGCTTCCATTGCCGATCGAGGTCTAGCCGGAAGCTGGCGAGATGGGGGTGGGGCCATTGATCCGGGCCGATCATTGATAGGGTGTTTTTTCCACGAATGCGATAGAGGTGATAAATTTCCCCGATGGTGGGCTCGAAGTTGATGTCTGCCTCGTAAACCAGCTTGTTCCAGTTAAAGTGCTCGATGGTGGCGATGTATTCCTCACGCATTTGAATGAGCTTTTGTTGGAGGTCACGTTCTACTTGGGAGATGCCGCGTGACTTAAAGGTGGAGAGGTCATTTGGGATGATCTTGGGGCTCAGGGTCGAGACCGGATAGGGCATGAAGGCGCCCTCATTGAGTTTGAGTTCCGTAGTAAGTTCATCCATAGATCCGCCTTAAGCTGACAGAGATCTTTCATTGAGCAAATAGGATTTTGGCCAACGGAGGGTGTCTTGGAGGTTTTCTCTTCCGTATATTAGTATTTGCGGATTGGGATTTTCACATCGGGGGATTGATTTTCGAAGAGGGAATTTTCTTCAGTCGAGAAGAGGTGGGGGTGTCCTTTTGAGAGCGGGAGCCCAGTCTGGCTGATTTTGCCGATTTTTGCGGAGCCATCGACCGCGCCATAAATGTAGTAATGATCAAATGGAGTAGGGTCGAAGGTGGGCACTGAGTCTCCAGAAACGATCGGGGCCATGATAATGGGGGTGTGGTTTTTAGTTTGGCGGAGGGGCGCTTCTTCTTTGTTCATGACGTAGGCATAGCTGTTTTCGCCCGGGGCAAGGAGATCTGTGGGGGCCTCTATTTTACCGTCTCCTTGATGGTATCCCTTACCAAGCTCACAGTAGAAGTATCTCTCAGAGTCAATAGTTCCGCTCACGATGAGCTGAGCGAGGTATGAGTTAGCATCGGTTCCAATGCGGAGATTTCTGGCACCTTCTGAGATGAGGAGGTCCCGAGTTCTGGGGCAGGGGTAGTCGCCGAATTCGGTTTTAAAAGTGAAGAGTGCGCCGGCGAGAGCTTTGCAGTGAGAGAGCCCGGAGGTGCGTTTCCCAGCAGTTTGTGCCTTTTTTATGGAAGGCCAGATCGTGCCGAGTAAAATTAAGACGAGGAGAGCTAGAAAGAGGAGGCTCTTCCCTCCGATTCTTTGCGGTAAAGTCTTTCCCACAGGGAGAGATTAGCATGGAAAAGTTTTTTTTAGCAGCTTCGTATGATGGGTTCTGGGTGGCAGGAAGAATTCTATGCCAATCGATGATGCAGGGGGATCGAAGGGGAGCGGCAGGGCTGTAAGTTCTGCGGGGTTAAGCTTAGGGGGGGGGAGGGGGAGAAGTTGTGAGAAAAAAAGCCCGGCGCTTGGGAGGAGCGCGGGGCTTTTTGAGGGAAGTTTTTTGGATGATGATTTAGATCACGCGGTCGTTGCCGCCGTCGATGGGGATCTGGGCGCCGGTGGTGGCGTAGAAGACGGGGCCGGCGACTTGGCTGACCATGGCGGCGACGCCGGGGGAGGTGATTTCGGCGCGGAGGAGGTTTTTGGTTTTGTATTCCTCGACGGTCATGCCGTAGCGCTTGGCGGATTTTTCGAGGGCTTCATCGGTCCAAATTTCGGTGTCGAAGACGGCATCGGGGTGGAGGATGTTGACGCGGATTCCAAATTCGGCGAGCTCTAGGGCGGCGACGCGGGCGAGTTGGGTGACGCCGGCTTTGGTGACGGAGTAGGCGGAGGCGCCTGGTCCGGGAGCGGCGAAGTTCCGTGAGCCGATGATGATGATGCTTGCCTGTTTATCGCTCTTTTTGAGGGCGGGGATGGAGTATTTTAGGAAGCGTTGGGTGGCGGTGAGGTTGATCTTGAGGTGGAGGTCCCAGGAGTCGGTCTCGGCGTCGATGTATTCGCCAGATTTGAAGATGCCAGCGTTGGCGACGATGATGTCGAGCCCGCCGTGGTCGGCGATGACTTTATCAACGGCGGCTTTGAGGGCGGCGTCATCTGAGATGTCGCAGATGGCTCCGGTGAGGCGCTCGCCGGTGAGGTTGGTGACGACGTCGGGGTTGATGTCGAGGCCGACGACGGTGGCTCCGTCGTTACGGAGACGTTCGGCGGTGGCGCGGCCGATGCCTCCGCAGGCTCCGGTGACGATGGCGATTTTGTTAGCGTGGATTTGGTCAGACATGGTGATTGGTTACTTGGTTAAGAAGTTATTGAGGGACTCGGTTGTGGAAGAAGCAATCTGCGATGGGCAGTTTAGGGTTTCCTAATTTAGAGATTAGGATTTTTGATTGAGGGCGTCTTGGAAGAACTTGAGGTTTTCGATGGGGTCTCACGCAAAGCAGCAAAGCAGCAGAGGCTTTTGATTTGGAAAGAGAAGGCTTGGTTGAGGTGTTTTCTACCGCAGAGTCGCGGAGGTCGCAGAGAGACGCGGAGGTTTTTGAGTTCTTGGTTGAGGGGGTGTTGAACCGCTAAGAGGCGAAGGCGCTAAGTTTTTTGAGGTTTAGAATTTAGGATTTTGCTCCGATGGCTTTGTTGAAGAAGGCGAGGTTTTCGATGGGGTCCTCGTTGTTGAAGATGGCGGAGCCGGAGACGACGAAGTGGGGCTTCATGGCGGCGATTTGGGGGATGGTGTCTTTATTGACGCCACCATCGACGCAGATGAGGAGCTCGGGTTTCCATTCGAGGAGGGTTTTGATCTTGGCGGGGATGTCGTCGAGGAAGAGTTCTTTGCCGGAGTAGGGGCCGACTCCGAGGAGGAGGACGTAGTCGATCTGGTCGAGGTATTTTTTGATGAAGCTGGGGGCGGTGCCGGGGTTGAGGGAGACGCCGCGGACGATGTCCTCGTGCGCGCTGATGCGGGCGAGGGTGTCATCGATGTGAGCGGTGTATTCGACGGAGAAGGAGATGAGGTCGGCACCGGCTTTGGCGAAGGCGTCGATGTGTTGCTTGGGTTTGTTGATGAGGAGGTGGACGTCTTTGAGGAGCTCGGTTTCGAGTCCGGCGACGAAGGGTGAGCCAACGGTGATGTTCGGCCAGATGTTGCCGTCCATGACGTCGAAGTGGAGGAGGTGGACGTCGTTCTCTTTAAGGATTTGGAGGGCGGCGTTTTGATTGCCCATGTCGTGGCTGAGGGTGGCGACGGAGAGTTGGGGGCGAGAGCGGATGAGGTCGATTTTTTCGGCGCGTGTCATGGTAGTGAAAATGGTTGCGGGGATTTGAACCGCTAAGGCGCTAAGGCGCGAAGTTTTTTTAGAGGAAAAAACCCCGAGCCTTGTTTTTAGGCTCGGGGTTTTGATGATTGGCTTGGCGGATGGAAGCCGCCGCCACGCTTAGCCAGCGTTGTAGATTTCGATCGCTTCGGCGGGCTTGGCGCCGTTGTGGACGACTTCCTTGACGGCACGCATCATGGCGAGGGGCTTGTCGGACTGGAAGACGTTACGGCCCATGTCGACTCCGGATGCACCGCACTGGATGGCGTTGTAGCAGAGTTCGAGCGCCTCGAGCTCAGGAAGCTTTTTACCACCGGCGATGACGACGGGGACGGGGCAGGCGGCGACGACGTTTTCGAAGCCTTCGGTGTAGTAGGTTTTGACGATGGAGGCGCCGTTCTCAGCACAAACGCGGGAGGCGAGGCCGAAGTAGCGGGAATCGCGAGCCATGTCTTTACCAACAGCGGTGACTCCCATGACGGGGATGCTGTATTTGTTGCCGATGTCGACGAGGCGAGAGAAGTTGGCGATGGTGGATGCTTCAGTATCGGCATCACCGATGGCGAGCATGGCGGCCATGGCGGAGACGTTCATGGAGACGGCGTCTTCTTCAGAGATGAGGACGTTGTGGTTCATCTCGGTGAGGATGGTGGTGCCGGTGTCGGTGCGGAGGCAGATGGGCTTGGTGTTTTCCGCAGGAATGCTGGTGCGGATCATGCCGCGGCAACCCATGAGGCAGTCAGCTTCTTCAGCAAGTGGGGCGATGTTGAGGTCGATGCGCTCAAGACCAGAGGTGGGTCCCATGAGGAAGCCGTGGTCGAAGGCAAGCATGACGGTGCGTCCAGACTTGGGGTTGAAGATGCGAGACATGCGGTTCTTGAGTCCCCAGGAGGCGCTGTTCATGCCTTTGAGGTAGAATTTTGAGGTGTCGGCGGGTGTGTTGAGACCGAAGTTGTCTCCGTCTCTGATGTCGTCTAAGTCAGCCATGGTGGTGATTTGGTTTTAGTTAATTAGTTGGGTTTTGTTTTTGGAAAAAGTTTTGGAATGAACGAATGAACGAATGAACGGGTGAACGAATGAACGAATGAACGAATGAACGAATGGGCTTGGTTGAGGGGCTTGGGTGAGGGCTTGGTTGAGGGGCTTGGGTGAGGGGCTTGGGTTGAGGGGCTTGGGTTGAGAAGTGGCGGGGGCGCCACGGCTCCTTTTAGGATTCGAGCTTGTTGATGAGGTAGGTGACGGCGCGCTCGACGAGGGCGTGGTCTTGGGCGGTGAGGTCCATTGATTCGATTTCGATGGTTTTTGGAAGGTGCTTTTGGAGCGAGTCCCAGTAGGCGGCGTCGAGGTCGGGGTTGTAGAGTTCACCGCCTTCAGCGGAGTAGCTAGAGACGCCTTTGAGGGGCATGATGAAGAGGGTGTCTTTGGTGGAGTGAGCGAGCTTCTCGCCGATGGACTGGGCGACGCGGTCTTGTTCTTCGGCATTAAGGCGAGGGACGAAGACGTAGGGGGAGTGCCAGGTGATTTGGTGGTTTTCGTATCCGGCAGGAACTTTGGAGGGTTCGTTGACGAGGATGCCAAGGTGCTCCGAGCCACCGGGGACGATGACTTGGGGGAGGCCAAGTTGACCAGCGATGGTGAGTCGATCAGGGCCACCTGCGCGGAGGACGCCGAAGACGCCGTCAGCGATTTCTCCGAGGCCGTAGTCGAAGACGGCATTGATGATGCCTTCTTTCATCATTTGTTCCATGGCGTCACCCCCGGCGCCAATGGCGTGGAAGGTGATGACTTCGTAGCCTGCTTTTTCAAAGAGGTCGATGGCGTGCATGGCGCCTTGGGTGAGGACGCCGAGGTTGGACATGCCAATGACTCCTTTGGCGGTGGATTTGGTGATGCTTTGTTCAGATTGGGCCATGCCCCATGCGGCGGCGGCGGCGTTGGCGAGGATTTTACGGGAGAAGACGTTGAGGCCGAGGATGTCTGAGACGGCGAACATCATGGTGATGTCCTTGATGCCGACGAAGGGTGAGGTGTCGCCAGAGGCGGCGGTGGAGAGCATGACTTTCGGGAAGCCATAGGGGAGGGCTTGGAGGATGGGTGCGCAGGTGGAGGTGCCTTGGGTGCCTCCGAGGGAGACGGCGGCGTGGATTTTACCAGATTCTTGTAGTTCTTGGAGGACTTTGGTGGCTCCGGCGACGATGAAGGGGTTTGACTGTTCGCGGTTTGGTTTGATGAGGAGCTGGTCAAGCTCGCCTCCTCCAGCGCTGATGACTTCTTGTTTAGAGATGTCTGCTTGGAGGTCTGAGTCGCCGACGAGGGAGAGATCGATGAGGAGGGCCTTGCCACCGAGGGCTTCGATTTCCTGGCGCATGAAGTTTGCTTCATCCGCTTTGGTGTCGAGCGTTGCTAGAATGGCGACCGTTTTCATGGATGTAGGGATAGATCATTGAGGGGTGGGTGTCTTGAATAAAATGAGGTGTTTTTTGAATAAATTCGTCAAAGCGGGGTGTTTGGGGCTTGTGAGGAGAGTTCTGTGGTGGGGGCGCGGAGGGGCGCTGTTCTTTTTCTTCAGAGGCGGTAGCGAGCGCGGTAGGCGGAGGGGGGCTCTTTGAGAATGCGGGAGAATTCTCGGGAGAAGTGGGCTTGGTCGGCGAAGCCGCAGTGGTGGCTGATTTCGGCGAAGGTTTGAGTGGTGCGGACGATGAGGTGGGAGGCTTCTTGGACGCGGAGGTGCCGGAGGTATGACTTAGGAGTCATGCCGAAGGTGGCTTTGAATTTCCGCAGGAAGCTGGAGAGGGAGAGGTTGGCGGCTTGGGCGAGCTGGATGATGGGGATGTTATCACGGTAGTTTTGGTGGAGGAGGGTGAGGGCGGTGCCGAGTTCGTCATTCAGGGTGAGTGAGGTGGTGCCTTGGTCGAAGGGGCGGGTGATGCCGATGATGCCGCAGATCGTTCCGGCGGTATTTAGGAGGGGCTTTTTGGTGGTGGTGGACCAGTCGACGAAGCCGCTGCCCCGGGGGACGAGCTCGATCCGGTTGATGATGGATTGGCCGGTTTCGAGGATGCGGAGATAGTCCTTCCGGATGTCTTCTAGGATGTGCGGGGGGATGAAGTCATCGTCCTTTTTACCGAGGATGTGCTTTGATTCAAAGATCTCGCAGAGGCGGGGGTTGTAGGCGACGTAGCGGAGGTCGCGGTCTTTGACGAAGTAGATGAAGCCGGGGAGATCATCAAAGATGGAGGCAAGGTGATGCTGGATGGAGTTCTTTTGAAAGAATTGGTCATCGTGCATTTTTTTTGAGGTTGAGGGGTGGGGTGAAGAGGGTTTGAAAGTAGGCGAGGCGGTGTGGGATGAGTTGGCGGATCGCTTTTTCGGTTTCGGCGGGGAGGCGTCCGGGGTGTTTAAGGATGGTATAAGCGAAGAGGGCGGATTCTGGGAGATCTTCTTTCAGGGGAAGTCGTGCGGCGTATTCGGTGATGAATTCGCCATCTTTCTTTTGGGCGGTGAGCCAGAGGGGGTTTTTGGCATGTTCTTTCTCGAGTGTGGCGTGGACGGCTTCATGGAAGACGGTTTCCTCGAGATCGTGGGTTTTGACCCGTTTGCGAATGTTGTCTGAGTAGAGGACGAAGAAGCGGCCAATTTCTTCACCGAAGGCGAGTTCATCCCCTTGATGGAGGACGACGTGGGAGAGGGTTTGGCGCATGAATTTAGGGAGTTTTCCGAGGGCTTGAGAGATGAGGGTGATGAGTTGCTCTAGCTCTTTTTGGTCGGTGAAGGATTGGTGGGCCCAGATTTCGGTTTTGATCTGATCGTTGAAGAGAATCTCAAAGATGTGGGCTTGTTCATCGATGAGTTGGTCGCTGCGCCGATCGGGCATTTCCTTGCGGTCTCTTCCGATTTTTTTAAAGGATTTAAAGGAGGAGGGGTCATCGCTGCGGATGAATTCGAGGTCGTTGGAAACGACGGAGTTTTTGAAAAGGGGGATGGCGGGGAGCGGGTGGCTGAGAGTCCAGCTGAGAGCGGCGAGGATTGTTAGGAGGGTGGGTTTCATGAGGCTTTATGAGATTGCGATGCTGGGGGATGAGAGCGCTAAGCAGAGCTTTACGAATAATAGATATGGCACAGAAAAAGTAAGGAAAAAATATATTATGTGCATTAGTATGAGTTTTGCAGAATCACCCCTCAGCCGGATGCCGCCCCCTTATACGGAAGCAGCTACACCTATGACCACGCAGGCCGCCTCGAGACAGTCACCAATGACCGCAACGCCCAGATCTACACCTACCAATACCTTGATCAAAGCT
>CALDZJ010000093.1 GCA_937944055.1 uncultured Verrucomicrobiales bacterium | reverse complement strand
GAATTCACCAAAGCCTCCCAGCTCATTCTCTCGGAACCTCAGGTCGAGACCTCTACCACGGAACTTTCCCTCGAGGCAGACGAAGCCGCCTTCGCCATCGAGTTCCTCCCCGGCCAGTTCGACCAACGCGCCGACTCCGCCGCCCAATGTGTCCAGATCCTCACGGGAAAAGACCGCCCCTTCGTCTCCTCCGCCCGCATCATCATCCTCAAAGGCAACATCTCAGCCAGCGAACTCACCGAAATCAAAAAATACCTCATAAACCCCGTCGACTCACACGAGGTCTCCGTGGCAGCGCTTTCCAAGCGCCAAACCAGCCCTGTCCCCCCAGACGTAGCCATCCTCACCGGTTTCAACACGAAGACCGAAGCCGACTTCGACGCTTTCCGCAGTGAACTCGGCCTCGCCATGTCGACCGCCGACCTCGTTCACACACAAAAATATTTCTTAGCCGAAGGCCGCGAACCCACCATCACCGAGCTCCGCATGCTCGACACCTATTGGTCGGACCACTGCCGTCACACCACCTTCATGTCAAAAATTGCCAAGGTCACCTTCGATGAAGGAACCGAGGTCATCGAAGATACCTATCAAACCTATCTCCAAACCCGGAACGAAGTCTACGGACCCGACACCGATCGCGCCATCTCGCTCATGGACATCGCCCTCATGGGCATGAAGGAACTCCGCAAAACGGGCGAACTCGACAACGTCGAAATCTCGAACGAAATCAACGCCGCCTCGATTGTTGTCAAAGCAGACGACGGTGAAGAATGGCTCGTCCAATTCAAAAACGAGACCCATAATCACCCCACCGAAATCGAGCCCTTCGGCGGTGCCGCCACCTGCCTCGGCGGCTGCATTCGCGACCCTCTTTCCGGCCGCTCCTACGTCTATCAAGCGATGCGTGTCACCGGAGCTGCCGACCCACGCACTCCTTACAGCGAGACCATCCCCGGCAAACTCCCCCAGCGTAAAATCTGCCAAGAATCCGCTCTCGGCTATTCTTCCTACGGAAATCAAATCGGTCTCGCCACAGGTAAGGTCTCCGAAATTTACCACCCTAACTACGCCGCCAAGCGCATGGAAATCGGAGCCGTCGTCTCCGCCTCGCCTCGGAAAAATGTCTTCCGCGGAGGCCCCGACACTGGCGACTTCATCCTCCTCATCGGCGGACGCACCGGGCGCGATGGCGTTGGCGGTGCCACCGGCTCCTCCAAAGAACACAGCGATGACGCCCTCGACAACTCAGCCGAAGTGCAAAAAGGCGACGCTCCCACCGAGCGCAAAATCCAACGACTCTTCCGCAACCCAGAACTCGCTCCGAAAATCAAAATCTGTAATGACTTCGGAGCAGGCGGAGTCTCCGTAGCGATCGGCGAAATTGCCGAAAGCCTCGACCTCGACCTCGATGCCGTTCCTAAAAAATACGACGGACTCGACGGAACCGAACTCGCCATCTCGGAGTCCCAAGAACGCATGGCGATCTGTGTCGACCCGTCCGAAGCCGACTACTTCATCGCCGAATCAGATAAGGAAAATCTCGAATGCGTCCACGTCGCCACCGTCACTGACACCGGACGACTCCGCATGAAGTGGCGCGGCAAAACCATCGTCGACCTCTCGCGCGAATTCCTAGACACCAATGGCGTCCAGCAAGAAGCGACCGTCCACGTCGAAAACCTAGGCTCAGAAAGCCCCCTCGCTTGCACTGCTTTCGAGAGCATTCCTGAAGCCCTCTCCGACCTCAACATCGCCTCCCAAAAAGGCCTCGGCGAAATGTTCGACTCCTCTGTCGGCGCAGGAACTGTCCTCGCTCCCTTCGGTGGCAAGCACCAGCGCACTCCCGTCGATGCGATGGTCGCCACCCTTCCTTTCCTCGATGGCCACAGCACGGTCTGCACTCACATGTCATGGGGCTTTAATCCCAACATCGCCACCTGGTCACCCTTCCATGGAGCCGCCTACGCCGTCACCGAATCCGTCTGCCGCGCCGTCGCCTCCGGTGCAAAACTCAGCGACATCCGTCTGACTCTTCAAGAATACTTCCCTAAACTTGGCGACGACCCCGCTCGCTGGGGCCTCCCCTTCGCAGCCCTCCTCGGCGCCTTCAAAGCTCAGCACGAACTCCGCCTCGGCGCAATCGGCGGCAAGGACTCGATGTCTGGAACCTTTAACGACATCGACGTCCCACCCACCCTCGTCTCCTTCGCGGTGGCCCCCGGAAACACAAATCACGTCATCTCACCCGAGTTCAAAAAGACCGACTCTCTCATCTCTTTCATCGAGATCCCCCGCGACGAAAACCAGCTTCCTGACTTTTCCAAGCTCAAGGAAATCGCCGATCAACTTCACGCCGATCAACCCCTCGCGATCCACACCCTCGATCACGGCGGCATCGCCACCGGCCTGAGCAAAATGGCATTTGGAAACACGATCGGAGCCGTCATCGAGACTGAGATTGACCTCTACCAAGAACGCTTCCTCTGCTTTCTTGTCGAATCCGAAAGCGAACTCCCTTACGCCACCGTCATCGGGAAAACCCACGCAGACCCCAGCATTCAAATCGGCGATCTCAATCACGACCTTGCTTCCCTTCACGAAAACTGGAGCGAAGCACTCGCGGACATCTACCCAGAAACGGCCGAACCTTCCACCAGCGAAGCCGCGAACTTCACCTACCCTCCGGTCGAAAGCAAAGGCCCCAGCATCTCCGGAAAGCCCAAGGTCCTCATCCCAGCTTTCCCCGGCACCAACTCAGAATACGACTCCGCCAAGGCCTTCAACGAAGCCGGTGGCTCGGCTCATATCGAGGTCTTCCGCAACCTCACCCCTCAAGCCGTCGAGGAATCTATCCAGACCCTCGCCGCGCACATCCGCGAATCCCAGATCCTCATGCTCCCCGGCGGTTTCTCGGCAGGTGACGAGCCCGCCGGCTCCGGAAAATTCATCGCCACCATTCTGCGTAATCCAGAAGTCGCTGACGCCGTGATGGACCTCCTCAAGAATCGCGATGGACTCATCCTCGGGATCTGTAATGGCTTCCAAGCCCTCGTCAAAACCGGCCTCGTCCCCTATGGCGAAATCCGCGATCCTCAACCAGGCGCGCCAACTCTCGCTCACAACGACATCGGCCGCCACATTGCCCGCTACGCCACCACCCGCATCGCCTCGAACCTCTCGCCTTGGCTCGCTGGCACCAAGATTAACGACCTTCACAACATCCCCTTCTCTCACGGCGAAGGAAAATTCTACGCCAGCACAGAAGACGTTCAAAAACTCGCCGCCGCTGGTCAAATCGCCACACAATACACCGACTTCGATGGAGTCCCCTCGATGAACCCAGAGTTTAATCCGAACGGCTCCATTCATGCCATCGAAGGCATCACCAGCCCCTGCGGCCGGGTCCTCGGTAAAATGGGCCACAGCGAGCGTCGCGGCCCCGACGTCGGCCAAAACATCACCGGCAATCTCCACCAACCCCTCTTCAAAGCGGGCGTGAACTACTTTCAATAAATTCAGCTCGGAATCTTCTTCACCACGATTCCCATTCCATCTTCTGAAACGATCCGCACCGCGTCACCCTTGGTGATGTATTGTCCCTCGGTCATGACTTCCAAAATCTGGCCATCGACTTCAACTTTACCTGATGGCTTGAGGTCCGTCCTAGCGACGCCGGTCATCCCCGCGCGATCTTGAGTCTCCATTCCCGTTCCTGCATTGAGAGAACTGGGGAGCATCCGATCATCGATGAATTTCACCTTCGGGAGGAACTTCATCATCAGGAAAAGAAGAATCAGTGAGCCAAAGATTCCGAAAACCAATTGCATCGCTGGCCCAGCCATCGCGCTGAGCAGCTCAGACACCCCAGTGCCACCCCATTGATATTTTTGCCACTCCACCCCATCCACCATCGAGAAAGCAAGCGCTCCCACCACCATCAATAAGCCTGTAATCCCGGCCACCCCGAAGCCCGGAATGACGAAGATTTCCACCGCGATCAGAATCAAGCCCAGCGCAAAAATGGCCGCAAGTTCATAACCTGCCATGTTCCCCGCCACATAATTTCCAAAGAAGAAAATGGAGAAAGCCACGATCGAGACGATCCCGCCCAGTCCAAACCCAGGTGTCTTTAACTCAAAGTATCCCCCTGCGAGCCCCAGCATAATCAGCAACCCAGAAACACTCGCCACCCACCAAGCGACACGCTCGAAGCCACTCGGCTCAGCAGTCACAAGATCATCCGAACTCCATCCCTCCGCTTTTAAAACGTCCTCTAATTCCTTCAACTCGGCCTTTGCCAACAGTGGGCCGCTATCCATCAACTTCGTGGCTTCCGTCGAATTTAAGTTCAACAAACTCCCCGGCTTCACCACGACATCTCCCACCACCCGTTCCTCATCGCTCAGGAACATCATGGCCTCAATCACTTCCGGACGATGTCCCTTCTTCTCCGCAATGTAACGAACGTGAGACCCGAAGAAGCTCTCAAGCTTCGCCCGCATCACCGGATCGATCTTCTGGCCACCTCCGCTCACAATCGCGGAAGAGCCAATGTTGGAGCCCGGCGTCATGTAAATTCGATCAGTCGAAATCGCGATAAAAGACCCCGCGCTACTCGCCTCAGAATTCACAAAAGTGATCGTGGGAATCTCCAACTCCGCCAACTTCGTCATTAGCTCCTTCGTCGGAAAAGCCAGTCCGCCAGGGGTATCGAGATCAAAAATGACCGCCTTGGCCCCCTCATCCTTCACCCGATCTAAGGTCCGCTCCATGAACTTGAAGCTCGCGCCAATCGAAAGATCCTTTTCATCCACCGTGATCCTCACAATCTTCCCCTCGTAACTGGCCTCTTCCGATTTACCCAAAGCCCTCTGATCCTGCCCAAAGAGGGCTCCCAGACTCAGCAGAAGGAAGAAAAATAGCGTTTTCATGCGGGCATCTTAACCCAAAGCTGGCGAAGTCCAACCATCCGATTCACAATCCTGCCGTGGGCCGCATTCCTCCAGAAACGATCGAACAAATCCTCCAAGCGACGGATATTGTCGATCTCATCGGCTCCTATTTCCCGCTCCAGCGCTCGGGCGGGAACTACAAAATCAACTGCCCCTTTCACGGGGAAAAAACGGCCTCCTTCAACATTAACCAAGCGGGGCAATACTATAAATGCTTCGGTTGCGGAGAGGGCGGGAACGCCATTTCCTTCCTCATGGAGTATGAAAATCTCCCCTTTGTCGATGCGGTGAAAAAACTCGCTGACCGGGCCAGCATCACCATTATCGAGGAAGCTCA
>CALDZJ010000092.1 GCA_937944055.1 uncultured Verrucomicrobiales bacterium | reverse complement strand
GTGCCATTCACGATGCGCGCACGCCCCAAGCGACAATAGTAGCTGATCGTTGGGATCACGAGGCGACGGTATTCTTGGAGGCGATTTTCAAAATTCGCCGAGGCATCATCTGCTCGCTGAGCCAATCGGCCCCCGCATCTCGGGCATCTCGGGCATTCCTCGCCTTCCCCCTCCCCCTGTCCTGCGACTCGGTGACACTTCTCACACTCCAAACGGCAAGCCACGCGCCGTCGTAACTCCTCATCAGGAACATGAAGGATAATGGCCTGAGCCTTCTGCTCCAGCGCCTCATCTAGCGCCTCAGCCTGCGGAACCGTGCGTGGAAAACCATCAAGCAAACATCCATTCTCCTGCTGAGCCACCCACTCCAAGACCATGGGAACCATAATCTCATCCGCAACAAACTCTCCGCGTTCTAAGAATGGCCGCGCCTGCTTGCCAAGAGCGGTATCATCACGCAGAGCCCCCCTTAAAAGCGCACCAGTCGAGAGATAGGCTAGGCCCCTCTCCTCCGCTAAACGGCGACCTTGAGTCCCCTTCCCCGACGCTGGTGGACCGAGAAAAACGACAGAGCGAGGAGACATCGCAAAAACTTACTGACTGATAATCGCCACCACTGCAACGAGAACGATCACCGCTAAAGTCACCCAGAGATAAACAATCGAGGAGCTAGACGCCTGCGCCCCAGAAATCTGGCGCTGCTGACGGCCCTTGATCTTACCCTTACGGAGGAAGCCGTCATATTGGCGCTGCAAGAGATGAGTCTCAATCTGTCGCATCATATCTAAGAGAACTCCGACTAAAATCAGAAGACTCGTGCCACCAAAGAAAGAAGTCACAAGGTTATTCGCACCTAAGCCCAGCATGATTCCGATGAAGAAAGGCATCATGAAAATGAGCGTCAGGAAAAGAGCCCCCGCAAAGGTCAGGCGAGTCATGGTGTAGTCTAAGAAATCAGAAGTGGGCTTTCCGGGACGCACTCCGGGAATGTAACCACCTCCCCTTTTCAAGTTCTCGGCCACTTCAGAAGGCTGGAACATCGTCGCAACCCAAAAGAAGCTGAAGAAGAAGATCATCAAACCTGAGATGAGATAGAACCAAGGGCCATTTGCCGAAAGAATCTCACTCATCGTCCGCACCCATGAGGCATCCGTCATCTGGCTCAAGAGCTGAGTCGGAAGCTGGAGAATGGCCGTAGCAAAAATCACAGGCATGACTCCGGCGTAGTTCACCTTCAGCGGAAGATACTGCGTGCCACCGGACATCTCACGGCGACCTGCCACACGACGCGCGTATTGCACCGCGATCCTTCGCTGTCCCTGCGTCACTGCAATGACCGCTGCGATCACAAAGAGGAAGAGAACCACCAAGAATACAATCAAGAGCGGGCTGAAAGGGCTAGAACGCTCAACCACGAAGTTGTCCCAAAGCTGCACAATCACGCCAGGAAGGGCCGAGATAATGTTCACCGAGATGATGAGGGAAACTCCATTACCAATGCCTCGCTCAGTGATCTGGTCACCGATCCACATCAGGAACAAGGTGCCCGCGATAATGATGAGAACCGTTTGAGCAACAAAGCCCCCTCCAAAAGCCGGAACGAGATCTTGACCCGTATTGGCAATGGCACGGCCAATTCCAGTCAAGAGCGGATTACTCTCCGGATTCTCAAGCGACTTCGCGAGGAAGAAGCCCTGAATCGCCGCAATCGCAATGGTCACAAAGCGTGTCCATTGATTAATCTTCTGCTGACCACCGTCCTCTTTCTTAAGGCGAGCCAACTTGGGAACCACCGCACTGAGGAGCTGCATCATAATCGATGCGGAAATGTAGGGCATGATGCCGAGGGCAAAGAGGCCCATACTGGTGAGACCACCACCTGAGAAAACGTTCAAGATCGCACCGACCCCACCACCGGTGCCGTCCTCGTTATCCTTCTTGAGGATTTCGAGATATTCGCGGATCACGTCCATGTTCACGCCCGGAATCGGAAGGTGAACACCGAGACGCACGATCACGATCATGGCCATAGTGAAGAGAATGCGATCGCGCAGTTCGGGGATCTTCCAAGTGTTGGTAAATGCGGAAATCATAGTGATTTTTAGTCTAAAATTATTGAGAAGATCCTTCTCCACTCATTGGGATGGGATCGTGCAGGCCTTGAATCAGCGAAATAAGCTGCGCAGTTTCCGGCGCATTTGAATCAAGGCTATGAAGGAGTTTCATGAGTTTTTCGTGAGCTTTAGGAAGAGACTCATGATCTGCGATCGCGGCAATCTCTTCTTCCGAAGGAGCTTCGAGCTCAGAGGTCTCTCGCTTGAGCTTCTTAAACTGATCAATGAGACCTGCCACCGTCTCGGCAGCCTGATCAGGCTCCAGAGAGGTGTCAGAGATGACATCGTGTAGCTCGTTGACGATCAATGCCTGCTCATCGAGGAGGGTAAGATGGGCACTTCTCTGCTCCCCGCAAGAAGCGAGAGTGAGAAATCCCAAAAACGCAAAAAACGCTGCAGCCCGGCGGACCGGGCTCAACGTGGAAATTGCGTGCGGAGTCTTCTTCACCAGAGTGAAAGATCCTAGCCTTTGGCTGCGAGTTCTTTAGCCTGCTCGATCCAGTTGTCGCGATCAATGCGACCTTTGAAGGAGAGGAGTTCATCGAAAGTAGCAACGTTAGAAGCATCCCACTCCGCAATCTGTGCGTAAGTGTAAATACCGAATCCGTTGAGCTTTTCCTCGATGCCAGGTCCGACTCCGGAGATGACCTTGAGATCATCGACTTGATCAGGAGCAGTCTCGAAGACGCGTCCGCGATCGGAAGCAGGAGCAGGATCGGCGGCTGGTGCAGGTGCTTCTTTCTTAGCGGGAGCTGGAGCTTCCTTTTTCGCAGGAGCTTCAGCCTTCTTCGCCTTAGGAGCAGCTTCGCAACTTGCAAGCTCGAGAGAACCACCGGCTTTCTCGATCTTCTCCTTGGCAGAAGAACTTGCCTGGTTAACGGTGACCTTAAGCGCCTTGGTGATTTCACCTTGACCGAGGACCTTGACCTTATCGCACTGACCTTTGACCAGCTTAACTTGACGCAGGGTCTCCTCGTTCACTTCAGCACCAGCTTCGAAATACTGCTCCAATTGGGAAACATTGACGATTGCGATGGTGTCGCGGAATTGCAGGTTCGAGAATCCACGCTTGGGGAGACGACGGGCGAGAGGCATTTGACCACCTTCGAAGCCGGGACGGACGCCACCACCGGAGCGGGACTTCTGACCTTTGTGGCCGCGACCAGAGGTCTTACCAAGACCGGAGCTCTCTCCGCAACCAAGACGCTTTTTACGGTGCTTGGCTCCTGGATTGGGCTTGAGATTATGAAGATTCATTTTTTGAAATGTGTTTCAGGATTGGGGAAGAGTCTTAAACGGACTTTTCCTTCTTAAGTCCGCGAAGAGAGAAGACCTCTTCCTTATTGCGGAGCATGGTGAGCGCCTTGATCGTCGCCTTAACCACGTTGGCGTGGTTGTTGGAGCCGATTGACTTGGCGAGAATGTCGTGGATGCCGACGGCTTCACAAACGGCGCGGACACCACCACCAGCAATAACGCCAGTTCCGGGTGAGGCGGGCTTGAGAAGAACCTTACCACCACCAAACTCAGCGTAAACTTCGTGAGGAATGGTCGGGCCGTTCAGCTGAACTTTTCCGAGGCTCTTGTTGGCGATGCCGGATGCCTTCTTGATGCACTCGGCGACCTCATTGGCCTTACCGAATCCAACTCCGACGGATCCTTTCTCGTTACCAGAGACAACGAGAGCAGAGAAGCTGAAGCGACGTCCACCCTTGACCACCTTAGAGCAGCGGTTGATGAATACGACTTTTTCAGTCAGCTCATTGCCTTCGGAATCGGTAGGAGCAGCTTCGCGCTGGCGGCCACCGAAGCCGCCACGTTGATTGCCACCGCCACGGTTATCTCCGCGATTCTGGCCCCCGCCGCGATTATCACCGCCACGGTTATTGGAATTTGCGTCAGCAGGCTTTTGATCGCTAGCTGGAGCTACTGGGGTTGCATCAGCGGCTTTTGCTTCCGCTGGCTTTCCTGCTGGAGTTTCAGCAGGCTTGGAGTCTTCGTTATTTGCCATTTTAGTTCGGAGCAAGGATTAGAATTTAAGACCACCATCGCGGGCGGCATCGGCGAGGGCTTTGACCTTACCTGTGAAGAAGAAGCCACCACGATCAAACACGACGGTTTCGATCTTGGCATCAGCAGCGCGCTGCGCGACCAATTTTCCGACAGCCTCAGCAGTTTCCTTGCTGGCTCCGGTCTTCTCGATGGATGAATCGAGGGTGGAGGCGGCGCAAAGAGTCTTACCAGCGATATCGTCGATGACTTGGGCGTAAACGTTTTTATTTGAGAAGTGAACGGCGAGGCGTGGACGCTCGGCAGTTCCGGCGATTTTCTTCCGGATGCGGCGGTGAACCTTGCGGCGGAGTTCCTTTCGATTGAGAGTGCTCATTATAAATATGAAGTTCTGGGTTGTCGTCAGGATTTACTTAACGGACTTACCGGCTTTCCGGCGGACGTATTCGCCAACATATCGGACGCCCTTCCCTTTGTAGGGCTCGGGTGGGTAGTAGTTACGCACTTCAGCGGCGAATTGGCCGACGAGTTGCTTGTCAATGCCCTCAACCTTGATCTTGGTGTTCTCTGTCACGGTGACAGTGAGACCTTCAGGGATGGGGTGGAGAATGGGGTGGGATTTTCCGAGGCTGAGATCAAGGTTCTTGCCCTTGACGGCGGATCGGAATCCAACTCCTTGAATTTCTAGCTCTTTGACAAAACCCTCGCTGACACCAACGATGAGGTTTTGCACAAGGCTGCGGAAGGTGCCGTGGAGAGCACGCACATGACGTAGCTCAGAGGCACGAACGACCGTGATCTCAGAGTCACCCACCTCGACGGTGATTCCCTCTGGGAGTTCTAATGAAAGTTTGCCTTTAGGTCCCTCGACGTTCACTTGATTTCCATCGACCTTTACGGTGACTTTATCAACGGCTGGGATAGGCTTTAGTCCTACTCTTGACATGGTTCTGTATTTTGTAGGTGAGAGGTTTACCAGACGAAGGCGAGAACTTCCCCGCCTACTTTAGCTTTTTTAGCGGCATGCCCAGTCATCAATCCCTTAGGGGTTGAGAGGATGGAAATACCCATGCCGTTGAGGACACGGGGGATTTCCTGTGAGCCAGAATACTTGCGACGGCCGCACTTAGAGATCCGCTTGAGATCGGTGAGGGCCGGCACACCGTCAACATACTTAGCCTTAACGACGAGCTCAGGGAATTTCCCGGAGGTGTCGACTTCGTAGTTCCAGATGTAGCCTTCTTCTTTAAGAATGCGGGAAATCTCCACTTTCATTTTCGAATGCGGAGCTCGGAAGGAGTCATTGCCAGCGCGTGAGGCATTCTTCAAGCGAATGAGGAAGTCAGCGATGGGGTCTGTGAGAGTTGCCATGGTATAATAATGTTCCAGGTCGTGAGTTTAGGCGGCGTCCTCTTCCTTGCGATTATCGCGGAAGGGCATGCCGAGGGCTTTGAGCATCGCCTTGGCGTGCGCGTCCTCTTTAGCGGAGGTGACAAAAATGAAATCGAAGCCAATTTGACGTTTGATCTGATCTAGCTCGATTTCAGGGAAGATGGACTGATCTGGGAATCCGACCGCGTAGTTGCCGCGACCGTCAAAGGACTTGAAAGGCAAGCCGCGGAAGTCACGGATGTTCGGGCAAGTGATCGCTACGAAGCGCTCAAGGAATTCCCACATTCTCTCACCACGCAGGGTGACGCGGGCTCCGACGGCCTCGCCCTCGCGGACTTTAAAGTTCGCCACGGACTTCTTGGCAAAGACCACGGAGGGCTTCTGTCCGGTAATTTTAGAAATCTCATCAACGGCGTCCTCGACAGCTGCCTTACGCTCGTTTGCGTAATGGCCGACGTGGGAGTTGACGGAAATTTTTTCGAGGCGCGGGACCTCGTTGACGTTTTTTAGGCCGAGTTCTTCTTGGAGAGCTTTGACAAGCTTCTCCTCGTAGAGGCGCTGGAGTGTTGGTTTCATTGTATTATTGGCGGGTCAGCGTGATGAATTGTGCTTAAGCGCGCGGGTTGCTCCCCTGTCCGATTGATTCGAGTGGTTGGAGCGGGCCGGGTTCCTGACACAGTCAGGAGCCACGGGCTAGACTTTTTTTACGTTAGAGATGTGAATGGGGCCATCGACTTCCTCAATTCCCCCATCTGGGTTCTCTTCAGAGCGGCGAATGCCTTTTTTCATTTTGCGGACACCTTCGACAACGACTTGCTCTTTAGCAGCATTGACGGAGATGACGGTGCCTTTTTCACCTTTGTAGTTTCCGGAGATGACGACGACTTCGTCACCTGGCTTTACGTGGGTTTTGATTTTCATGGTCCGTAGAATTAGAAATTTAGAGAACCTCAGGAGCGAGGGAGACGATCTTCATGAAGTTCTTTTCACGAAGTTCACGGGCGACTGGTCCGAAGATACGGGAGCCCTTTGGGTTATTGTCCTTATCGATGATGACGATCGCGTTCTCGTCGAAACGAAGAACGGATCCGTCGGGACGACGAACAGGATAGGCGGTGCGAACGACAACGGCCTTAACCACGGAGCCCTTTTTCACGGAGGCAGTGGGGATAGACTCGCGGATGTGAGCGGTAATGATGTCGCCGACGCGAGCAGACTTAGTCCGCTTGCCGATGACGCCGATCATCTTCGCTTGGCGCGCGCCGGTGTTATCAGCAACGGCGACTTTTGATTCCATTTGGAGCATGACGAAATAGGTATCGTTAGAGAGTTAATTTAGTGAGTGAGAACCTTGACGAGCTTCCAGCGCTTGAGCTTGGAGATCGGGTTAGTCTCTTCGATGCGGACTTTATCGCCCACGGCGGCTTCCCCTTTTTCATCATGCGCGTAGAATTTCTTCGACTGCTTGACGATCTTCTTGAATTTAGGGTGAGGCACGCGGTTGGTGTATTCCACGACGATGGTTTTCTCCATTCCGGTAGATTTGACGATTCCGACGCGGGTCTTCTTGTTCTTAGCGGGCCCTTCTGATGGGACAAAGTCCTTCTTGGGAGCGGCTTCCTGATTTTCTGACATCTGTTTAGAAGTGGGTTGTTAGCTTAATTAGTTCAGGATTCCTTAGGCGGACTTACGCTGAGTGATTGCGGTCATGACCTGAGCGATTTCGCGGCGGACGACACGACGGCGTGCGGTATTTTCAAGCTGGCCAGTGGCCTGCTGGAGCCGGAGATTCAAAGCCTCCTCCTTCAGGTCACGGAGACGAGTGGAGAGTTCTTCGATACTTAGCTCGGAGATTTCGGTAAATTTAACTTTGGGCATGACGTGATTCCTTTCGGACAGTTCAATGAAATTTTAGATTCCTAGGTGAGTAGGAATTAGAGAGCGGTACGGGTGACGAAACGGGTTTCGAAGCCGAGCTTGTAAGAGGCGAGGCGCATGGCTTCACGAGCTTGTGACTCGGGAACGCCACCAACTTCGAAAAGCATGGTGCCAGGACGAATCACAGCAACCCAAGCATCGACGGAGCCTTTACCCTTACCCATCCGAGTTTCAGGCGGGCGGCGAGTGATCGGCTTATGAGGAAAGACACGGATCCATGTCTTACCCTTACGCTTGAGGAAACGGTTAATGGATACACGACAAGCTTCGATCTGGCGGTTGGTCATCCATCCGCGGCCGAGGGCCTGAAGTCCGAAGTCACCGAAGCTTACATCGGTGCCACGCTGGGCATTACCACCCCGGTTCCCACGATGGGCTTTCCGGAACTTGGTTCTTTTTGGCATCAAAGGCATAATTCTGTCCTCCTAAATATTAGTTTTAAAATTGGGTGCTGGATTAGGAAGCGGCTGGTGCAGGTGCGCTTCCGCCCTCAGCGGGCTTATTTTGATTATTGTCTGAGCGGTTATCTCCGCCTCCGCGGTTATCTCCACCACGACCACCGCGGCTATCACCACGACCACCGCCGCGACCTCCACGACGAGGACGATCATGACCTGGAGGGCGACCTCCCTTGTCAGCGTCTTCGTTCTTGTTGATCCAGCACTTCACGCCAATGATTCCGTAAACGGTTTTGGCTTCGGCGAATCCATAGTCGATGGGGACACGGAGAGTCTGAAGAGGCACTTTGCCTTCGCGATACCATTCAGCACGAGCAATATCAGCTCCACCAAGACGACCACCGCAGCGAACACGGATGCCGTTGGCACCGAATTCCATGGCGGTCTGAACGGCACGCTTCATGGCGCGACGGAAAGCGATCCGACGTTCAAGCTGAATCACGATGTTTTCGCAGACGCACTGGGCATCGAGCTCAGGCTTGCGAATTTCAACGATGTCGATTTTGACCTGTGAACCGCCGGCGATCTTAGAGATATCGTTGGTCATAGCCTCGATCTCAGAACCTTTACGGCCGATGACGAGTCCTGGGCGAGAGGTGTGAAGAGTGACACGAACACTGTTCCAAGCACGCTCGATCACGACTTTGGCAAGGGCAGCCCCTTGAAGACGGTCGCCGATATACTTACGGATTCTGAGATCCTCGTGGAGCTTGGTGGTGAAGTCCTTGCCTTCGGCATACCACTTGGAGCGCCAGTCTTTGTTGACGGCGAGGCGGAAACCGATTGGATTAACTTTTTGTCCCATGATTCTTAAATTGTGAAAGTTTGTAGATGAGGTTTAGCCCTTGTTTGTGGCCAACTCTTTGGCTTGTTCGATCCAGTTGTCACGTTCGATGCGGCCTTTGAAGGAGAGGAGCGTGTCGAAGGTGGCGATATTGGCAGCATCCCACTCGGCGATCTGGGCGTATTGATAAACCCCGAAGCTATTGAGTTTTTCTTCGATGCCAGGTCCAACTCCGGAGATCACCTTGAGGTCATCAACATCATCCGGAGCGGTCTCGAACACACGGCCGCGATCCTCGGGAGCATCTTCTGCAACTTCTTCAGCAGGAGCATCTGCCTCCTCGGCAGGAGCTTCCTCATTCTTTGGAGCGGTCTTAGCAGCTCCGAAGAGAGATTTAATGGTGTCGCGCTTCTTCGGCTTACCGGAACGCTTCTTTTCTTCTGGAGCCTCGAACTCGTCAGTGAGCGTGATGAAAATGTGGCTCGTGCGCTTACGAATCGCTCCTGCAGAACCTCGAGCGCGTGGCTTGAAGCGCTTCAGTGTGGGTCCTTCACCAACGGTGGCTTCTTTGACGATGAGTTCATCGGCAGAGAGTTCGTGGTTGTTCTCCGCGTTGGCGACGGCGCTTTTGAGCGTCTTACCAATCAGGTGAGCAGACTTCTTAGGAGTGTAGGTCAAGGTGTCGATGGCATCAGAGACGGAAAGTCCCTGAATTTCACGAGCAACGTGGCGAGCTTTTTTCGGAGAAATCCGAGCGTATTTTGTGGTCGAACGAACTAACATCAGTTTGTCGGGTCAGAATTGAGAGTAATTACTTTGGCGATGTCACCGGGTTCTACGGGGACATCAGGATTTGAGAGTGCTTGCATCAAGAGCCCGCTGACATTCGGACGAGTGGCAGCGACGATGGCGTCACCAATGTGAGAGCCGGAGCGCTCGATGCGGAATCGGGTTCCAACGGTGAGTTCCGCATCTGAGCCGGCGTTCACTACGATGGCTCCGGTGTTGGAGTCAACTGTAACAATGCGGGCTTCTTGGGCGGTCCCCTGCTCGATCTTGCGCTTGGGCTGCTGACGCTGGCCAAGCGCGACTTCGAGTTCGCGGATTTTCACCTCCACTGCTCTGCGGGCTTCTGGGTCAGAGCCGATTGCAGTGCGTAGGTAGTTTTTAACAAGTGGGAGAAGATTGCTAACGGCGGACTCAAGTTTCGTGAGGTCTTCGCGAGCGATCTGGTAATCGGTTACGGCGTGGAGAAGTTTGGTGTCACCGCCTTCGAGGATATCGATCCCCAAGAGAGCGTGATCTTCCCGGATCTTCTTAAGAATCTTTGTCTTGGTATCCTCGCGCTCTAGGGCCTCGGCGAGGCTCTTATTGAGGTTGAGGTTCTGAAGTTTGAGCTGGCGAACTTCGCGCTCAAGTTTATCAGTGTGCGTTTCCTGAGCACCAGCCATCGCGGCACCGAGGAGAAAGACTCCGGTGAGGATTGATGAGGTGAGTGGGAAACGCATGACGAAGGGTTCTAAAGATCGGGAAATTACTTCTTACCGATGCCGCCGTGAGCTTTGAAGATACGGGTGGGTGAAAATTCACCAAGCTTGTGGCCCACCATGTTTTCAGAGACGAAAACAGGGACGAAGGTTTTGCCATTATGAACGGCAAAGTTATGACCGACGAAGTCAGGGGTAATCATGGAGCGACGGCTCCAAGTCTTGATTGGCTTCTTGTTGCCGGATTCGACAGCTGCATCGATCTTGGCGAGGAGCTTTTGATCAACGTAGGGGCCTTTTTTCAATGAACGTGCCATAATAAATGATTGGGTTACTGGTTATTGAGTTACTTGCGCTTGTTCTTGCGGCGGTCCTCAATAATGAAAGTGCTGTTTTTGTGTTTGTTACGAGTTTTCTGTCCCTTGGTGTGTCCCCAAGGAGACTTGAGGTGCTGACGACCACCACCGGACTTCGACTTACCTTCACCACCACCGTTGGGGTGATCGACTGGGTTCATGCACATTCCACGAACTGATGGGCGCTTCCCTTGCCAGCGAGTGCGGCCCGCTTTACCTGAGACTTCATTCATGTGGTCACGGTTTCCGACGGTTCCGATCGTGGCATAAGATTCCTCGTGGAATTTACGAAGTTCACCAGAAGGCATCTTGATAAAAGCGTATCCTTCGTCGCGAGAAGCAAGGACGGCTTGCTGACCGGCAGCGCGGGCAACTTTACCACCTGAACCTGGGCGCATCTCGATGTTGTGAATCGCGGTTCCAAGAGGAACGTTCTTCAAAGGCATCGCGTTACCAACAGTTGGCTCGACGTTTTCACCGGCTTGCACCTTGTCGCCATCGGTCAGACCGGAAGGAGCTAGGATGTAAGACTTGGTGCCGTCAGCATATTCGAGAAGCGCAATGCGGCATGTCCGGTTCGGATCGTATTCGATCCCGATGACGGTCGCAACTTCATCACGCTTGTTGCGCTTAAAGTCGATGAGACGATACTTCTTCTTATGACCACCGCCGATGTGGCGCATGGTGATACGGCCCTGATTATTACGACCACCGGAGCGTTTTTTAACTTCGAGGAGGCTTTTTTCAGGCTTTGATTTTGTGATCTCGTCAAAGGTCGGAAGCTGCTTGTAGCGGTTCGCGGGTGTGACGGGTTTAAAACTTTTCAGAGGCATTGGAATGGTCCTTTCTGAGTGAGGTTACGGAAAATAGAATTAGAGGAGATCGAGGGAATCACCGTCCTTGAGACGAACGATGGCTTTCTTCCAGGAGGCGGTGCGTCCAGCATCAGCGCGACGACGGCGCTTTGCTTTACCAGCGTAGTTACAAGTGCGGACACCGAGAACCTTCACCTTGAAGAATTTCTCGACGGCGTTCTTGATCTCAATCTTGTTGGCGCGACGATCGACCTTAAAGGTGTAGGTGTTTTCGTTCTCCTGAAGAAGGGCTGCCTTCTCAGACATGCGGACGGTATCGATGATGGTATAAATATCTCTCATGGCTTGCTGAGTTTAGGCGGTGCGCTTAGCGAGGGTTTCAAGAGCATCGTCAAGAATGATCACGGTTCCCCAGAAGAGGAGTTCCTCGATGTTGACGTTCTCGGCGGTTTGAAGGAGGGCGAAAGTGAGATTCCGCTCGGCTCGGTAGGTTTCTTCGGAAAATTCTTTACCGATGATGATGACACGCTCGGCATCTGTAATGTCACGAAGTGCTTTTACGAAATCCTTTGTCTTACCGGAGGAAATCTCGAAGGATTTCGCGCTGAGGACGAGGCCTTCGTTGATTTTCTCTCCAAGAACACGCTGGAGAGCGAGGGTGCGAACCTTCTTAGGAACGGTCTTAGCGTAGGAGCGATTGCGAGGTCCGAAGGCGACTCCACCACCGACAAAGATCGGAGCTTTACGATCACCGTGACGGGCGCCACCGGTTCCTTTTTGACGATACATCTTCTTACCAGTTCCGCGGACTTCCCCACGGGTTTTGGTTTGAGCTGTTCCAGAGCGGCGATTGGCTTGATAGGCAACGACAAGATCGTGCACGGCCTGCCCGCCCTTGGAGCCATCGGCAATGAGCTGGATGTTCGCCTTTTCGGCGTCTTGAATTGTGAATGCTGACATGGATCAGGTTCTTTCTAAAACTTGGGTTTACTTAGCGGCGGATTTTTTAAGCGCCGGGCGAACGGTGACGTAGGCACCATTGTGGCCTGGCACTGCGCCGGAGATGAGGAGGACCCCGTCTTCTTGACGGACCTGAACGATTTTGAGATTCTGAGTGGTGCGTTTCACAACACCATCGTGACCGGGCATTTTCTGGCCCTTCCAGACACGAGCAGGAGTAGAGCCAGCACCAATCGCACCTGTTCGGCGGTGCATCATGTGGCCGTGACCATCAGGCTGTCCGTTGTGGTTGTGACGCTTCACGTTACCCTGGAAACCTTTACCCTTCGTGGTGCCGATGACATCAACCCACTGGCCGTCTTCGAAAAGCGCAGCGCCGGGATGGCCTTCTTCCTTGTTCGGGAGGTCTGCATCGCTTTCGAAGCGGAATTCTTGAATGCGCTTCTTAGGGCCAGTGGCGCCTTGCTTTGCTTGGTGAGTGCGCTCAGGGAGATTGAGGCGTGACTCCTTCTGGTCGTCATAGGCGACTTGAATGGCGGAGTAGCCGTCTTTCTCTGAGGTCTTTACCTGAAGAAATTCGTTTCCGTTCACGTCGACGACAGTGACGGGGATTGAGCAGCCTGCTTCCGCGTCAAAAACGCGAGTCATACCGACTTTTTTACCGAGGATTCCGAGTGACATTGGTCTGGAAAAGTTGAGTTAGAGGGGGAAATTAGATGTGGATCTGAATGTCGACACCGGCAGGTAGGTTAAGCTTTTTGAGCTCGTCTACGGTGCGTGCGGTGGGATCGACGATGTCGAGGAGACGCTTATGAGTGCGGACTTCAAACTGGTCAGCAGCCTTTTTGTTTACGTGAACCGAGCTGTTGACGGAGAATTTCTCAACCCGAGTCGGAAGAGGAACAGGGCCGGCGACTTTAGCTCCAGTGCGCTTAGCGGTCTCAACGATCTCTACAGTGGAGCGATCGATGGCCCGGTGGTCAAATGCGCGAAGGCGAATGCGGATTTTCTGATTCATGATGGAAAAATATCTTATGGATGATTGGTGTTCTTAGTAGCCGCCGCCGCGTTCTGCGACGAGTTTTTCTACGACGTTGCGAGGCACTTCCTCGAAGCACTTTGGCTCCATGGAGTAGGAAGCTCGACCGGAAGAAAGGGTGCGAACGTCCGTGGAGTATCCGAACATTTCGGAGAGTGGGACGTTGGCGGAAACATTGGCGACTGGCCCCTTGGTCTCAATCTCTTGGATCTGACCGCGGCGGCGGTTGAGGTCGCCCATAATGTCTCCTTGGAACTCATCGGGCGTGGCGATTTGCACGTCCATCATGGGTTCGAGAAGGATAGGTGAGGCATTTTTCATGGCCTCTTTGATCGCGAAGATGGCTGCGATCTTGAAAGAGTTATCGTTAGAATCAACCTCGTGGAAAGAGCCGTCCTGAACATTGACGTGGACGTCGACGACGGGGAAACCGGCAACGAGTCCGTTGGTGAGGGCTTCTTCGATGCCTTTCATGACCGCAGGCATATACTCCTTCGGGAAAGCAGAAGCGGAGACATTGTCTTCGGTCGTGATCCCTTCCCCCTGCTTGTTTGCAGAGAGCTCAAGGACGACGTGGCCGTATGCGGCCTTTCCAGCCATCGCGGCGTCGCGAATGAATTTGCCATCGCCCTTTGCGGAAGCGGTGACGGTTTCGCGGTAAGCGATTTGAGGTTTACCGACGTTGGCTTGGACGCCGAACTCGCGCTTGAGACGATCAATGATGACCTCAAGGTGAAGCTCGCCCATGCCAGCGATGATGGTTTGACCTGTTTCTTCGTCAGTTTTGACGACGAAGGTAGGATCTTCGTCAGAAAGGCGATCGAGACCAACAGCCATCTTATCTGAGTCCGCCTGGGTGCGAGGCTCAACCGCCATCGAGATGACGGGCTCAGGGAAACTTGGTGGCTCGAGAAGAACTCCTGCCTGCTGGTGCGAGAGAGTGTCGCCGGTTTGAACATTCTTCAATCCGACGAGAGCTGCGATGTCACCTGCGAAGCAAGTCTCGATCTCCTCGTGCTTATCGGCTTGGACCTGAATCAAACGACCCACGCGCTCCTTTTGTTGAGTCCGTGGGTTGTAGATCATGTCTCCTTTCGAGACGGTGCCGCTGTAGACGCGGAAGAAAATGAGTTTGCCAAAGTATTTGTCGGCCCAGAGTTTGAAGGCAAGGGCGCAGAACTTCTCGTCATCGGAAGTTTTCACCTCAACGGCTTTTGACTCGTCCTTGGGATCGAGACCCTGAGCAGCTGGGATTTCGACTGGGCTTGGGAGGTAGTCGACAACGGCATCGAGGAGATACTGGACGCCTTTGTTTTTGAAAGCAGATCCACCAGCGATGGGGACAAGCTCGTTAGAGATGGTTGCGCGGCGAAGGCCGGCTTTGAGATCTACGACGGTAATCTCTTCCTCCATGAGGAATTTTTCACCAATTTGCTCATCAACGTCTGCCACTGCTTCCACGAGTTCTGCGTAGGCTTCCTCAGCGAGGGCAAGTTGAGCTTCGTCGAGATCGACGATATCGTAGGTGGAGCCGAGGATGTCATCGTCTTTGTAAAGAACGGCCTTTTTATTGAGGACGTCGATTTGGCCGCGAAGGTTATCTTCAGAGCCAATTGGAATGAGAATGCGGACGGTGCGTGCACCGAGTTTCTCCTGAACCTCTTTGACGGCGGCATCGAAGTCAGCTCCGACGCGGTCCATCTTATTCACGAAAACGATGCGAGGAACATTGTAAGTGCTGGCTTGGCGCCAGACCGTCTCGGATTGTGGCTGAACGCCAGCGACTCCGCAGAAAACAACAATCGCCCCGTCCAAAACACGGAGCGATCTTTCAACCTCAGCAGTAAAGTCCACGTGACCCGGCGTATCAATGATGTTGATGCGCTGGTTATCACCGGTGAAGAGTTTGGAAACGCCCTCTTCTTTCTGCTGCATCCACTCACAGGTGACCGCAGCGGAGGTGATGGTAATACCACGCTCGCGCTCCTGCTCCATGTGATCGGTAGTAGTGGCACCATCGTGCACTTCACCGATGCGGTGGATCATTCCGGTGTA
>CALDZJ010000091.1 GCA_937944055.1 uncultured Verrucomicrobiales bacterium | reverse complement strand
CCCTTCATCAAAGCCGCTTTAAAGGCGCGGCAATAAGGAGGGGATCCTCCGGGCGGAGAGGGAGGGATGAGGAAGACGCTTATGGGAGGACCTCGAAGGCGCTCTTGGCGCTGAAGTTGATTTGGATCCGTTTGTTTTTGCCCATTTCTTTATACTCTAGCTTTCCCTTCACTTGGACGGTCTTGCCGATGAGCTTCTTTAGGCTTTCTTCCGTCACGCCTTCTTCTCCTAAGGTGGCGAGATTCCCGCTGCCATAAAATTGATACCCGCTTCCCTCAAAAATGAGGTAGAGATTTTTACCGCTTCCTGAAACACGCACCTTCTGGACCTTGCCCTTAAATGTGGCGTTCGTATGACGCAGGGCGATGAGTTGCTCAGCATCAGCAGAGGTGTAAACGGCCTTCTTTGCTAAGAGATCAACCGCCTCCATGGTGGTGATGTCAAAGATCCCATCAATCTGAATGAGTTCCTCAGTAAGCAGCCAGCCGATCACTTTGACATGCTGACCGCTGAGATGCTGCGCTGAGCCTTTGGCGAGCTGGCCGCGCATTTTCACGGGCTCTGCAAATTCTAAGAGCCCATCCTGGTTTCCGCTTCTCACCCGCCCTTGCAGACGGACCCACTTGCCAATGTTGGCTTGAAAGTCTTTGCGATTCTTTGAGGAAAGCTGAACCATTTCTTTTTTCATCGGCCGCTCACCCGTCTTCGCGACCTTTCTTGGGGCCGCCCGCTTCGGCTTCTCCCGCTTCTCCAAGGCGCTGGCTCCTTCTTCAGTGGTTTTCTCTTTTTCATCAGCCCCCATGATGAAGAGAAGGCCGGCCGCGATGAGGAGACCTAACACGCCCATGATGATCCACGGCTTTGCGCCACCTCCGGGAGGCGGAGCGAGATGGGTCACCGGGGGCGGGGTTCCTTGCGGGGCTCCCGCCTCGAGGGTCTCTGGAGTGTTTGAATTTTGAGAAGTCAATGGGGGGATATTTTGGCCTTCGGACATCGTTTTCGATCTATCGCTTTTAACTTAAAAAGCGAGCTTCCTTTTTAGGGCGATTTTCGGCTCAGAGGAGGCAGCTCCTGCCCTTACAATAATGACATTGAAAATGGCTCGCTCTTTCTCCGGTGAGATTGTTCATTTAAGGACACAACTCACATGGAATATCTCATTTGGCTCGGCATCCTCGTTTGCATCATTCACTCAGCGATGTTTTCCGGCTGCAACTTAGCTTTCTTTTCCCTCGGTCGCCTTCGGCTCGAAGCAGAGTCCGAGCGGGGTAATGCTGCTGCCGCAAAGGTGCTGGGACTCCGCAAAGACGCTAATCTTCTCCTCTGCACGATCTTGTGGGGAAATGTCAGTGTCAATGTGATCCTCGCACTTCTGAGTGAGTCGGTTTTTGCAGGGATCGGCGGCTTTCTTTTCTCGACGATCGGCATCACATTTTTCGGTGAAATTATGCCGCAGGCTTACTTTTCGCGGAACGCCCTGCGGGTGGCCGCGCTTCTTTCACCCGTCATCCGCTTTTACCAAATCGCCCTCTATCCCATCACCAAGCCCTGCGCGATCCTCCTCGATGGGTGGATCGGACCTGAAGGACCTACTTTTTTCGAAGAACGGGACATTGAAATCATTTTGGAACGCCACATCGATGAGGAAGATTCAGAAATCAGTGCGAACGAGGGTCAAGGCGCACTAAACTTCCTCGATCTTGATGACCGCAAAATCATCGAGGAAGGAAACCCGGTAGAAGTGAATACGATTTACCAGTTTCCGAGTAAGCTGGATCTCACGATCCTCCCCACTCTCGATACGGAGGAAGGAAAGGCCTTTGTGGAGTCTCTTAAAAAACACCATCACCGCTGGGCCATCATCATGAATGAGGCGGAGGAGCCAGTCATCGTGATGGACACTACGAAATTCCTCTGCGACTTGAATGTAGAGGATGGTAAAACCGACATCTATGCCCAGTGTCACCGCCCTATCGTGGTGACCGAGGAGGAGACTTATCTCGACTCAGTTTTAGGGGAATTTGTGGTGGAGGCAGAGGACTCACACGATTATGTGGTGGATCGAGACGTCATCCTCTACTGGACCTCCGAGCATAAGCGGATCATTACGGGAGCTGACATCTTCGGCCGCCTCCTCAAGGGCATCGCAAAGCGCATTCCCGCCCCGACCGCGAACCCCGTCTCACCAAGCCACCCAGTCTAAGCTCCGGCTCTGCTTATGTCGCAATCTCATCACTACACTTGGCCACGACTTCCGAACGTGAAGCACCGAGTGGCGTGTCATTTTTGCGATACTCTCCACGAGGTCCACCTCATCGAAGAAGGACGTTCCGCTCACTGCCTGGAGTGTCGCTCCGTGCTCTATCGGAACCGCCCGAGCAGCCTGCAGCGAGCGGTCGCTTACGGAATAACTGCGCTCTCGCTCTTTACCCTAGTCCTCCACTTCCCCTTCATCTCCATGAATTCGCAGGGGAATCTCAGCAGCGTTTCGGTGCCAGGCGCCGTGGTGGTACTGTGGCAGGAAGGCGGCCAGCTGATCGCAGCCAGTCTTGCGCTCTTCGTGATGATCCTGCCTCTGAGCCTCCTGATCTGCCTGCTTTACCTCTGCATTCCACTTCTCTTTGGGCGGATTTTACCCGGCAGCCGCTCAATCATGTGCACCTTCCAAGGCCTCCAAGCTTGGATCATGGTGGAAGTTTTTTTTCTCGGAGCCATCGTCAGCCTGCTCAAGCTCGTGAAGCTGGCTGATGTGCAACTCGGCATCGCATTCTGGGCCTCAGCCGGACTCATGATCTGCATCGCCGGGGCCGTCAGCGGCATTGACCGCACCGAACTCTGGGACCGGATCGAGCTGGCCGACGCCCAAAGAAAGGAGAGCTTGTGAACCCCTCGGCACTGCAACTCCGCCTCGTTTCCTGCCACACCTGTCAGAAAGTTTCTGACATTTCCCGAGCACATTGCCCGCGCTGTGGGAATGCCCTTCACTCGCGTAAAGAGGATAGCCTAGCGCGCTGTCTCGCCTTCGGGCTGGCCGGCATCATCGCATACCTTCCCGCTAATCTTCTCCCAATCATGCAGGTCACCCAGCTTGGGGTTGAGGAAAAAAGCACCATTCTGGGAGGAGTTGCGACTTTTTGGGAGATGCAAGCCTACCCAGTGGCAATCACTATTTTCATCGCTAGCGTGATGATTCCCGGCCTGAAATTCATCTCCCTTGCCCTTCTTTGTGCTGCTGCGAGCGGGAGGCTGAGCATCCGCCCAAAATTTGCTAATTCACTTTACTTCCTCACCGAGCTAGTCGGCCGCTGGTCAATGGTGGACGTCTTTGTCGTCGCCATTCTAGTGGGCCTCATTCAGATGGGTAATCTCATCTCGATCGAGCCCGGCGGCGCCGCGATCGCCTTCGGCCTGATGGTCATTCTCACTATGATTTCAGCCCACTCATTTGACCCAAAACTCATCTGGGATCGCGCCCGCGAAAAACAACTCCCCCATTCCGAATCATGAGTGACCTCCCCCCAAATCCTCAGCCCGATCTGCAAGAAGGACTGCAGCCTGAAGTGCGCCCAGCAAGCCGCTTTCATAAAGTCTGGATCATTCCCATCATTGCCCTCGCGCTCGGCCTTTGGCTTGTGAATCGCAGCATTTCAGAAAAGGGCGAAGTCATCATCGTGCGCTTTGAAAATGCCGATGGCCTCAGCGAGGGCAAAACCGAAATCAAGTGCCGTAATGTCAACATCGGCATGGTGGAACACATCGTCCTTACTGATGATCTCGAGGTTGATGTCATGGTCCGCATTCGCCCAAATCACCTTCATCTCATCCGGGAAGATTCCCGCATCTGGGTCGAGAAACCCCGGGTGGAAGGCGCCAGCATCTCCGGCCTAGGCACCATTATTAGCGGGGCCTTCCTTCAGCTTGATCCCGGGCGCGGGCAAGAGGGGCAGCGTTCATTCACGGGCTTAGAAATCCCCCCTCTGACCCCGCGAACGATCGAGGGCCTGCGCCTGACCCTCACGGCAGAGGCCCCGGGCTCCATCGGGATCGGCAGTGGGATTTATTTTAATGAAAACCCAATCGGGCGCGTCGAGAGCCGCAGCTTTAATATGAACACCAAGACGGTTCATTTTGGGGTGTTCATCGAGGAGAGATTTCGCGAACTCATCACGGATCACTCCCTCTTCTGGCAATCGAGCGGGATTTCTTTTCACGTCGGCGCGGATGGATTTGATCTGAACCTTCCTTCGCTAGATTCTCTGGTCGCCGGGCGTATTTCGGTAGGCGTCCCAGCTGGGCTCCCACCCGGCGAGCCCCTTCCTGATGAGAGCCTCCTCGCGCTCTTTAAAAGTGCCGAAGATGCTCAGAACACCACCTTTCAGGGCGGGGTCGAATTTTTACTCCTCCTTGATGAGTCCCTCCGCGGGCTGAAGGTGGGGTCTCCCGTCGAGTTCCGAGGGCTGCGCGTGGGCCGCGTTGGTAAAATCTCCTACACCTTGATCGAGGAGGTCGACATTGCCAAAATCCCCGTCCTCATTCAGTTGGATACCCGCCTTCTCTCCACCCATTTCCCGCCCTCCATTCTGGATGAAGGGCAAGGAGGATTTGAAAACGCCCTCAAGCAAGGGCTGCGCGCCTCACTGAAGTCTAGTAACCTCCTCACGGGGCAAATGTTTGTCGATCTCGATTATTATCCAGATGCTCTCTACACAGGCATCGAGCAACGGGGTGACCGCGTGGTCCTCCCCACCGTTCACACCGGACTAGAGCGCCTCCAAGATAAAGTGGCAGCCCTGCTCGATAAATTTAATCAGCTAAAACTCGATCAACTCGTCACTAAAGTAGGCCAGACCTCAGACGAGGCCACCGAAGTCCTCAGCAATGTCAACTTGGCAATGCTCTCTAGCCAAGGGGTGGTCGCCAATGCACAAGGCACTCTCAATGACATCTCCCAAGCAGTGCAATCCCTCAATCGTCTCCTCGTCGCAAATGACACCCAAGCCCTCACCGGAGACCTGCGCAAGACACTCGCCAGCGTAAATCAATCGCTCGAGCCGCTCTCGAACAATGGCTCCATCTACGGTGACCTGCGCCGCACGATGGATGAAATCCGCTCTGCGATCCGCTCGATGGAGCGCATGACGACCGAGATTTCTGATAAGCCAAATTCCCTCATCTTTGGTAAAACACCGAACAGTAAAAAAATCCCCCGAGCTCGCCGCTAGACCACCATGTTTTCCCGCATCTTTCTTCTCCTCTCGCTCGCTGCGCTCTCATCTTGCAGCACCGGGCGCAACTTCTACCTGCTTTCAGCGGCGGGACCACCCCCCTCTTCTGGCAGTGGTATTGGCCTCGGCATCGGGCCTATCACCATGGCAGATTACCTCGTGGAACGACCTTATCTCGTCTTCCAATCAACTCCCCATAAAATGGAAATTTCCGACCTCCACGAATGGGGCGGAGACCTCCGCAATGACTTCAGCCGCGTCCTCGCTAGTAATCTAGGCCGCCGCAAAGGCAGCGGAAACCTCCGCACTTATCCGTGGGAGCGGGAAGACGAACTCCAGTATCAAATCACGATCGATGTCCGCCAATTCCATGGAACCGCTGATGGCGATGCTCTCCTCGAAGCCTCTTGGCGAGTTTATGAACTGCCTAGCAGCCGCCTCATCGCCAGTAAAACCACCAGCCTGCGAGAGCCTATTTTACAGGATGGCTTTGAGGCCCTCGTCGCGGCCCAAAGTCGCCTCGTCGATCGTCTCGCCGCCAGCATCGCCTCAAAACTATGAAACATCCCGCCCTTACGATCTCGGCTCTATCCCTCCTCAGCCTTTTATCCCTCAGCCTCCTCAGCTCCTGCTCCTCCAGTCAGCCCGCGCTAGAAACGGTCAAAAACTTCCGCGCCGCGAGCTACGCCGGCCAGTGGCATGAAATCGCGCGTCTCCCGAATCGCTTTGAAAAAGACCTCATCGCAGCGAAGGCGACATACCGAAGCAATGAAAACGGCTCCCTCTCGGTGCTCAATCAAGGCCTCAAGGCAGATGGAGAAAGGACGCAAATTTCGGGAAAAGCCCGCATCGTGGGTGAGGGAAAACTCAAGGTCCGGTTTTCCCGCTTTCCCGCCAATCTCTTCGCGGGTGACTACTGGATCCTGTGGATAAACGAGAGCTACACCAAGGCCATCGTCGGAACTCCCAGCCGGAAATTCCTCTGGCTCCTTTCAAAAAGCCCCTCCACGAAGACCTCCGATTTCAGCCCGGCCCTGACGCAGATTAAGGAACAAGGCTTCCAAATCGAGCGGCTCATTGATAACCCCAAGCGGTTTAATCCCGCTCCCTAATCGATCAGCTCAGTGACTTTATGAAACATTGATAGAATTCCCTCCGTAACGGAAAACAGCAATGCTCAGTTCTACTCAATCCCTCAAAGGCCCTCTCTCTAGCTCAGCTCTACACTCCCTGAGACGAGCCTTGTTCCTCCTTCTTAGCCTCTTCTTGCCACTCGGCACGGGACAGCTACATGCTCAGTCAAAAAAAGGTCTGCAAGTCGAAATGGTCGGAGACGCCATCGCACTCGGCATCGATCATGCCGCGATCAATGTCAACCTCTCCCAACTCATCGTCCCCTCCCCCAAGCCGGGACAAAGAACCGTCAGCTGGCAATCTAACAACGAGATTTATCACTTCAGCCGGCACTACCTGCGGACCCTTGAGAGGAAAATCATCCCTCTCTCGCGGGAGCAGATCGTGATCAACGCCATCATTCTAGCCTACCGCTCGAACGA
Source organism: uncultured Verrucomicrobiales bacterium (assembly GCA_937944055.1). Lineage (GTDB taxonomy): Bacteria > Verrucomicrobiota > Verrucomicrobiia > Verrucomicrobiales > Akkermansiaceae > SW10. The sequence goes on along the minus strand of CALDZJ010000091.1, from coordinate 25,511 downwards.
TCCAGAGATCAACCGCATCCTCCTTCACCCAAAATTTGAGCCGAACGCTCCGAACCGGCTCGCGGCCTTTAACCCCACGAGCGAAGAGGGCAGAAAGTGGCTCCATGCCACGCTCGAGTATCTCTCCCATCGCTACTCTCTTCCCCAGCAAACCTTCGGCCGTATCAGCGGGTATATCATAGGCAATGAGGTCAACACCCATTGGTGGTGGTCCAACCGTGGTGAAGTGAGTATGGAAGAATTTGCGGAAGAATACCATCAGGTGGTGCGACTCATGCATCGCGCGATCCGCCGCCATTCCTCCTTTGCCAAAGTCTATATCTCACTCGAGCATCACTGGAACATTCGTTATCCGCCCGCAAATCCACGCCAAGGCTTCCCTGCCAAGCCCTTCCTCAAGCACTTTGCGAAAATCGTAAGAGACGCAGGAGACTTCGACTGGCATCTCGCCTTCCATCCCTATCCTGAAAAACTCCGCGACCCTGAATTCTGGAAAGATGAATCCGCTAATGACTCACCAAACACCCCGCGCATCACTTTCAAGAACCTCCACGTCTTAACCGAACATTTTAAAAGTCCTCACCTCCTCTTTAAAGGAAAACCACGCCGCATCATTCTCAGCGAGCAAGGCTTCGACACTCCCACCAGCCCAGATGGTGAGAAAATTCAAGCCGCCGCTTACGCATACGCTTACCGCCTCATCGAGCAGCTTGATGGGATCGACTCCTTCATCCTGCACCGCCACGTGGACCACCCAAATGAAGGTGGCCTCCGCCTCGGCTTACGTGGCTTCAGCCCCGCTCGTAAAAAGAAACTCATCTACGACGTCTTTCTCCATGCGAACCGGGATGACTGGGAAAAGCACTTCGCCTTCGCCCTCCCCATCGTCGGCCTCAAGGAATGGCCGAAGGGAACGAGATAAAGGGATTTTCTCACAACTTTCTCGCGATGAAAAAAAAGCCCCGCCTGTGAAAACAGGCGGGGCTTTGAAGGTTTTGTGAGCTGGCCCAGATGATCTAGCTGACCTCAGCACGGGCCATTCCCTTTTCCTCCAGGGCAGCTTGCGCAGCGGCAAGACGGGCCACGGGAATGCGGAAGGGTGAGCAAGAGACGTAGTTCAGTCCGGTCCGGTGGAAGAATTTCACTGAATCAGGATCTCCACCGTGCTCGCCACAGATGCCGATCTTGAGATTCTTCTTCGTCTGGCGACCACCCTTCACTCCCATTTCAACAAGCTGGCCCACGCCTTCTTGATCAAGCGCAGCGAAGGGATTGCTGTTGAGCACTTCCGCATCTTGGTAGGTGGGAAGGAAGCTGGATGAATCATCACGAGACAGTCCGAGCCCCGTTTGCGTGAGGTCATTGGTTCCGAAGGAGAAGAACTCCGCATGCTCAGCCACCTTATCAGCGGTGAGGGCGGCACGTGGAATCTCGATCATCGTTCCCACGGTATACTTAAGCTCGCTCTTCTTCAGGCCGAGCTTCTTCCGAACGGAATCAGCCGTCTCATCAATGACCTGCTTCTGGAGTTCTAACTCACGTGCATAGGCCACGAGTGGGACCATGATTTCTGGGAGGACCTTCGTCCCGCCCTTTTGCACCTCTGCGGCTGCCTCGAGGATGGCCTCGACCTGCGTCGCCGTGACTGCGGGGTAGCTGATGCCCAGACGGCAACCACGGTGACCAAGCATCGGGTTTTCCTCATGCAAGGAGTGAATCCGCTTCGTGATCGCAGTCGCACTCATGCCGATTTTTTTAGAAAGGGCGGACTTTTGCTTCGCATCCATAGTGCCGATAAATTCGTGAAGAGGTGGATCCAGAAGACGGATCGTAGCGGGGCGGCCATCGAGTGACTTAAAGATCCCGATGAAGTCTTTCTTCATAAAGACTTTGATCTTCTTGAGCGCCTTGGCGCGGCCGGCATCGTCATCAGCGAGGATCATCTCGCGGACGGAATCAATGCGGTTCCCCTCGAAAAACATGTGCTCAGCACGGGTCAGGCCGATGCCTTCAGCCCCGAACTTGATGGCCTGCTCGACCTGTTCCGGGGTGTCAGAGTTCGTGCGCACTCCGAGCTTACGAAGCTTATCAGTCCAGCTCATGAGCTCCATGAACTTTTTATAAGTGTCCGAGCGCTTGGCGGCCGCCTTGTTCTCGATCAGTCCCTGAATGACTTGCGAGGGAGAAGACTTAATGCCGCCTTTGTAGACGTTACCGACGAAGCCGTTCAGAGAAAGCTCATCTCCTTCCTTAAGAGTGACGCCATTCCCGACGAGGGTTTTTTTGGAGTAGTCGATGGTCATGCCGTGCGCACCACAGACGCAGACCTTCCCCATTTGGCGGGCGACGAGGGCAGCGTGCGAGGAGGCTCCTCCTTCTGTGGTGAGGATGCCATCTGCCGCGATCATTCCGCGGAGGTCCTCTGGCGAAGTGGCCTGACGGACGAGAATGACATTCTGCCCTTTCGCGGCGGCCTTAACCGAGTCCTCCGCAGAGAAATAGATCTTACCTGAAGCAGCTCCGGGACCAGCAGGGAGACCGCTCCCAACTTTCTTAGCAGCCTTCTCAGCCTTCGTATCAAAGATCGGGGCCAAAAGGTGGCTGAGATCATCGGCAGGGATGCGCAGGATCGCGTCTTCCTTTTTAATGAGGCGCTCCTTCACCATATCAAGGGCGATGTTCACCGCAGCGAAACCAGTCCGTTTCCCGTTACGGGTCTGCAACATCCAGAGCTTCCCCTCTTCAATCGTGAACTCGACGTCCTGCACATCACGGAAGTGCTTCTCGAGTTTCTTACGAATGACCAGAAGCTCTTTGTGAGATTTTGGAAGATCCTTCGCCATCTTGTCGATCGGCTTAGGGGTGCGCACACCTGCTACGACGTCCTCTCCTTGAGCATCGATGAGATATTCACCGTAGAAAACATTCTCACCCGTCGCTGGGTCACGGGTGAAGGCGACGCCCGTTCCAGAGGTCTTACCGGTATTACCGAAGACCATGGCCTGAACGTTCACGGCAGTTCCCCATGCGGCGGGGATGCCATACTTCTGGCGGTAAACGATGGCGCGATCATTCTGCCATGAGTTAAAGACGGCATTGACCGCTCCGATGAGTTGCTCACGTGGGTCCTCGGGGAAGTTCTTTCCAGAACGCTTTTTGATGAGCGCCTTGAACTGCGCAACAACCTCGCGGAGCTGCTTTTCATTCAGGCCGGAGTCATCCTTCACCTTCGCCTTCGCCTTTGCCTTATCGAGGATCACCTCGTAGGGATCGTGGTGCTCACCAGCTTCAGCCTCTACCTCCATCACGACGCTCCCATACATCTGGAGGAAGCGGCGGTAGGAGTCCCAAGCGAATTTAGGATTCCCCGTCTTTTTAGCGAGAGCCTCGACAACTTGATCATTGATTCCGAGATTCAAAATGGTGTCCATCATTCCAGGCATGGACTCACGCGCGCCCGAGCGGACCGAGAGAAGAAGAGGGTTCTTGAGGTCGCCAAATTTCTTACCCATGGCCTTCTCAACCTTGGCGATATTTGCCTCAATTTCTGCGTTCAGACTCTTCGGGTATTTTTTGCCGTGATCGTAGTAGTAGGTGCAGACTTCCGTGGTGATGGTGAAGCCGGCAGGGACCGGAACTCCGATGCTGCTCATCTCTGCGAGGTTCGCGCCTTTTCCTCCGAGGAGGGCTTTCATCGACCCGTCTCCGTCGCATTTTCCTGCGCCGAAGTAGTAGACATTTTGCTGTTTCTTGGAGGCTTTTTTAGCAGCCTTTTTCTTAGTAGCCATGGTCGTATTCTGTGAATGAATTTTGATCAAAATTTCCCGAAGCAATCTTATGAGTGCCTGACCGGAAAGGCGCGAACTTTAGCAAGCGCCAAACATGTGTCAACTGCCTTGCCAGTGGACCCCTGATACGCGATTTCTACAGCCACTTTTTCCGCCGAAAGAGGAGAAGTAAAAAGCCCCCGACTGATAAAAAAACCAACCATAGAAAAGGATAGGCCCATCGTGACTTCAGCTCCGGCATGTGCTGGAAGTTCATCCCATAGACTCCGGCTAAAAATGTCAGGGGGAGGAAGATGGTGGAGATGCAGGTGAGCACCTTCATGACATTATTCATCCGTTGGTTTAACTCGGCGAGGAGGTAGTCTCGCACCCCCACCGCGAAGTCGCGCAGAGCATCGCACTCATGAGAAAGGAGCACGGCATGATCGCGCAGGTCATCAAGAAAGGGAGCAAGATCATCTGAGATGAGCTCGGATCCTGATTGCCGAATCGAGTGAATGATTTCGCGGTTTGGGCGGATCTGGTGTTGGAGTAACATGAGCTCATGCTTCTGTGCATATAAGTCAGCGGCACTCACCGCAGTATGATCTTCCTGAATCAGCTCATCAATCTCGATCAAGTTTTGCTCAATCAGGTGCAGTGAAGCGATGGCGTGATCCACTACCGTATCGAGCAGAGCCCAGAGAAGGTAATCGACCCCTCGATTTCTAAGCCGGCCTTTCGCGTTCTGGAGCCTACGGAAAATGGGATGAAAAACCTGAGTTGGGCCTTCACAAAACGAAAGTAAAATCCCCTCTCCGATAAAAACCGAGAGCTGTTGAAACTTTAAGGTTCCTGATGTGCCGTCTCTTTCGAGGACTTTAATTTGGATAAAAATGGCATCATCCAGCAATTCGATTTTCCCCTGAGCGTTCGTGTTCAACACATCCTCTAAGAGGAGGTCTGGAATGCGAAAGACTTCCCCAATTTTCGAGATTTTCTCGCTGTCATGGAGCCCCGTGACATGCAGCCAAGTCTGGCTTGCGCTCTCCGGAGCCCTTTGATCATTACGGGGAAGCTGTAGGTGCTCGATCTCGATTCCCCTTCTTTCAAAATGCCCGGCTCCGTAATTGAGTTGCTCGATCGAAACGTCATCGACCTTTTGCGCACCCTCAAAGATCAGTGCGCCGGGCGTAGCCCCAGGTTTCCGCTGACGGGGGACACGGCGGCGCTCACGCAAGCTGTCTAGTAAACCTGTGGGGGTGGATGACTTCATGAATCTTGGGAAATTTTCAGACCGGCAGGGAGCGAGCGAATGTGCAGGTCTTGCTGCGGGAAGGCGATCTCGATCCCAGCCTCACGGAAGGCATGATCAATATCGTAGTGCAGTTGACTCTGGGTCGAGAGGAGATGCTCCACTGCACCCACGAAGCCCCGCACGGTAAAATCGAGAGTGCTATTCCCAAAGTTCACGAAGAAGACATCCGGCTTAGGATCATCCAGCACTTGCGGGTGTTTTTTGAGGATCGATTTAAGGACATCCGTGGTCTTGGTGGTATCAGAACCATAGGCCACTCCAATCGGAATCTCAAAGCGCAGGACGGAATCCTTCAGCGTCCAGTTCACGAGTTGGCTCGTGATGAATTCCTTATTCGGGACGAGGAGCTCGCGATTATTAAACTGCTGAATCGTGGTGGCCCGGATTTTAATCTGAGTCACCTTGCCCGAAATATCTCCCACGGTGACGATGTCCCCAAGACGCACTGGCCTCTCAAATAACATAATAATTCCCGCGACAAAATTGGCGAAAATCTCCTGCAAGCCAAAGCCGATTCCAAGGGTGATGGCAGCAGCCAACCATTGGACCTTTCCCCAGGTGATGCCGATTTGCTGAAGCGCTAGGACCACTCCGATCAGGACGATCAAGTAGCGCACCGTTGTGGTCAGGGCGAAGTTCCCACCCGGCCCGAGATTGATACGATTAAAAAGGGTCAGACTGAGCAGGCTGGGAATATTGCGCGCGCCGACAAAGGTGATGACAAAAAAGACGAGCGAAAGAAGAAGATCTTGTAAAGAAACGCGATTATCAGCCGCTGGAATGACCTTTTGCGCAGCGCTCTTCACGCTTGTAGAAGCCCCTGTAAGAGAGGGCAGGCCAGGTGAAGATACGGACTCCGTTGGGGTGGTGTATTGCCCCCCCCAGAGGGTCATCTTATCGAGCACCGAAAGCGCAGGAAGAGTGCTAGACCAGATCGCCCACACTCCAAAGCCCACCGCAGCCAGCGTGGCCAAGCGTAAGAGCTGGGTCGTTTGTTCCTCGACTTCAACCACATCAACGGCCTCAGCTTTCACCTCTTCCAGACTGGGTAAATCTCCTTGAACCTCGGAACCCTCGCTTAGGCGCTCGCGCTCCGCAAGAGCCACTTCTCGACGCCTTAAGGCTTGCGCGATGGCGAGACCGCGTCGGGAAACTAAAGTCCAACGAGTGAAGAAGCGAATCACGATGAAGGCTAACACCAGCAGCCCAGCCGTCGCTCCGATCTGCGCACGCAGAGTGAGAACCGAGGCGAAATATCCCAAAGCAGCCCCAAGAGCCAAGACCACCGGAATAGCCATCAGCACGAAATAGGCGGCCTTGGTAAAGCCAGAACTCGTGCCCTCCTTCTGAAGAAGGGAGCGCTTAGGGTGGAAGAGTCGATGACCAATCACCGAGAGCAGAATCATGGCGAGTATGAAAGAAAAGCGGCCGGACTCACTACTCACTTCGCTATGAGTGAGGGCTGAAACAAGGAAGACCACCGGCGCCGTGAAGGGCAAAAACCACTTGAGAGTTCGGAAGATCAAAGCGGCCCGATCAGCGTGCATTTTGAAATGCGAAACAAAGAGACCCTCAGGCTGTGAAAAGCGAATCAGAGTATTGACAATGAAGAGAGTCAAGGCGAGGTGAAGCAAGCTCACGCGCCACGAAGTGGGCTCATCAATCAGGGAGGAGAGCAGCAAAAGAAGGAGAGGTAGCCAAAGCGAAAGCAAGGCAGCTCCGACGATCGTTTTCACGCTTGGCAGAAGGCGAGTGCAATTGCGACGGGCCGCTTCCTGGTTCGATTGCTCAATCACCTCACGCAGGCGGCGACGGCGTAATAGAATGAGACACGAGCTCAGCAAGATCACAGTAAGTGGGACGATTTTCGAAACGTAATTCTCCTGAATGGAGCGCGCGATTTTTGTGAAAGTCGCGGGGCTAAAAAGATCCACCAAACGTCCCCACTCTTCTAAAGGCTCAGTCAAGTGGAGTGGGTTAGTGCTCTTGATCCAGAGGAGGCGCTCATCAATGTATCCGGAATACTCATCAATCTCGGCAATCGTGTTCTCCGCGAATTGCGTGCCTTCGGTGAGAACGATATTGAGCTGGCTGTAATCGCTTTTCAGGCCCTGCAAGAGATCGGCCCGCTGCACCAAGAGATCATCGATCGCGGAGCGCTGGAGCTGAGGCTGCTCTTGCAGAAGTAGCGCAATCTGCTCCTCACTTAAGACGCTCAAAGAACTGATGCGGTCCGAGAGATCCAGCAGGGAAATTTGAGCCTTGGCAGCTCGTTCTAAATTTTCGCGAAGATCACTCGCGATGGCATCAGTGCTTGGCAAGCGGGCGCGCTCGCGCCTTAGCAGAAGGCCAGTTTTATCATCGAGATCCAGCTTTGCGCTCTCGAACAGCTCAATACGGCGGCGAGCATTTTCAAACTGTTCCTTAATGCGCCTGCGCATGCTTTGCACCGATTCACGGTAGTCACTCGCCTCCGTTAAACTCTCTTGCAGGCCACCCTCCCCCGTCCGCCTTTCATTCAACATGTGCACCTCCTCGACGATCCGAGAAAGGGCCGGAACCTCCGAAAAATCCTTGGCTGATTTCGCTAAGTTTTTGCGCGTCTCATCAGCCTCTTGCTTTTTTAAAACGCCTAATTTCTGGGAGAGCTTTTCTTTAAACTCTCGCATCTCATTAAGGGAATCAAGGCGTAGCCGGATCTGCTCGGTGTAGCGCTCCTCCTGCTGAGCGAGTAGGCTCTGCTCGGCTAAAATCTGCGCCACCACTGACTCAAGCTTCCGCTGAGTTTGCAGCGCGACTTGATAGCGTGCGGCCTCTAATTCACCTGATTCAAAAACCGGCACTTTCAGATCACTTAAGTCCTGCTGATTACGATCAAGATTTGCCGCCAGCTTGGCAGCTCGCGCGGGCGCCTCAGCACTCTCATTCTTGAGCTCCTTATTCGCTAACTCGGCGCTCTCGATTTCGGCCTCAATCTTCCTGAGCGCTTCCTCAACTTCCCCGAGGTTCGCATCATCACTCGGCAATTCTGGAGAGACGTAGCGAGGATCCTCTGCAAGATTCTCCAGTTCAGAACGGACCTTTTGCTCCGCCTTTCTCGCCTGCTTCGCCGCCTCCAGCGCAAGCAAGGCATCCTGCCAAAGCCGCAAGGCTTCTTCACTCAAATCAGCCGCCTGATTTGCCTCAATACGCTCATTGATTTGCTTTTCATTGAGGGGCTCCGCCAGCACGGGGAGGTGCAGCAGAAGGAATAGAAGAACGATATTTTTCACAGACTGCATAAGAATAGGGCGCTTATTCAAAATTTCAAAGCCCAACTAGATCTTGCACTCCCTCCTCTAAGCCATACTCTCACGAAATGTTAGATCATTATGACCTCATTGTCATCGGAGGAGGAAGTGGCGGATATGCAGCGGCGAAGAAAGCAAGCGCCCGGGGCCTAAAGGTGGCAGTCGTGGATGGCGCGAAAGAACTAGGAGGACTCTGCATCCTGCGCGGCTGCATGCCCACGAAGGCTCTTTTAGAAAGTTCTAATCGCATGCGAGCGATTCGTGAATCTGCGGAATTTGGCATTCAAGTTGGCGAGCCCTCTCTCGACATCGACGCGCTACGCGAGCGCAAATCTCACCTCATCGAGGATTTCCAAATGTGGCGCGTCAAAGGCCTGAACAGTGGGGACTTTGACCTCATCAGGGGGCGGGCCCGCTTCACCTCCAAGCAGCAAATCGAGGTCGAGGGGCACGGACAACTCTCCGCCCCGTACTTCGTGGTTGCCACCGGTTCTGAGGAAGTGATTCCTCCCATTCCCGGCTTAGCCGCTTCGCCATTCTGGACCAGTGATGACATTGTCGATCTGCCCAGCGTACCGGAATCCGTTGTCGTCGTAGGAACCGGCGCCGTCGGCATGGAATCGGCATTTTTATTCCAGGGCCTAGGATCTAAAGTCACCATCATCTCCCGCAGTCGCCCGCTCCTCTCAGACATGGAAGACTCCATCTCTGAGGGCATGGAAAAACGATGCGAGGAACTTGGAATCAAGATTGTCTTCGAAAAACCTCTCAGCGAAGTCCAGCACGATGACAGCGGCTTCACGCTCAGCGTCGGCAAAGGCGAGGGAGAGAGCGAAAAAATCAAATGCCAACAGCTCGTGATGGCCGTGGGCCGCAAGCCAAACATCGCCGGGATCGACCTCCCCAAGGCGGGCTTTGAAGAGGGCATGAGACGACTCGAAATCAATGAATTTTGCCAAAGCTCCCAGCCTCATATCTTCGGAGTGGGAGACTGCTCTAGCCCCCTCGCAGTCGTTCACCTCGCCGTGATGCAGGGGGAAGCCGCCGGTGAAAACATCGCCGCTCTTCTCCAAGAAAAAACGATGACCCAGACCTGGGACTCCCGCCTGAACATGGTGGGGATTTTCACCGATCCAGAAGTAGTCCACCTTGGGCTCAGTGACGAGGACGCCCGGCAAGCGGGATATGATCCCGTCTCCGCCTCCTACCGCTTCGACGATCAAGGGAAAGGGGAAATTGTCGGAGAAAAACACGGCCTCGTTCGTCTCACGGCGGATCGCTCATCTGGAAAAATCCTCGGAGCCTCCGGAATGGGGCCGCACGTCATTGACTACGCGCACACCATCATGGTCGCCCTGCACCAAAAACTCACAGTTTCGGACTTCCTGAAAATCCCCTCCTACCATCCCACCCTCGGAGAAATTTGGACCTATGTGGCAGAGGAATTAATCGATGAACTTTAGAGGCGATTTTTTCTGCCCCCTGCGGTCTTTGCGGTCTTTGCCATCTTTGCGATTCCCTCTCGCCATTCTCCGGTACATTCTCCGCACATGGCCGAACCCACCATCGATGTCCGCTATGTTGCCAATCTCGCTCGGATTAGTCTGAGCGAAGATGAAATCACCCTCTTCGGGTCGCAACTCGAAGGAGTCATGAATCACATCGAGAAGCTCTCCGAAGTCGATGTCCAAGGCATCGAGCCCACCAGCCACGCGAGTGATCTATCAGGCGGCAATCGCGCCCGCCAAGATGTCCCTCATCAGAGTCTCCCCGCCGAGCTCTTCCTCCAAAACACGCCAGATCAAAGCAATGGCATGCTCCGTGTTCCGAAAGTCGTCGACGCTTAATCCACCTCTCTCATGTCTCTCGCCGCCTCCTCTCTTAGCTCGCTCCGTCGTCAACTCACCTCCGGCAAAATCACCGCCCGTGATATTGTCGAAGACGTCATCGCCCAAGTCACCACTCGTGATGGGCAAATCGGAGCCTTCCTTACTCATAATCCCGAAAGCGCCCTAGCCGCCGCCGAAAAGGCGGACCTTTCTCTCCCCCTCGGCGGTCTCCCCATCGGAATTAAAGATAACATTAACGTCCTCGGCGACCCCTGCACCTGTGGCTCAAAATTCCTCAAAGACGCCTACACCGCGCCTTACGATGCCACCGTAATCTCTCAGCTCAAAAACGCGGGAGCCATCCCCTTCGGCCGACTCAACCTCGATGAATTTGCGATGGGGTCCTCCACGGAAAACTCCGCCTTCCAAGCCACCCAAAATCCAGCCGCCCCCGGACACATCCCAGGAGGATCCTCCGGCGGATCTGCCGCCGCAGTCGCCGGAAATCTCATTCCAGCCAGCCTCGGCTCTGATACAGGAGGATCGATCCGCCAACCAGCGAGCCACTGCGGAGTCGTCGGGCTGAAGCCCTCTTACGGACGCGTCTCACGCTATGGACTAGTGGCCTTCGGCTCCTCACTTGACCAAATCGGCCCCCTCACCCGGACCGTAGAAGACTCTGCCCTCTTGCTCAATGCCCTCGCCGGCCATGACCCGCGTGACTCCACCTCACTCAATCACCCAGTCCCTAATTACTGCGAGGGACTTGATGAAGGGGTGACGGGCATGAAACTCGGACTGCCCAAGGAATACTTCACGGATGGAATCTCACCACAAGTCCGAGAGCGAGTGGAATCCGCGGCCAAAAAACTCGAATCCCAAGGAGCCGAAATCGTAGAAATCTCCCTCCCTCACACTGAATACGCAGTCGCCACCTACTACATCATCGCCCCAGCAGAAGCCTCTTCAAACCTCTCCCGCTTCGATGGCGTCCGCTACGGAAATCGAAGCGAAGCCCCAGAAGACATGCTCGCCCTCTATAAAGATAGCCGTCGCGCGGGCTTCGGCTCCGAGGTCAAACGCCGTATTATCCTAGGCACCTACGTCCTCTCATCAGGCTACTATGACGCCTACTACCTCCGCGCTCAAAAAGTCCGCACCCTCATTCGCCAAGACTTCCAAAAAGCCTTCGAAACGGTCGATGCCATCCTCACACCCGTCGCCCCAGAACCCGCCCCTAAGATGGCCTCCGCCACTGACGATCCGCTCAAGCACTTCCTCGCAGACATCTTCACCATCTCCGCCAACCTTGTCGGAAATTGCGGCATCTCCGTCCCACTTGAACCCGCCGATGGACTCCCAATCGGCCTTCAAATCCTCGGCCCCCACCTCGGAGAAAAAAGCATCCTACGCTGCGCCAGAGCCGTAGAAGCAGGGTAAATCACGACCCTAGCAGGGTAAATCACGACCCTAAAGCGAAAAACTCCCTCCTCTCCTCACTTTACTCAGGAAACATTCATCCTAGTAAAAAAAAAGACCGCCCTCTCAAGAGCGGTCCTTTTTTGAAAACAGAAGATTCCGTGGCCTCAGAATCAGAAGTCCGCCCCTAAAAGAAGAAGCCCGCTTCTTAAAGGGTCTACCAATCCACGTTATGACCGCGAGTGTCAATGTGGACAAAGCTTGAATAGCGGCCGATTCCTCCCTTGAAGAAACCCTCAGAGCGCACTTGGCGAGCCGCCGAAGCAACGGCCCGAGTCGAGGCTTTAAACTGGAGATCGAGCGCGAAATTTTGGAGGTGCCAAGAACGGGCCTTCGCACCAGGGCAACGGCTATTATAAGCGGGGCTACGATAAGCGGAAGTCACATTCTTGATCGGCTTCCCCAGAGTCGCCGCCACACGATCTGCCGCCTTAAGAGTTCCAGCCATCGACCGCCACATCGACTTAGGTGGCAAAGAGTTCCACAGACTACCCTTCGTCCGAGCGTGGGCCTTAATCACTTGCAGCGGAGTCACATACTTAAGCCGGAGCCCTTCAAGAAAAGACCCATAACTCTGAATCCGCTTCTCTCCCTCAATCTTTACCCAAGCCTTCGGCAACGTGGCCAGACTCATCGGAGAAGAGTGGCGGAAGAGGTATCCATGGGAAACCTGAGTACTTGCCACCACGCCCGCCACCGCAGCCGTCGTCGCCGCAAAAAAATTTCGGCGTGTTGGGAGGATAATTTTGGTATCCGCTTCAGGGGTGTTCATTGCATGGGCATGGTGAGAGGAAAAAACCCGATGACCAGCAAAATCTTTCATCGATCTCCCCTCTTGTTTGTAACGCCGCCGAATTACAAGGCCCCAATTCAAGAGAAATTCAATTAAAGCGCTTATTACAAAGGCTTTAAATCAAAGGAACCGCATAAAAAAGCGTCATCACCTTCAGCAGCTCAATCTCCTCAGAACGGAGCTCAATCATCTCATCAAGCTTTAGTAAACGCTCATAAAGAGCATGAAATTTCTCCTTCAACTCATCAGGAACTGAAGACTTCCCCCCTCCGATCAAGCTCCAACTGCTCAGATAACGACTCTTTTGCAAACCTCCCGCAACCTGCTTCACCTCCTGATGCCTCGGATCAAGCGCAATTCTCTTAAAAAGATCCCTCACCGCTCGCTCATCCCCCTCTAAAATCTGTAAAAACCTTCCCTCATCCATCACCAAAACCCCCGTAATATCCATAGCCGCATTCCGACGAAGCGACTTCTCCCCGATCTCCTGCAAATCACTCAAGTCAAACACCGAGGAGACCTCACTCACATAAGCGAGACGAAAAATCTCCCCCAAATCAGACTCCTCCCCCTTACACTCAGTCACTTCTTGCACCCGCTAAACATCCTATTTTGAAGTTTTTTTGGCAAGCCAAACACCATTAAGCATTTGCGCTTTGACTTCCCTCTCCCCTTGACTAGCTTCAGGCCATCGACTTGAGGGGCCTGTAGTTCAATGGATAGAACAGTGGTTTCCGGTACCACAGATCGGGGTTCGACTCCCTGCGGGCCTGCCACTCAAGTCACCCTCCACCCACCCCCCTCCCTCCACCCTCCCTCCACCCTCCCACCCCCCTCCCTCACCCAACCAAGCTGGCTCAATCCAGCCAGATTCCTCCAAAATCCCCCCTCAGGCGAGGCCACTTTCCCCCCACAGAAAATAGGCTCAGCGTCAAAGCCCGCCAGCCTCCCGCAATCAAGCTTTGCCAGACCCGAGAAAATCAGGTAAGCGCGGGGCGGAGTCAGCGATCAATCCTCCAACCCTTTTCATCATGCTCGACATCAAAGTCATCCGAGAAAATCCCGACCTTATCAAAGAACGCCTCAGCCATCGTCACGATGGCTCCGCCGAATTGATCGATGAGGTCCTCAGCTGCGACGAAACTCGCCGCAAAAACGAAACCGCAAAACAAGCCCTCCAATCCCAGCGCAAAACCACCTCCAAAGAAATCGGCAAACTCCGCGCAAACGGAGAAGACTCCTCCGCGATCGAAACCGAAGTCAAAAAAATCGGAGAGCAAATCAAAGCGCTCGATGACGAAGGCAACAAAGCCGCCCAGCGCCAAGAAGACCTCCTCCTCACCATCCCCAACCTCCCCCACCAGGCCTGCCCATTGGGAGAAAACGAAGACGCGAACCCCATCATCCGTAGCTGGGGTGAAAAGCCCCCGCTTAAAGACCCCCGTGACCACCTCGACCTTGCCGAGGCAAAAGGCATCATCTCCTTCGATGATGGAGCCCGCCTCTCCGGCTCAGGATTTGCGGTCTACCGTGGGAAAGGCGCCCGTCTCCAGCGCGCCCTCATTCAATTCCTGCTTGATCTCCAAACCCGCAAGAACGGCTATGAAGAGGTCAACGTCCCCCACATCGTGAAACGAGAGTGCATGGTCGGCACCAGCCAATTACCAAAATTCGAGGACGATATGTACGGCATCGAGGAGAACGAAATGTTCCTCATCCCCACCGGTGAAGTCCCCATCACCAACCTCTACCGTGACACCCTCCTCAGCGAGGAAGACCTCCCCATCAAAGTGACCGGTCAGACCCCCTGCTTCCGCCGAGAAGCTGGGAGCGCCGGGCGCGACAACCGCGGAATCATCCGGATGCACCAATTCGACAAAGTCGAGCTAGTCCAAGTCGTAAAACCGGAAGACTCCATGACCGCGCTAGAAGAACTCACCGGCCACGCAGCCTCCGCCCTCCAAGAACTCGGCCTCCACTACCAAATCATCGAGCTCTGCACCGGAGACCTCGGATTCGGCTCCCAAAAAACCTACGACATTGAAGTTTGGGCTCCCGGTCAGGGGAAATACCTCGAGGTCTCGAGCTGCTCCACCTTTGGCGACTACCAAGCACGCCGCATGAAGCTCCGCTATAAGGACGCTGATGGAAACAACCTCTTCTGCCATACCCTCAACGGATCCGGCACCGCTCTTCCTCGCCTCCTCGTCGCCCTCCTCGAACAATGCCAAGATGCCGAGGGCAACATCGCCATTCCCGAGGCTCTCCAAGCCTACTACGGAGAATCCACCCTCTAAGGCACAAAGCCCAGCATCATCCTAGGAATCAGGAATTTCTCAAATGACTTGCTTCCCCGTCATTCATCGTTAAAACCGCCGCCCCGCGTGACAAACTCACTTAAAATCGCCCTCCCTAAAGGCAGCCTTCAAGAGCCGACCCTCCGTCTTCTTGAAAAGGCTGGCTACAACATCTACACCTCAGATCGAGGCCTCAGACCCTCATCAGACGACGAGGGGCTAGACATCTACATGATCCGCGCCCAAGAAATCGCGCGCTACATCGATCAGGGCTTTATCGACTGCGGCATCACCGGATTAGACTGGGCTTACGGTCACGATGTTGACCTCATCGACCTCGCCGAGCTGCCCTACTCCCGCGCCTCTACCCGCCCCACCCGCTGGGTCCTCGTCGTCCCAGAATCCTCCCCCATCAAAACCGTTCAAGACCTCGAGGGAAAACACATCGCCACCGAAGGGATCGAGATTACAAAGCGCTACCTCGCCGAAAAAGGAGTCAAAGCCAGCGTCGAATTCTCCTGGGGAGCCACCGAGGTAAAAGTCCCCGATCTGGTCGACGCCATCGTAGACGTCACAGAAACCGGATCCTCACTCCGCGCAAATAAGCTCAGAATCGTCGATGAACTCCTCTCCTCCTTCCCCCACTTCTACGCCAGCAAGGACGCCTTCGCAGACGACTGGAAACGAGGGAAAATGGAACGCATGGTCATGATGCTCAAAGGCGCGCTGGAAGCCCGCGATAAAGTCGGCCTTAAGCTTAACCTCCCAGAATCAGCGCTAGACTCCGTCCTAGAGTGCCTCCCCTCACTGCGCCGCCCCACCGTGGCCAAACTCACCGAAGAAGGCTGGCTTGCATTAGAGACCGTCATCTGCGAGAAAGTCGCCCGCAACCTCATCCCAGACCTCAAAGACCTCGGAGCAGAAGGCATCATCGAATACCCCCTCAATAAAATCGTCTCTTAAAATCCCTCCCCTCTAAAAACGAAGAATTTCAACCATTTCACGGACCATTTCACGGAATTGCGGCCTCGAAAAACCGCAGAAAACTAAGCCAACTAAATAATACTATGGGAAACCTCAAAAAGCGTCGTAAGACCAAGATCAGCAAGCATAAGCGCCGCAAGCGCATGAAGGCCAATCGTCACAAAAAGCGTCTCCGCTATAAGTCCTAAGTTGGCTCTCTAGCGATCCTCGTGATCCACGGCTCGGTAGACCGCATTTCCTTCTACCCCTCTCCACCGCCGAGTCTCCCTCGGCGGTTTTTTTGTCCCTGTCACACCACCCCCTCCACCCAAAAAATGAACCGTCTGAAATAATTTCCTCTTTTTCGCAAAAAAAGTAGAAAAATCCTAAGAGTGTGTAACGCTTCCCTGTCATGAACAACGAATCTGAAAGCATCTTGCGTGTCTACATGAACGAGATTGCAAAAACAGACCTCCTCACCATCGAAGAAGAGATCGAACTCGCCGAGAAAATTATGGCCGGTGACACCGAGGCCCGAGACCACATGATCCGCGCCAACCTCAGACTCGTTGTCAAAATCGCCAAAGATTACTCAAATTACGGCCTCCCCCTCGCTGACCTCATCTCCGAAGGGAACATCGGCCTCATGAAAGCGGTCGAAAAATACGACCCCGAGAAAGGCGGCAAACTCTCAACCTACGCCGCTTGGTGGATCAAGCAATCAATCAAGCGCGCCCTCTCTAACCAGAGCAAAACCGTCCGCCTTCCCGTTCACATGGTGGACAAAATCGCCCGTCTTCGCAAAATCACCCTCTCCGTGACCGAGGAACTCGGTCGCGAGCCAACCGACGATGAACTCACCGAAATCCTCGGAATTCCTCGCAAAAAATTAGCGATGCTTAAGCAAGCCTCGCAACGCCCGACCTCACTTGATGCACCGGTCGGCGAAGAAGGCTCAGCGACTTATTCTGAGACCCTCGGAGACAGCAAGGCGATCGATCCCTTCGCAGCCCTCACCGCCAAAGAAATGCACGGCGAGCTTGGCGGCCTCTTGAACCTCCTCGACAAACGGGAAACCAAAATCATCGGAGCGCGCTTCGGCCTCAATGGCAAGAAGCCCCTCACCCTTGACGAAATCAGCCGTGACTTCGGAGTCACCCGCGAAAGAATTCGCCAGCTCCAAAACATCGCGCTCGCGAAAATGAGAAGAGCCCTAGGAAAGAAAGAGAACCCCCTTCCCACTCTCTCCAGCGAAGCTTAAAACCACCCTTCCCTTCCAGAACCTCATAGGTAAGCCAAATGGCTTACCTATTTTTTTGACCTCCCCCTTCCCTCCCAAAAAAAATGAACCAAATCAGTCTCTCAACAAGAAATTTCCATTTGCGCTCCCAGCTCCACTCGTAGTAACAACGCAGAACTTATGAAGATTCAACAGCTTATCGCCCCTATCCTCGCCCTCGCTGGCTCAGGATACTGGCTCTCGCAGCAGAACAGCACCATTCGCGAGCTCACAGAAAAGAATCGTATCATTCGTGAACGCGTGGTCCTCGTCGAGAAAGCCAGCTCAGAAGCCACCTCCTCCTTTAAAACCCCGAAAAATGGCAACCAGCACGATGAATTCACCCTTCCCGAAGGCTCCCCCGACTGGAAACTGATCGCCGAAATGATGACTGAGAGCATCAACCCCAGCGGCATGCCCACGAACATGAAGGCCCTGCTCAAGCTCCAAACAAAGCTCGTAGAACTCAGCGATGACGAACTCATCACCGGCCTCAAAAAAATTGCAACGCTCGATCTCGATCCCAAAAAGACCGGAATGCTCAAGCAAGGCATCTTGAGTCTCCTCGCCGAAAAAAACCCACAAGCTGCACTCGCCGCCCTCAGTGACCCCATCACGAGTCAATCAGACTCAAGCTTCTGGCTCCAAACCCAGATCATCTCGAAACTCGCCCAAGAAGACCCCAATTTCGCCATCGCTTGGATCGACGAAAAA
Organism: uncultured Verrucomicrobiales bacterium; assembly: GCA_937944055.1. Lineage (GTDB taxonomy): Bacteria > Verrucomicrobiota > Verrucomicrobiia > Verrucomicrobiales > Akkermansiaceae > SW10. The sequence continues at coordinate 7,782 of CALDZJ010000091.1, read as the reverse complement.
GTCGCCGCAGGGAAACTCACATCCACCAGCCTCAATCAGTATCGGAACCCCCGCCTTCAACTTGAAAGTCCTATCATACGAGCCCTCCTCTCCTCCGACTACCCCGCAGCCGCAGCACGCTTCGGAGAATTTTCAGACGATGAAAAATTCTTCCTCCTCACAAACAGCCACCAACATCTCGAAGGAGATAGCGCAAAAAACCTCATCAGGCTAGCTCGCGAAAACCTCCCCGCCGACAAAGCATCAGAAGCCATCTCCACCGCCATCGGCAACCAACCAATCGCCGAACTTTCCTCGATCAGCGAAGCGGTCAAAGACATCCCTCTCAGCGAAAGTGAAAAAACAGAAGTCCTCCAAAACCTCATCCGTAGCTACTCTCACAATAACACCTCAGAGTCAAAATTCGAAGACCTCTACCAGTGGTCTAAAACAGAAGCCCCAGGCCAAGAGGCCGACTTAGTCGCCACCGCCCTTAACAGCGGCTTCAGTAATTTTGATAAACCCCAAAACAGCTTCGAAACAGCCCTACAAGTCTCAGAATCCCTCGGAACCCCCGAAATTCTCACCTCCTTTGTCGCTCAGACCAGCAATAACGGGAATCAAGAAATCGTCAGTAGATTGCTCAATCAATTCGATGATCCCAAGCTCGCCGCACAATACCGCATTCTCGCCGAAAACCTTACTCCAAACCAAAGCGAGCCCGAATAAGCATGAAAATCTCACTTTTAATCTCCGCTATCATCATCGGCCTCGCCGCCTACTTCGGACTGGAACAAAAAGAAAAAATCCAGATCCTCAGCTCTCAGTGGGAAGAAATCAAAACAAGCGCGGCCCAAAAAAACATCCCTACCGATCCGGAAGCCGCCTTCAGCTCTCAGCGAATTCGTAACAATGGCACCCGTATCGCTCAGGAAAAAGCGGTCCAAGACTTCGCCACAGAACTCGCCGACTTTGCCAAAAAAATGAAAGATGCCCAATCAGAAGGCAATTCCAATCAGCTCGACGTTCAAAAAGAAGCCCTCAGCTTCATGGAGACCCTCACTCGCATGAGCCCGGCGGAGCTGAAGTCCCTCGTCAAAATCCTCGCAGCTGATACCTCCCTCGATTCAGACATCAAAGACGACCTAATGAGGATGTCCATCATGATGAGCTCTGCCGGAAACCCAGAGACCGCCCTCACCATCATCCTCGAATCGAGTAAACTCCCCGAACTCCGTAATAAAGTTCGCCGCCATCTCCCGATGGTGATGAATCAATATGCGGCAGAAGATCCTGACGCCGCCGCCGCCTGGCTTCTAGCAAATGAAGATCAACTTGGGGACGAGGCCGATCGCATAAAAACTCAACTCATCTCCTCGATCGCCCGCAACAACTTCGACTCCGCTCTCTCCATCATTCAGACCCTCGGAGACGAGGAAAAAAAGAATTCCTACCGCACTCTCGGCATTGGCATAAAATCAGGAGAACAAGAAAAATTTCTAGCAGCCCTCGCATCTGAAAATCTGAGCGAAGAGGAGCGCAAAGCCGCCCTCCGTAGCCTCACCAGCAGCACCTTGATCAGAGAAGACTTTCAGGCCGCGAGCGCCTGGCTCGAAGGCTCAGAACTCTCCGCCACCGATAAGGACGCGATCGTAAGCGGTCTCAGCTACTACAACGTTAAAGACTCAACCAAAGAATGGCTCAGCTGGCTCAGCAAAGAGGAAAACCAAACAGAATCGAGCGATCAAGCGACTCGCCAAATCCTCGGCTCTTGGACCAGTGATAACTTCGTGGCCGCTGGTGAATGGCTACAAACGCAAGACGATGGCCCCAGCAAAATCACCGCCGTTACGACCTATGCCGCGACCCTCGCCCCCCATGAGCCAGCCGCCGCTGCCGACTGGGCCCTCACCCTCCCAGATAACCCCGAACGCACTCAGCTCCTCAGAACCATCCATCGTTCGATGCAAGAAAAGGGCCTAGAGTCAGCCGCCGCCTTCGCCGAGCAACACCAACTCACAACCGCTCCAGCCGAATAAATTCAGGGCTAAAAGGAGACCCCTCCCCCGATCTTAAGCAATGATCGACGCCCACAATCACCTCCAAGATCCCCGCTTTGCCGGGCGACAAGCAGAGCTGATTCAAACCATGAAATCCGCAGGCATCACCGCCTGCGTCGTCAATGGCACCTGCGAAGAAGACTGGCCCGCCGTGGCCCGCCTCGCCGAAGACTTCCCCGACTTCGTCAAACCCGCCTTCGGCCTGCACCCTTGGAAAGTCGAAAAGCGCTCAGAAACTTACCTAGAAACTCTCCGTCATTACCTCAAGCAGTATCCTCACGCCAGCATCGGCGAATGCGGACTCGATCGCTGGATGAAAAGCCCAAAGCTCGCAGAGCAACACCAAATCTTCCGTGAACATCTCGCGCTCGGAGTCGAATTCCAGCGCAGCGTCACCATTCACTGCCTCAAAGCTTGGGGACCTCTGCTCGACGAGCTCAAAAAGGCCCCCGCTCTCCCCAAATTCCTTCTCCACTCCTTCGCCGGCTCATGGGAAGTCGCCCAAGAATGCCTCAAGCTCGGAGCCTACTTTTCCTTCTCCGGCTACTTCCTCCACCCACGAAAAGAGAAAGTCCGCCAAGTCTTCAAAAAACTCCCACCTGAGCGAATCCTCATCGAAAGCGACGCCCCCGACATGGCACTTCCCAATCCCGAATTCCCCTTAAACAAACTCAACCACCCCGCCAATCTCCGCCAAATCGCAAAGGAACTCGCATCGCTCACCGGCCTCAAACCCGAGCTCTTCTCTGTAAACACCGCAGAACTCGGCCTCGTGGCGGAGACCTCCGGTCTCCAAGCCCCTGCCTCGTGGCGGAGACCTCCGGTCTCCAAGCCCCTGCACAAGCCCCTGCACCTCCCAAATAAAAACGGGCATGGAGACCGGAGGTCTCCGCCACCCTAAACAGCTCCATCCTCCCCCCCAAAAAAAGACGCGGTTTCCCGCGCCTTTTTGAAAGTAAAATCATCGTGAAAAATCAATGCGAACGGCAGAACTCCTCGAAGCGAGTGATTCCCTCATTGAGAACATCGAGCGTGGTGCAGTAACTAATCCGAACTCCTGAATCATGACCAAAGGCAATGCCGGGAACAGCCGCGACCTTGTAACGGTTCAGAAGCTTGTCGCAGAGGTTCACCGACTTCAGTCCGAGATCGGTGCAGTTCACGAAGAAGTAAAACGCTCCCTTGGGCTCCACCACACTCACGTTAGGGATCGCCTTCAAGCGACCCAGCATGAACTGGCGGCGCACATCATACTCACCACGCAGCCCTTCGATGAAGGCCTTAGAGCTAGGATCTGTCAAAGCGGCCAAAGCTCCATATTGCGCGAAGGTCGTGGCGTTCGAGCTAGTGTGACCCTGAATGGTTGACAGCGCCTTCGCCAAAGCAGGAGGAGCGGCGGTGTAGCCGATGCGCCATCCGGTCATAGAGTGTGACTTGGAAAATCCATTCACGGTGATGGTGAGATTGTAAGCATCCTCATTGACGGAGGCCACGCTCACATGCTTCTCATCGCCGTAGACGAGGTGCTCATAAATTTCATCGGCAAGGATGATGATGTCCTCGTAGGAGGCGACTTCCACGATGCCCTTGATCTCGTCTTCCGAGTAAACAGATCCAGTTGGATTACCAGGAGTGTTCAAGATGATCATCTTCGTCCGGGGTGACATTGCCTCCTCAAACTCATCAGCAGTGATCTTCCACTTATTGCTCTCCTTCGTCTCGACCAAAACTGGCACACCGCCCGCAAGCTTCACCATCTCAGGGTAGCTCACCCAGTAAGGAGAAGGAATGATCACCTCATCACCCTCTTCGACCACCGCGAGGATCGCATTAAAACAAGCCTGCTTCGCTCCAGAAGTGACGCAAATATCCTTCGGCTCGTAGCTTAGATTATTATCGACGAGAAGCTTCTTAGAAAGAGCCTCACGCAGCTCAGGAATCCCAGCCGCGGGCGTGTATTTCGTCTTTCCCTCAGTCAGAGCCGTATAGGCGGCCTGCTTGATAAAATCGGGAGTGTCACAATCTGGCTCACCACCGGCGAGACCGTAAACCTCTTCGCCAGCAGCTCGCATGGCCTTGGTTTGATTCGTAACAGAAAGGGTCAGAGAGGGAGTGACTGAAGCAACGCGTTGAGAAAGACTGTCCATGATATTTGTAGGTTGATTTGCCCTCATTACCGGGAAAAAAACATCAATGGAGGCGAGTTGCGCGTTTCTCCCCGGGGAGCGCGCTTTTTCTGAACATCGACCGCTCAGCTTGCAAGGTAAATGAGTCTTAGCGACAGTTTTTTTGACAAAAAATCACGAGGCCTTGAAGCTCGCCGTAAGCCATTTCCCGATTTTTTTATCACTAAGAAGTTGAAAACCGCAGCCCTCCGCAACCTCCCGCACCTCGTCCCATTGCTCCACAAGAATTCCCGAAAGGATCAAGCGACCCTCCTTTCTGATCCACTTCGAAATCAACGGCAGCGCTTCAATCAAAACCGTGGAGAAGAGATTCGCCGCGACCACATGGAAGCGCTTCCGGTTCTTCCACTTGAAAACATCTTCCTCAAAAACCTCGATCTCCGCGACCTGATTCCTCCTGATATTCAGCTCAGCAACCTCCACCGCCTTCCCATCATAATCAAAGGCCTGCACCTCTCCTGCTCCCAGAAGCTTCCCCGCCATCGCCAGCACTCCGCTTCCCGTCCCAAGGTCCAAAAAACTCCATCCCTCCTCCAACTCACGAGAATGATCGACCAACAAGCGCAAGCAAGTCGCCGTCGTCGGGTGATCTCCCGTGCCAAAAGCCATCTCTGGAGGCACCACAATAACGTCACGGCCCGGATAGAGCGCACGATCCACCTCCACTTGAGAAATTACCAAGCGATCCCGAATCATCAGAGGCTCCACCTTCGGCGCGCTCATCGCGACCCAATTGCGAGACTTCAGCTCCCGCACCGAACCGCCAAAAAGCTCCTGAATCGCTAAAGCCTCCGCCTCAGTCTCTTTGTAAACCTCCACACGGATCGACTTCCCTCCCTTAATTTCGGTAATCACCGACTGCGTATCACCGTAAAATCGCTCTTCCCAAGCATCCTCCCACTTCACCGCTGACAACTTAGACCAAACCCACATGCCCGAGGGATAAGCGAGAGCCATATCTCGATCAAGCGCTAAGGGAAACAATGCAAATGAGCACAAAAATTAAGCCCAAGCTCAGAGAACAAGACCCCGGGCAGAAGGAGAATAACTCCCCCTCCTTCACCTGCTCACCCAGCAGTCCCAGCTAATACTTCTCAGCCTTCCCATCTATCCCACTCGTCTCACTTTCCCCAGTCTTCCCAGTCTTCCCAGTCTTCCCAGTCTCTAAAAATTGCGAAATCGTTTCGCGGGCATGCGCGCGCCCTTTTTCAGCATCATAGACCATCTCCGCGTTTTCCAACTGCATCGCGTAAGCAAAGTGTTTCTCAAAAAGCCTCTTACCATCCACCTCCGACTTCACCGAAAAGCGCTCGTTTTTCTCAAAAACCTCTGCCCACATTTCACGGACCTCCCGCCAATACTCTCCGCTTTTCTCCAGCGCAGACTCTGCCGCCATCAGGGAAGGCTCCACGATGCGCTCATAGCGATTCACCCCAATCTCTTGCCCCACAATCTTAGAACTTCCGCCCTCAGCTAAGGCGAGTTTTTGATTCATCTGCGTATGGACCCAGCCCGTCGGCGTGATCGTCAACTCGTGAACCCCTTGCAGAACCTGATAATCATCTCTGAGCGAGAACTCCCGCCTCGGAAGCGGACGCCAACATTGCTCACTTTTCCAAGTGGAAATCCCCCCTTCATGATGCCACTCGCCCAGAACCTCGTAACGTGGCGAATCATCCACCTGATAGACCGCTTGAGTCCACCGACCCCTCACCTCATCCGCCCCCTTCCTCTCACGAGCCCACGTGGCATTTCCTCGGTAACAATGGAGATCGCGATCTTGATAAGTCCAATCCTGCCGCCAGTGCTTCATCACCATCGGGCCAGCCTCCTTCCCATCCTTCCCCTTAAAATACATCACCAAACTATGCTGCAAGCTGATGAAATCGGGCTCCAGTGCCAGCACCTGCACATGCTCAGTGGCCCAAGAAAAGTAGGGCCGAGGAGGCGTGTATCCTTCCGCAAAACCCATCGTTTCAATGAAGTCAAAACTCACGCGATAACTCCCACTCAGCGCCACGATCGCTTGCGCATCCTTCACATAATCAGTCGCCGTTTCACCTTGTAACCTTTTCCAATTGAGCGAAGCAGACTCATCCAAAACCACCGTAGCCCCCTTCGTAGTTCCACCACGCGGCTGCATCTCAGCGAGCTCCATGAAAGGCCAAGCAAAGACATGGCCCCGGATCGCTTTTTTCTCCTCTGCAAAAGCAACAAGAGACTGGAGCCCAAGGAGAAAGAAAATCACTCGTTTCATGGCCTTATCTTTTCCTAAATCCAAACGATTGCAACCGTATCATTCTCCCAAAAATGTGGAGCCAAAGACAAAGCGCACTCCGTAAGAAATCCAAAGCGGCATCGTCACCAAGGCCACGATCGACGTCGCGATCACCGCCTGCACCGCCACCCCTGGACTGCCCCCATAATGGCGCGCCACCAGAATCGGACTCACCGCCGCCGGCATCGCAGCCTGAATCACCAGCACCTGTTTCAACTCAGGAATGAGAGGGAGATACTTCGCCGCAGCCAAAAAGAGAAAAGGCATAATCGCCAGCCGCACCACGAGCGATGCTAGGGCAATCTTTGGCGAGAGCCGCTCCTTGCCGATCAAGTCATACATCGTCGCCCCGATCAAAACGAGGCCCATCGGAAAGGCGCAAGCACCCAACCAAGACATCCCCTGCCGCAGACCAGCCCCAAACACACCACCGCCCGATGCCTCAAAAAATTGCCAGGCTCCAGTTGATGAAAGCAAGACACCGAGCAGCACTGAAACGGTAGGCCCACTGATTAAGAGTTTGGGATTTCCGAGCGCAGAGCCCGTCATAATCATCACCCCCACCACCCAGAGAGCGATCTCCACCCCCAGACTATGAATGAACAAAACCCCAAAAACGCGATCATTCCCATCCATCACGAAGAGCGCCGCTAGCAGAGGGATCGCGATGTAGCCATAATTTTGCACCCCCGCCGCCACACAAAAAGTCCGCCGCCCATTCCCCGGCTTCAAACCCAGTGCGAGCGCGATAAGATAAGAGAAAAACATCCCCACAATGATGAGTCCAAATCCTAAGCCCAGCCCCCACGCCAGCACATCGACCTGCCGGATCAAATCATTCCCCAGAGTCTTATCCAGAATCAGACAAGGATACAGGCAATGAATCACCATCTTAATCATTCCCTTCTCCATCTCCGGCGTCAGCACCCGTAATCCGCGCAAAGCCAAGCCCACCCCCACCAAAAGATAAACTGGCAAAATGGCCTGCATGATCACCGCGAAATTCACCCCCCACCTTTGCCCGTCTCGGTAGCACTCTGCAAGCGAAAGGAGCCGTGGCGCCCTCGCCACTTAGATTCGCAGCTTATGGAGGTGGACTCGCAGCTTATGGAGGTCGGGGTTGATAAGTGGCGAGGGCGCCACGGCTCCTTTCGCTTGATTCCCTCTCCCCCCAGTGTATATCTCCGCCCTCTCAGAAAAGTGGGGCTGTAGCTCAGTCGGTTAGAGCAGAGGACTCATAATCCTTTGGTCGTGGGTTCGAGCCCCACCGGCCCTACCA
>CALDZJ010000090.1 GCA_937944055.1 uncultured Verrucomicrobiales bacterium | reverse complement strand
CCAATCGAGTTGGAGTTCGCAGAAATCTTCGATCTCAGCGAAGTTGTTCATGCCACACAAAGTCGCGGTAACAACCATGAAGAGGACCTCTCCAAAATGATGCTTCTTGTGATTTCCAGTGCGTGGGTCTTCGAGGATGTGAAAAGATTCAAAGCCAGAAGGAAGGCCACCAGAGTAATCGATTTTGTGAGGATTTCGAGGCATTCAGAGAGAGTGACACCTCTTGATATGGTGTACCAGTCTTTTAAGACACTACCTGTTGTGCTTTCCCTAGCTTGATCGCCCTGATCCAAAGGAGGCGAAAGCTAATTTGCAATTTGAAAAATTTAAGATATATTCTGCATCGATTCTCTTTTTCGGAAAAAGTCTAACAGGCTTTTCGTTAGTCGGAGAGTCGGAACAACAAACGAAAACTAAATGAAAAAATATACAGCAGAATTTATTGGAACCATGTGGCTCGTCCTTGGTGGTTGTGGAAGTGCGGTGCTTGCCGCGGCTTTTCTGGCCAATCTAGGGCCTGATGCGACTCCTTTTCACATTGGAATTGGCCTAGTGGGTGTTTCACTCGCCTTCGGTCTGACTGTTTTAACGATGGCTTGTGCGATTGGCCACGTTTCTGGTTGTCACTTGAATCCAGCGGTTTCGGTGGGGCTTTGTGTGGCTAATAAGATGCCTAAGGCAGATTTGGTGCCTTACATTGTGGCGCAAGTGCTCGGTGGTATTGCGGGTGCGGGAATTCTTTTTGCAATCGCTTCTGGTGCTGAGGGCTTTGATGCGGCGAAGAGTGGTTTTGCTTCTAATGGCTTTGGTGAACATTCACCCGGTGGATATTCGATGGGATCGGTGATCATCGCTGAGGTCGTCCTTACTGCTGTTTTCTTGGTCGTGATCTGTGGGGCAACGAGCAAGAACGCTCCTGGGATGATCGCTCCGATTGCGATTGGTCTCTGCCTTACGCTGATTCACTTAATCAGTATCCCGGTTTCTAACACTTCGGTGAATCCTGCACGTTCATTGGGAACGGCTGTCTTCCAAGGTGGTTGGGCTCTCGGTCAGGTCTGGGTCTTCTGGGTTGCTCCGATCATTGGTGCTGTGATTGGTGCTTTAATCCATGGTTTCCTGAATTCGGGCGAGGATGAGGCTTAAAAAAGCTTCTTTGATTTAAATTAGAAATCCCCCTTCTGCAGAGGCAGGAGGGGGATTTTTTTTGATCTGTTTTTTTGCTGTCTTTTTAGCGACGGCGGCGGGTGAGACAGAGGAGGCTAAGGAGGCTGAGGAGGGTGCTGGATGGCTCGGGAATCATCTCTGGCTCAAGGGTGAAGCCGATGTCGATGAGGGAGGCTTTGGTCGTTTCAGAGAGGAAAATATTGTTTCCGAGGACGCCGGTGAGGATTTCGTCATCGAGGGAGTTTCCGAAACTGTCGGTAGGAGCGGGGCCCTCGTCACCGGGGTCTGAGTCGAAGCCGGGCTGATTTTCCATCGAGAAGTTATCGGTGACCTCGTTCCAGTGACCGTGAGCGGTGCCGTCACCACCATCGAGCTCGACGGGGATAAAGGTGGCGCCGGGGTCAAATTCAGCTTGGTAGGCGGCGAGGGCATGAGCCCCGACATACTGACCAGGGATGCCTCCTTGGAGGGTTCGCCCAGAGCTCGTGTCAGGGTTTCCGTCATTGTAGACTTCGTTAAGTTCCCAGAGGGTGCCGATGCCGAGGGCGTGGCCGATTTCATGAATAATGACGCTTGATCGAAGGGGGCCGGCTTCTGGGTTGGTGTTGAAGGAGGCTTCTCCATTTCCGGCGATGACGAAGCGATCGGGCCAAGGGGCGCTGAGGCCGGAGCCTGGCACGGGATTGGTCAGGAGGAGGTCGATGGGTCTTGCTGAGCCTAGGGTGATGCCGCCGTTCATACTGCCTTGTGAGAAGGTGTCGACGAAGAGGGTCCAGTTCCGGTCGGTGTTATCTTGGTGGCCATCGATGATGCGATCCCAGAAGGCGAGGCCATCAGTGAAGAGGGCTTGTTCTTCTGAGGTGAGGTCAGTCAGTGCTTGGGCGGAGAAGTCGACTGAGAAGGTCAATTGAGCAGGGAGTGCTGCGCAAAGTGAGCCCAGAGTCAGTGATATTCTAAGAAGATAATTCATAGGTCGCCCAAGGTATAGCAAATGAAGGTAAATTATCAATGATATAAAGCCCGTTTTATGATTTTGATCAATTAGGATCGTTTGATGTGCTGAAAAACCGCCGATATTCGTCAAGGTCGATCCAGAAGTTGTGGAGAATTTTGACGACTTCGACGGCGGTCCCTTCCGAATTCCAGCGAAGCTTGGCCCTGACGGGTTGGCGAGCGCGAGGTGGGATGATTTTTTTCAAAGCAGGAGCGATGGGCTGGTGGAGGGCAAAGAAGCCGGGAAGGCTTTCGTCATCCCCTCTTGTGTAAATCTTGCAGAAGGCGAATTTTTTTGGGTCGGCGCTTTGCGTATCCCTGCCGGCCCGGGCGATGCTGACGCGCATTGTGGTGGGACTGGTGGGTTTGCCTCGCCGAAAGTGCGTCCACGATTTTTCACCGTAGCAGACTGAGGAGGCCCAGTCGATTTTCATGCTGTCTTTAGTGGGGAGCACATTGAAGATCCATGCTGAATTTTCATCGGTCTCCAGAGCAACGACGGTGTGCATGGTAATGCCTTGGAAGGTAATGTTATCGCTTCGGAAAATTCGGGCGAAGCTCGAAGGCGGGTTTATGCCGGGCCGATAGTAATAATCATCAAGCTGGGGGAGGAAGTTTTTGCCTCCGATGATGAAACGGCATCGCTCTTTGTTGTTGGAGGCATTCATAAAGCCCCGGACGCAGTCTTCAATGGCGCGTTCGATCTCTGTAGCGCTGGCTTTTTCGATGAAGCTCAGCGAGGGAGCAGGGCGGGCGGAATCTTGGACGAGCGGATTTGGTGTTAGGTAGAGAAAGAAAACAACAAAGCCGAAGGCGGCGAGGACGGTGCCAATTGTAAAGGCGAGCATGATGCGCCGACCTCGGTGGTCCTTAGGTTCTTCCTTCCAATTTACTTCGGGGTCTTGAAGGGCAAGTTCTTCTTTTTGTTTTTGCGGGTCGATGAAGGGATCACCAATTCTGCCGCGGCGATCTTCAGCTCGAAGGCGCCCTGTGGTCAGGTTTTTCTCCGGAATCTCATCGTTCATTGGATGAGGTTTAAATTCCTTGGAAAACGAATCAAGCTTTCGGACCTCCGCTTAGGATTTCAGCGCTGGTGCCTTCTTGGTATTTTTTAAAGTTTTCGAGGAAGAGGTCGGCGAGCTTGCGGGCGGATTTGTCAAATTCCGTTTGGTCTGCCCAGCTTTCTTGGGGGACGAGGATGTCTGAGGGGACATCGGGCGCTTCGGTAATGGTTTCAAAGCCGAAGATGGGGTCCGTTTTGGTGGGGGCGGAGGTGAGTTTCCCGTTGTAGATGGCTTCGACGATGGAGCGTGAGTATTTGAGCTTGATGCGCTCTCCGACTCCGTGCCCGCCTTTGATCCATCCGGTATTGACAAGCCAGACGTTGACTTTGTGATTTTTCATTTTCTCGGCTAGGAGCTCGGCGTAGCGTGAGGGGTGGAAGACGAGGAAGGGTGCGCCGAAGCAGGCGGAGAAGGTGGCGGTGGGCTCGGTGACGCCCATTTCGGTGCCGGCGACTTTGGCGGTGTAGCCGGAGATGAAGTGGTACATGGCTTGTTCCTCGCTGAGCTTGGAGACGGGGGGGAGGACGCCGAAGGCATCACAGGTGAGGAAGATGATGTCTGTGGGATGGCCGGCGATGCAGGGGAGGAGGGCGTTGTCGATGAATTCGATGGGGTAGGCGCCGCGGGTGTTTTGGGTGAGTGAGGTGTCGTGGAAATCGACTTGGTATTCGTCATCATGGACGACGTTTTCTAGGACGGCTCCGTAGCGGAGGGCTTGGTAGATTTCGGGCTCGGTTTCTTCGGAGAGGTCGATGGCTTTGGCGTAGCAGCCTCCTTCGATGTTAAAGATGCCGGAGTCTGTCCAGACGTGTTCGTCATCGCCGATGAGCTTACGAGATGGGTCGGCGGAGAGGGTGGTTTTGCCGGTGCCGGAGAGGCCGAAGAGGACGGCGGAGCGATTTGTCTCGGGGCATGCGGTGGCGGAGCAGTGCATGGAGAGGTGGCCCTTCTTTGGCATGAGGTATTGCATGAGGGTGAAGATGCCTTTTTTCATTTCTCCGGCGTATTCGGTGCCGAGGATGACCATTTCTTTTTCTTCGAAGCAGAGGTCGATGGAGGTCTTGGAGGTCATGCTGGTGGTGAGCTTGTTGGCGGGAAATTGGCCAGCGTTGTAGATGGTGAAATCTGGCTCACCAAAGTCAGCAAGCTCATCTGCGGTGGGGGTGATGAGCATGATGGACATGAAGAGGGCGTGGTAGGGGCGGGTGCAGATGATGCGGACTTTGATGCGGTTGGCGGGGTCCCAGCCGGCGAAGGCGTCAATCACGTAGACTTGTTCTCTGGTGGAGAGGTAGTCCTTTGCGCGCTCGCGGTTAATTTCAAAGGTGTGGGTGCTGATGGGGATGTTGATGTCACCCCACCAGACTTGTTCCTTTGAGGTGGGTGTCTCGGCGATGCGTTTGTCTCCGGGGGAGCGGCCGGTTTTTTCGCCGGAGTAGGCGATGAGTGCGCCAAATGAGGAGAGTGAGGTCGAGGGCTCGTAGCGTATGGCATCCATGTAAAGGTGGGATGCGGCTGGATTACGCAGGATGTTTTTTGAATGTAGGCCGAGGTGCGAGAGGTCGATCGTTTTCACTTGGAGCTGCGTAACATTTCTTTGGGTGGTGTAAACCCTTGGTGAGGGCTTCTGAGTCTTTTTAAGAAAGGTGTATGATAGGAGGAAAAACTCCGATTCGTGAGGTGGGCGGAATTATGAGTCGACGACCGCGAATTTAAGTTCAGCGCTGGAGACGATCTGTCCATTGACGGAGCAGGTGGCGACGGCGGTGCCGATGGTGCGGCGGAAGGAGAGGATCTCGGCATCTATGAAGAGGGTATCACCTGGGACGACGGGTTTGCGGAATTTGACTTTATCGGCGCTGAGGAAGTAGCCGATTTTCCCTTGGTTATCGGGCATGCGCATGATGAGGATGGAGGCGGCTTGTGCCATGGCCTCGAGCTGGAGAACGCCGGGCATGACGGGGTGGCCGGGGAAGTGTCCTTGGAAGAATTCCTCGTTCATGGTGAGGTTCTTGATGGCGGTGCACTTCATTTCTGAGGAGAAGCCGGTGACGCGGTCAATGAGGAGGAAGGGGTAGCGGTGGGGGAGGATTTTGAGGATGTCGCTGATGTCTAAGACGGCCTCGGCCTCGGGGAGTTTGATTTGAGGGACCATGCGTTGCATGGCGGCGTAGTTTTTTTGAAGGGCTTTGGCGGCTTCGGTATTAGGGCCGTGGCCGGGTTTTACGGCGATGACGTGGCCGATGAACTTACGCCCAGAGAGCATGAGGTCGCCGATGAGGTCTAGGGCTTTGTGGCGGGCGAATTCGTTGTCAAAGCGCATGGGTTCTTTTGACATGATTTCCTCGCCCCGGACGACGACGGCATTTTCGAGAGAGCCGCCTTTGATGAGGCCTTTGTCTAGGAGGGGCTTAATGTCTTCATAGAAGGTGAAGGTGCGGGCGGGGGCGATCTCGTTTTCGTAGAGCTCGGGGGTGACGATGGAGGAGAAGTATTGGACGAAGCGGCCATCTTTCCCGACGTTGGTGACGGAGACGCGGAATTCTTTTGAGGGGACGATGGTGATGAGTGAGCCATCGCCAGTTTCGAGGTGGATGGGTTCACGAATTTCCCAGATCTTACGAGGGGTGGATTGTTCTAGGAGTCCGGCTTTTTTGATGAGTTCTACGAAGGGACGTGATGAGCCATCGCCAATGGGGGGCTCATTGGCATCCATTTCGATGAGGGCATTGTCAATGCCGAGGCCGACGAGTGCGGAGAGGACGTGCTCGACGGTGTGGACGCGCACGGAGCCCTCGGCGAGGGTGGTGGCGCGCTCGACGGTCTGAACCTTTGAGACGCAGGCATCGATGAAGGGTTTGTCAGGGAGGTCGATGCGGCGGAATTTAAATCCATGGCCTTCTGGCGCTGGCTTTAGGGTGAGGGTGACTTTTTCTCCGGTGTGGAGGGAGGTGCCTTCGAGGGTGGCTTCTGAGGCCAGGGTGTGCTCCATGTTGGACATGGGCGGGGTTTTAGACTGGAGGGGGATTTTGAAAAGGGATTTTATGCGTGGGTGAGTTTACGGATACCAGCGCGGGTTGATTTTGGGGTTTTAGTGGAGAATGAGGATTGGATGGTGGTGGGGAAGCCGGCTCCTTTAATTATGCATGCTGCGGGGCGTAGTGATGAGGTGACTTTGTTGGGGCTCTTGAAGAAGGCGCGCCCGGGTGAGGAGTTCTTTTTTGTCAATCGGCTGGATCGGGAGACGAGCGGGTGTGTCTTGGTGGCGAGGTCGAGCGGGGTGGCGCGGAGGCTGGGAAAGATGATGGGGCGGGGTGAAATCAAGAAGGGCTATGTGGCGCTGGTGCGGGGTTGGCCGGAATGGGATGAGCGCAGGGTGGAGGCGAGCTTGAGAAGGCGGGGGGAATTTGAAGAGAGCGCGGTGTGGGTGCGGCAAGGGGTTCATAGGGAGGGGAAGGTAAGTACGACGTGTTTCGTAGTTGAGGAGCGATTTGAGAGGAGGGAGGAGCGATTTGCGCGGATGGCTTGTGAGCCGAAGACTGGCCGAACGCACCAGATTCGGGTGCATTTGGAGCATGTGAGTCATCCGATTGTGGGTGATAAAATTTATGGAGGCGATGAGAGGGGGTATTTGGACTTTTTGGAGAATGGGTGGACGGAGGAGTTGCGGGAGAGGTTGATTTTAGAACGCCAAGCGCTGCATGCGAGTTGGATAGAATTCGCGTGGGAGGGGGAGCTGCGGCGAGTGGTGGCTGAGCTGCCAGAGGAGTTGCGGAGCTTTTGTGTTGCTTGAGCCGGAGCGGGGGATTTGATTCTGCCATGGCGAAGTTGCAAGAAGTGCTTGAGGTTCTGGATCGGGAATTAAGGACCGGGGAAATTCCTGATTATCCAGCGGCGCATAATGGTCTGCAGTTTGGAAATGGGATTAATAATACGCAAAGCATGCAGAATACGGGCGAGATCAGGAAGGTGATCTGTGCGGTGGATGCGAGCCTTGCGGTGATTCGTGAGGCGGTGAGCCAGGGCGGGGATCTGCTGCTCGTTCACCATGGGCTTTTTTGGCAAGGGGTGAGGCCGGTGACAGGGGCGCTTTATGAAAAGTATCAACTCGCGATGGAGGGAGGGCTCGCCATTTATAGCTCTCACATTCCATTAGATATCCACCCGGATTACGGGAATAATGTTCTTTTAAGTCGGGAGCTCGGCTTGGGAAAGGGTGAGGCATTTTTTGATTGGAAGGGAATTCGGCTGGGGAGAAAAGGGTTTTTCAAAGGGAGCTTAGGGGAATTACGAGACCTCCTTTCAGTGGCGGTTGGTGGGCCGGTTATGCTCAGAGGAAGTGAGTGTGATTGCGCTGGGATGGTGGGCTTGATCACTGGAGGGGCCGGGAGCGAAGTCGAGGCTATGGCAAAGGAGGGGATTGATACCTTTATCAGTGGTGAAGGGCCCCATTGGAGTTTTCCGCTGGCTGAGGAGTTGGGCCTGAACGTTCTCTATGCGGGGCATTATGCGACTGAGACCTTCGGGGTGAAGGCGATCGGGAGGCTTCTAGTCGAGCAATTCCACCTTGAAATGTCCTTTATTGACCGTCCAACGGGCTTGTAGCTCAGAGTTATTTTAGATTTATCGAGATCAACGCTAATTTTTTTATACCACGGCCTTTGAGCTGGTTATTAGCCGAGTTGAATTGGCGGGACTTTTAAGAAAATAAAAAAAACCTTGCGATCCTTGCCTGATCTGGGTAATTGTCTTCCAGTGATGCGGGTATAGCTTAATTGTAAAGCTCCAGCCTTCCAAGCTGATCATGAGGGTTCGATTCCCTCTACCCGCTCCAAATGAACCAATTTCTAAGAGGTTCACCCTACCAACCAAGTTCTAATACTATGAAAAATACGCTGAAATTCGCACTCACGGCACTCTTGCTCGCCGCTGCACCAATCGCCTCTGCTGATGCGGTTGACTGTGTCAAGCTGAGCAATGCTGTGAAAGTCGCTGTCGCTGCAGATTCAAGCCGCGTGCTTGAAATTGTCGCTTCCAATGTTGCTGCCAACGAGACTTGCGCTTGCGAGATCGTCAAAGCCGCTATCATCGCCTCCGATGCAGATAAGAAGCAAGTCGCTAAGATCGTAAATGCAGCGATTCTTGAAGCTCCTTCACAAATCCGCATCATCGCTCAGTGCGCTATCGCAGCTGCTCCTGATGCTGTTTCCAACGTTCAAGCTGTCCTCGAGCAGTATGACGCTGCAGGTGGTGACGGATACTCCGGAAAAGGTGGACTCGACAACAGCAAGGATGCAAAAGGCGCAACTAACCCGCCTGCCCCGTCTGCTGACGGCGCGAATCCTCTCGACTACCCATTTGAGAGCATTAATGATCCGATCGTGAAGGATAATCGCTTCCAGCCTGAGTTCGTCTTCACTCCTCTTGAAGAGGATCCAGGCGCAACTGATCTTCGGTCTTCGGCTGTTAGCTTAAGCTCAGCTCTCCGATAGTTCGTTTAGAACATTTTAAATCTTAAATTTATTCTATTCATGAAGAAACAATTTACTGCAATCGCAATGGTCGGAATGGGCCTTGCCGGTTCGCTTTGCGCTCAATCGCTCTACGACCTTGCTCCCGATGATGCTGAGACCGATGGTCTTCCGTTGACTTGGACCGCTGGGGTGAACCTTGGTTACGATGACAATCCTACTCCCCTCCTCGGGAACGAAGACTCATCGCTCTATGGTCAGGCTTACATTGGCGCGGCATTTTTGAAAAATTCTCCTCAGACAACTCTGAGCGTTGGAGCCCAAATCGGAGTGATCCATTACTTCGACAATCTTGATGCGCTTGGCCAAGATGTCGATGACACAAGCTTCACTGTCTCGGCTTACGTCAACTGGACTCACCGTGTCAGTGAGCGTCTCCGTTTTGTGAGCCGCAATCGCCTTGCTTACGAGCTTGAGCCTGATTACTCAACTGGTTTCCAGTCGCAGCGTCAGGTCGGCAACTACTTCTCATGGTCAACTGACAATGCCGTTGGTTACCGTTGGAGTGAGCGCCTTGCTACTTACACCGGTCTCCGTCTTAACGGGATTGTTTATGATGATCTTGATGGAGCTGATCGCTTCACCTGGACTCTCTATAACGACTTCCGTTACCAGCTCAACCAGCGCACTGTTGCCACTTTAACTTATCGTTACAGCGACACGAGCGGAGACGGGCAGGTTTCTGATTCTCAGAATCATTTCATCCTTGCTGGTCTTGAGCACCGCTTCAGCCCTACCACCACCGGAACGATCCGTGCTGGTGTTCAGCTGCGCGATGTTGATGGCGGAAGCAGCAGCACAAACCCATACCTGGAGGCATCTCTTCGCACTCAGGTCAACGAGCGTTTCGGAGTCAGAGCTTATGCTCGTTACGGCGTCGAAGATTATGCTCGCACGATTGGATTCGGTTCTGACCGCACGATCTACAGCGGCAGCGAGACTTTGAGACTCGGCTTCACTGCTGATTATCGGGTTTCTCAGCCGCTTACCCTCACTGCTGGTGTAAACTACGCAGCTCTTGAGTATGTCGACCGTATCTCTGGGCCAGGTGCCTCATCAGTCGATGAAGACTTGTTCAACGCATTCGTTGGCTTCAACCTTCAAGTCACTGACAACCTGTCTGTCAACGGCCGTTACAACTTCGAGGACCTCTCCTCGGATGCAGATCGCCGCGACTATGACCGTAATCGATACAGCCTCGGTGTTTCGACTACTTTCTAAAAATTTCAGAATAATCTGAACAAACTCAGCCCTCGCGGTGTCTTTCATTGCGAGGGCTGCTATTTGTCCAGACGACACGCCTTCCCAAACCCCAGCCAATACACCTCAAATCCCACTTAAAGATGCAAGAAAACGGCAAACTCGGAAACGATACTGGTGCCTCAATCGACTACTGGCAGGTCATCAAAAACCGCTACGGTGTTATTTTGCTAACCTTCTTATTGGTTTTCATGACCGCTGCGGTCATCACTTCGGTGATGCCTCGTAAGTTCGAGAGCACCTCAGTTGTTCAGGTTCACCCCTCGATGATCACAATCAATCCACTTGGCGCTTCTGGTGGGGTGAATCCCGGCGCGCAAATGACGCGGAACTACATGGAGAATGAGTTCCAGACGATCGTCGCCGCTGAGACCTTGAAGATGGCTGCTGATAAGATCAGCCTCCCCACCCGTTGGTCAATGGAGATGGATGATGTCATCGCTACCTTAAAAGGGGTGGTCAGAGCGAGTCCAATGCGGGGAACTGATTTCATTGAGATCCGAGTTCGTCATGCGAAACCTGACGACGCGAAGGAGATTGCGGATGCCGTCTCGGAAGCCTACATGTCTCGGCGTAAGGCCACTGAGGTCAACCGAGCTCAAAAATCACTTGATGCACTCGACGAGGAGTTGATTTCCCAAAGTGATAAGGTGCAGGATCATCGCAAAGATCTGACGGTCCTTATCCAACAATATGGAATCCCTTATTTTGATGGAAATCGCTCCAATCCCCTTGGTGCAACGGAGCAAGACATGTTCCGGAATGCCCGTCAAAGGCTAGCTGAGTTCGAGACTCAGCGGGATCAGATCGAGATCCAAATCAAGAAACTGGTCGAAATGGATAATCAGGACCTTGTGGCTTACGCGGCTGGCCTGGATCTTCCAGAGAACCAAGTGACTCATTACTTTACCCAATATCGCGAAGCTTTGGAGAATCGTAGAACTCTGATTGCACAAGGTCTTGCCGAGAGGCACCCTGACATTATTGCAGTGGAGGAGCGTGCCCAGGGTGCGATGAGCTATGCCCAAAAAGAGGCGGTCTCGTTAAAGGCGGTTCTCAAAACTCAACTGGAGTTGATCAATCGCCAAGTGGAGCGCATGAGAGAGATGGTCGATGACCGTCAAGATGACACGGTTGATCTCTCGCTAAAGCAACATACTTACACTCAGGCAAAAGAGACTTACGAGCAATCCCGCGAGATGTTGCGCGAAATGAAAATTAAGCAACAGGAGGCTCGGGTTCTTCTCAAGATGCCTCGTGACCCGATCACGCTTCACGAGAAGCCGAAGCGCGCGAAGAGTGCAGTGTTTCCAAACATTACGCTTAATCTCATTCTTGGTGCAGGTGTCGGGCTTATCTTCGGGATTGGAATCGCTTTCTTGCTAGAGCACATGGACACTTCCGTGAAGAGTCTGGAAGATGTTGAGCGCTACTTGCAGGTGCCGGTACTTGCGGTGATTCCCAAGGACGTCGGCGTTCTCCACAAGCAAAGTGGCATGAGTCCGGATGCGGAGGCTTACCGTATTCTCCGCACCAATATTGAGTTCAACCGCAAGAACCCCGAGGATAATTCCATTACGGTGGTCTCCGGGGGAGCTGGTGAAGGTAAGTCAACGACCCTCGTGAACCTTGCTTATGTGTGTGCCCAAGGCGGATACACGACTTTGATGATCGATGCTGACCTTCGACGTCCGCGCCTTCATACCTTCTTTGATATTAATAATTCGGTCGGTCTTACGAACTATCTGACCACTGACTTGGCTTTGGAGGACGTGATTCTCCAGACACCGGTGGACAATCTTTATTTCTTACCTTCAGGGATTCTTCCGGCCGATGCGGCGGGTATCTTGAACTCGCGAAGAATGTCTGAGCTTCTACAGGATGTGAAACAGCGCTTTGATCTGGTGCTTGTCGATTCTCCTCCAATTCTCGGGGTGAGTGATGCGGCTGTGCTGGCAAGTGAGGTTGATTTGACAATGGTGGTGGTCCAGCACCGGAAGCTGCCTCGCAACATGCTGATGCGCGTGAAGCAAGCGGTTGAAAATGTGGGCGGTCAAGTGATTGGTGTGGTCCTCAATAACGTTGATGTCCGTAGTGATAGCCAATACCAGTATTACACGAGCTACTATACGTATTACGCTCCAAGTAATATGGAAGAGAATCAGACTCCTCAAGCAATGACCGCTCACCAGTCGAGCCCATCTGATAAGGAGCCGAAAAAGCCGAAATCTGACGATCTTTACTAGTTGATTTTACTCCTAGGACAGTCCAAATTATCCCCCCAACCCCAAAAAAAAATGAAACAACTCTTCCTCTTCCTCGCAGTGGCACTTACTGCAGCCTCCGCCCACGGTCAGATTAAGGCTAAGCAGACCTTGGACATTATGATCACTGGTGTGCCAATCTCTGAGCAAGGCCGTCTTAATGGTTCTTATCCAGTCTCTGCGAATGGCTACATCGATATGTGGAAAATCGGCAAGGTTAGGGCAGCGGGGCTCAAATCCGCTGAATTGGCCTCAAATATCGCGGCTAAGTTTAAAGCGGCACAGATTTATTCTGATCCGGTTTTTCAGGTCTTGAACAGAGCGGCAGCCGATGAAGAGATGAGAGCAAAGCAGCTTGTTGAGGACACTAAGAAGTTCACAATTGGTGGCCAAGTGAAAGGGGCTGGACAGCGACAGTGGACTAAGGGGACGACACTTTACGCGGCGATTCAGTCTGCGGGTGGTGAAACGGCCTTCGGCGCAATTAATCGAGTGAAGCTTTACCGAAACGGCCAGGTCTACACTTACAATCTTAAGATCGATCAGCACAAGAGTGTGAAGATCTATGCGGGTGACCTGATTGAGGTCCCTGAGAAGAAGTGGAACGGGAAATAGTCTCACTAGAGATTTTACGAGAGTGGATTCCAGATTACTGGAATCTGCTCTTTTTTTTGCGAGGTTGCTTGGAGATTTCGTAAGGGTACTCTTAAAGGTGATGAAAATTTTGATCTTTGCTCTGCTCCTGGCGAATTCCACGCTTTGGGGTGGGGCTCAGGTCCCAGGAATGCAGAATTTGGGATCGGAGTCATTTTTAGAGAGGTCGGAGGTCCTTTCTTCTCTGGAGCTCTGGGTTATGGAAGATCAGAAGCAGGCTAAGAAGCTCCTTTTGCGCGAATATCTCCGTTGTGATGATCCTGAGATCCGGGTGAGGCTTCTCGCACTTCTAGAGAGGTCGTATTTCCCGATTCGGGGTTATGTTGGGATTACGATGCGGTCGACTTTGTGGGATCAATTTGGAAGGCTTCAAAAGGATGAAGATCAGCTTGGCGTGAGGGTCACTGAGGTCGGGAAAGGGACGCCGGCGGAGCTGAGTGGGCTGCGTGGGGATGACATCATCTTAAAAATTAATGAATGGGAGGTGAAGGGGGATTCTGATGTGACTGCCAAGGTGGCGGCTGAGATTCAAAAATACTCGCCTGGTACCTCGATTGCGCTTGAAGTTTTAAGGGGTGAGAAACGTTTTGTGCTTTCTTTGAAGCTGGGGGTTCTCCCAGTGCCGAGTGAGCGGGCGAGGGCTCTCCGAGCTGGCAATGGAAGTTTAGGGGGCGTGCTTCCGGGGAGTCTTTTGGCTGAAATTAAGGAGTTTCAGAATTGGCTAGTGGAAAAAATCGAGAAGGATCGGAAAAATCTCATCGCTGATCGACGCTTGTAGGCTAGGTTCCTTGCAGGGGGAGTGATCTCTCCTATCCTTTTATTGTTATGAAGAAGACTCTGATGCGTTTCCTTTCTCCGGCCTTTGCGCTCTGGCTGATGCCGAGTTGCTCGATGTTGGCGGCTGATTTTAATTCTGTGGGGGCGGAGATGTCACGAATTCTCCAGAACGGCCACTATGCGCGCATGCCTTTTGATGATGCGCTCAGTGCGCGGATCTTTGATGATTATTTACGCGATCTGGATCCTTCACGGCTTTATTTCGAGCAGGGGGATATTGATGAATTTGAGGAGAAGTTCGAAAACGAACTGGATGATATGTTGATGGCGAGGCAGTCGATGTCAGCAGCGACTGCGATTTATGAGCGTTATCAAAAGCGGGTGAAGGAGCGAGCGGCAGCAGTGAAGGATCTCTTGGCGAATCATGAGTTCTCATTTGAGAAAGATGAATCGATCGAGCGGGATCGTGAAGATGCTGCATGGCCGAAGAATGCGGAAGAGGCTACGAATCTTTGGCGGCTACAAATCAAGGAGGCTCTCCTTTCTGAGCGCTTGCGCCGAGAGGAAATCGCCCGCCGAGCTGAGGAGCAGGGAAAGGAAGATCCTTTGAGGGGAAAGCCGTCTGGGAAAGAGAAGATTGGGCAGCGCTATGAGCGCTTTTTTAAGACGACTGAGGGGACGGATGCGGAAGATATTTCAAATTTCTTTTTTAGTGCGGTGGCGCGGGCTCATGATCCGCATTCGGAGTATTTTAGCGCCCGTGAGCTGCAGCAATTCCGAGTTAATATTCAAAACCGTTTGGTGGGAATCGGAGCACTCCTTCGTGCTGAGGATGATGGGGCGACTAAGATTGAGGGAATCGTGAACAATGGGCCGGCTGATAAGCAGGGAGAGCTCCAGCTGAAGGACCGGGTGGTGGGGGTTGATTCTAAGAATGATGGGAACTGGGTGGATATTATGTTCATGCCTTTGGATAAAGTTGTGGAGATGATCCGGGGTAAGAACGGGGAGGAAGTCGGCTTGAAGGTGGAGCCTGCGGGCGGTGCTCCGGGTGAGACTCGGATTATTGTGATCAAGCGCGAAGAGGTTACGATGAAGGATGAGCTGACGACGGCGGAGGTCATTGCTTATTCGAAGGGTGAGAATGAAATGAAGCTGGGGGTGATCAAAATGCCTTCGTTTTATTTTGATCCTGATGATCGGGATGTGCGAGTTTCGCGTGATATGGAGCTTCTCATGGAGCGTTTGAAGAAGGAGGGGATTGATGGACTGGCGATTGATCTTCGCGGTAATGGCGGGGGTTCTCTGGAGGAGGTGCGGCGTATTACGGGTTTCTTTGTGGGGGATCAGGCGCCTGTTGTGCAGATCAAGTCGACTGGGGGGACGATCAAGGCGCTGAATTCTCCGTTCAGGAAGGCTCTGTATGATGGTCCGATCGTTATTTTGACTGATAAGGGGAGTGCTTCTGCGAGTGAGATTCTGGCCGGTGCCTTGCAGGATTATAATCGTGCGGTGGTGGTCGGTGAGTCTTCGACCTTTGGTAAGGGGACGGTGCAGCAGCCTTTAGAGATTGGCCGTTATATGCCGCCATTTGCGGATCGTGATCGGGCTGGTGCGGTGAAGTTGACGATTCAGAAGTTCTACCGAGTGGCGGGGAGTTCTACCCAAAATGTGGGGGTGGTCCCTGATATTATTGTGCCTTCGGTGAGGGATGCTTTAGAGGTGGGGGAGAAGTATGCTGATCATGCTTTGCCTTATGATAAGATTCGCCGCGCGGGGGATTTTGAGCCGTTGAACCGCCAGAACTTGTTCATCACGATGTTACAAGAGAAGAGTAAGGCGCGAATCTCAGGGAGTCAGGATTTCCGCTATATTATGGAGGATACGCGGCGTTTGGAAAAGCGGCTGGAGGAGAATGAGATTTCTTTATTGATGGAGAAGCGGAAGGGGGAGATTGCGGAGGCTGATGCCCGCCGTAAGACGCGTAATGCGGAGCGGCTTAAGCGCTTTGCAAAGAGGGCTGAGAAGGATGCTGGGGAGTTTAAAGTGTTCCGCCTTACCTTGGATGATGTTTATGCGGAGTCTCTTCCTGAAGTTGACTTAGAGAGTGATTCTGAGCGCCATATGAGGCAGGCTGAGGATGAGATCGCGGACTTGGATGATACTCCGGAGTGGCCGAGTGGCATTGATGCGACGAAGCGTGAGGGCTTGTCAGTCTTGCGCGATTTGGTGTCGGCTGTGAAGGCGAGTCAGCTTGCGGGGACTTTGAAGGGGGAGTAGGAGATCATGTCTGACATTCGGGGGAATTTGGAGCTTGTTAGGGAGCGAGTGGCCGCGGTGTCAGCTCGTTCTGGGAAATCTGCGGAGTTGTTGTTGGTTTCTAAAACGTGGCCAGCGGAGGTGGTCCGGGAGGCGGTTGAGGCTGGGCAAATTTTGTTTGGGGAGAATCGCTTGCAGGAAGGGGAGGAAAAAATTCCTGTTTTGCCGAGGGGCTTGGAGTGGCATTTTATTGGTGGATTACAACGGAATAAGGTTCGCAAAGTGTTGCTGCTTTTTCCGGTGATTCATAGTGTGTCCTCTACGAAGTTGGCTCGCTTCATTGACCGAGTGGCGGGTGAGCTGGAGCTTAAGCCGAAGGTGTTTCTGGAGGTCAATATTGGCGAAGAATCCAGTAAGGGTGGTTATGCGCCTGATGAACTGCGACAGGATTTGGATCAACTTTTGGAGCTTGGGAATTTATCGTTGCAGGGGCTGATGTGCATTCCTCC